>JAQIBG010000247.1 GCA_027859175.1 Planctomycetota bacterium | reverse complement strand
CGACGCGCGCGACCTCGAGTTGCTCATCGCCGCTTATCAAAAGCACGACAACATCGACTCACACCTCCTCCTGCGTGCGCAAATTCTCCTCGCCATCGCCCGTCAGGACGCGGAAGCGGTTCGTGAACTCGGTGGCCTTGATAGCCCAGCCCTCCTGTATGGCCCCGCCGAATTGAGTAGTTGGGGGCTCCTCCACGGCCGACTCCTCCTAGGCGACACCGATCGCGCCCAGATGATGATCGACCTACTGGATTACTGTGATGAGGACGGCGGCCTTGATCCCCGCGACGCCCTCCTCGTTGCCCTCGCGCGGCAAGACTCGCGAGCCTGTCTGCTTCGCGGCGATGCCGTCGCAGCTAGCCAGGGCGCAGCAGCCCTCTGGAGCATTCCCGGCGCAGCCGAGTGGCTCAACACTGCAGAGGGCGCCCCACTGGCACAGCGCTATCCGCAACCCAAACCGTAGCCAACCCAGCGATGAGTCTGAAGCTTGGCCGGCATTCAGTCGCTCGTGTCTGCCTTCATGACATGCCTTAGCCCAACTGGGGCCCGCCCAATTGCCAGACGACACCACCGCAAATTCGTCCACCCCACGCAAACAGCTCAGGTTGCCGAGCCGCTCCCCGATCGCGATAATCAGTGATCACACAAGGAGCGTCCCATGTCCAACACCACGGCTACCGCCACCGCTGCGGCGATCCGTTTCGAAGCTATCGATCAGGTCAGTCTGCATCAGTACGACCTGCCCGAACTGCGCGATAACGAGATCCAAATCCAAACCGAATACTCCGGCATCAGCCAAGGCACCGAGATCTGGGCCCTGCAAGGCCGGCGACCAGAATTGCAATTTCCCACCGTTCCGGGCTACCAAGCGGTTGGCCGCATCGAAGCCTGTGGTGCCGATGTAACCGGCTATGCGCCGGGCCAGCGCGTACTCTTTACCAC
This sequence comes from Planctomycetota bacterium, assembly GCA_027859175.1. Classification (GTDB taxonomy): domain Bacteria; phylum Planctomycetota; class UBA11346; order UBA11346; family UBA11346; genus GH22. Next base: position 3,762 of record JAQIBG010000247.1, on the reverse strand, counting down.
CAGTCGCTTGCCGGCCGAAGCGTCTACCGACACCTGGATGGGCGCGCATGTATCCCATGCCGTGGTACCAATTGGCGCCGGCGATCAGCCGGTGATTCTCGACGATGCCATCAACCCGCGAGCTGCGGCTTTGGCGGCATTGCCGGCAGTGAGCCTGCGCGGCGTGCAAATGCTCACGATCAATCCTGGCGATTGCGTGGTGGTATGCGGGATGGGTCTGATCGGCCAAAGCTCGGCGCAGATTGCCAGTGCGGCCGGCGGCGTGATCATCGCTGTCGACCTCGACCACGAACGCTTGGCCAAAGCCAAGGTCTGCGGCGCCGCACGAGCCGTTGCCCCGAGTGAACTCGCCGCGGCTGTCACTGCCATCAAACCTGGTGGCGCCGATGTGGTCATTGACACCACCGGCCGCTCGCCGGCTCTGACCGAAGCGGTCGACTTGCTGCGCATCGAAGGGCAAATATTGTTGCAAGCCTGGTATCCCGAACCAATCAGCTTTGACTTCCACCACGTCCACATGAAGCGCCCGCACATCGCGATCAGCTGTGGCGTTGGCTCGATTCCGGAAACGCTGCACCTGATGCGCTATCACAAACTCGATCTCGAACCGCTGATCAGCCACGTGGTGCCGCCTAGCGAGGCACCAGCGATCTACCGTCGCATGGCCGAACGCGATAGCGATGTGCTTGGCGTGGTGTTCGACTGGACAGGAGCTGTCTGATGCGCGGATTGGTGGTTACTGAAGCCGGCTCGTGCAGCTGGCAAGACATTGCTGAACCCGAGGTGGGCCCCTACGACGCCCTGGTCTCGATTGAGGCTTGCGGCGTCTGTTCGTCAACCGATCGCAAGCTCCTCGATTGCCGACTTGGCTGGCAACCCAAGCCGCCCTTTGTTCTCGGGCATGAGGCCGTGGGCCGCGTGACCGCAGTGGGCGACAAGGTGCGCAACTTCGCGCTCAATGATCGCGTCACCCGGCCGGTTGCCTGGTGGCCAGGAACCGGCCCCATGGGCGTGGGCATCGGCGGCTTCGCCGAGCGCGGCATCGTGCGCGATGCCCATGCCATGCACGCCGACGGTGACACCAGCCTCGACCAGGATTACCTCGCCCAACGCCAGGTCGTGATCCCGGGCGAGCTGGAACCGGGCACTGCAGCACTCGGCATCACGCTCGCTGAAACAGCCAGCGTGATGCGCCACCTCGGGCCGCTCCGTGGGGCCCAGGTCGCCGTTGCCGACACCGGTTGCGTGGGGCTGTCGTTCATGCGTTGGGCCAAGCTCGCCGGCACGCGTGTGTTCGGCCTCGGTCGTCGCAGTGAGCGCCTCGACGCGGGGCGCCATAACGGCGCAGACCTTGCCATCGATACCCGCGATCCCGATTGGAGCGAACAACTCGCCGCCGCCAGTGACGGTCTCGACGTAGTGATTGACACCACCTGCGATATCGGCGTGTGCGCTGGGCTCAGCGCCGCGCGCAAGCCCGATGGCCGCGCCTGCGCCTACGGCGCGCCGCCCGATGGGCACCACTATCCGCCCGAGTGGACCACCGCCGTGGTCGAAGAACACTTCGCCTGGCCGTGGATTGCCGACTTGCTGGTGCGCGGCTGGATTGACCCGGCCGACTTTATTACCCACCGCTACGAGCGTGAAGCCAGCGTTGATGTCTTCGACAGCATCGCCAAAGGCGAGGTCATCAAGGCCGTGGTCGACCTGGTCTGAGACCAACAGCAAGCAGGCTGGTGCGATGCACCAGCCTGCTTTATTTTCATAAGATCGAGTTCAGCTAGCGATTAAGCGTCAGACGATAGAGCGCGCCGTAGTCGGCCTGCGTCGCCATTTGCCGGACATACTCAACGTGCCCGTCAACAAACACCATGTTGGCGCCGCCACGATGCCGATTGTCGAGCGAGGTCACCGTGCCACTGCTGGGATACGGTGGCGGGGTTTTATACCAGAACGGGCGCGTATCGCTCATTGGCGGGAACGGGTAGCCATAATATTTGGTGTCGAAGAACAAGACCGTTTGGGTGGCTTGATCGATAGAGTCAATCAAGGGCGGTTCCATGCCGGTACGATTGCGGGCGCAACTGTAGCCACGATCCTTCTCTGGCTTCTCCGGGCATTGGTACACAGCGCGCCGGCGCCCAGGGTTGTCATCGGTGTACTCGGCAAAATAGTCGCCAGTAAAATGGCTCTTCCAGCCGTTGGGGTTGTAGCCAAACCAATTATTGGGCAGATACGGCAAAGCCCCCTCCCAATCGGCGGCATAGGTATTCGCAGCAAGCCCAAGTTGGCGGCAATTGCTCATGCACTTGGCACTCATGGCCATTGAGCGCGCCATCTGAATGGCCGGGATCAACAGGGCCGCCAAGATGGCGATGATCGAAATCACCACCAAAAGCTCAATCAGAGTAAAGCCACCAGAGCGACTCCGCACCCCGCCGCCTGACGCCGAGGCCGCCATCACGGAGTCTCATTCGGCATTAGAACAGTAGCTAAGCGCATCGCGGCCTCCGGAATAACGGCCGTCATGATAGTACCTCGGGGGCAGCGCTGCAAGGCGAGGCTCTTGTTGAAGGTGGACATATCCCGCATGCGTAAACTGGCCCACAAAGGGGCGCAATGGTCCCTCCCGAACCCGATCCCTAGGAGGAGAGAGAAACCAATCAGCGCGAATTATAGGCAATCGTCGCGATATGGAGGCCTCATCGCGCACGGGTGCGCCCACCGCACACAGCACGCTCCATGAATCAAAGCGCGTGAAGGCTGGTGGATTTTCTTGCCCTAGACGCAAACTGAGACCATGCGCGTACAAGAGCTCACCCTCGGCGCCAGCCGGACCCTCCTCCTCCATCGCCTGCAGGAGAATCGCTCCTGGACCGGCCGCATCCGCCTACGCCTCACCGCCGCCCACGCCGGGCGCTGGGGCCCCAACTACAAGCAGCGCGAGCGCGTCGCCCTTGACCACGAACTCGAATGCCTGCTCGCTGGCCGCACCAGCTACACCTTCGCCGGCCGCGACACCGACATCATTCTCAATCCCGGCGAAGCTCTCCTCAAGCCACCCGGCATCGCCTGCGCCGCCCATCCGCTCAGCAGCCCCGTGCAGCGCATCTGCTTTCACTTTGACTGGGACCACACCAGCGCCGTCCCGAGTGGGTCCATGCCCTTTGCCTTTCCCCACCTCGGCCCCGTCAACCGCAGCGCGATCCGTCCAACGCCATCATGGGTACCGCTCACCCTCCCCTTGCAGCGCCCGTTCCCAAGCGCCGCATGGCGCAAGGCCCTGCTGGCCGTGCCACCGATGTTTGATCACATCGATAAGGATATCTGCCTCGCCCGGCTTGAGGCCGCCGTAACCGCCCTGCTGCTCGAATGGCTCGACGACACGCAACGTGGCGACTCCCTGGTAGAGCAGATTCGCGAATACCTCGACGCCGAGTTCGCCCAAGACGTGTCCATTGCCGGCCTCGCGCGCGACCACCACATGAGTGCCAGTCAACTATCGCGACGCTTCAAGAGCGCCTTTGGCATCAGCCCAAGCACCTACCTGCAAGAAGTCCGACTGCGCGAAGCCCTCCGACTCTTGGCCGAAGGTTGCGCCGTCTCGGTGGTCGCCCCCATGGTGGGTTTTGACGACCCCAAATATTTCGCCCGCGTGTTTGCACGCCGCATGGGCATGCCCCCCTCAGCAGCCCGCAATCACCTCTCAGCGCTGGGCATGACCTGATTAACCACCTATCCTGTTTGACCTGCCGTATTCAC
>JAQIBG010000168.1 GCA_027859175.1 Planctomycetota bacterium | reverse complement strand
CCCACCAGCCGCTGCCGGTCCAGGTCAGCGCCAAGCGCTGCTGGGGCGGCGGCTCGCCGATCACAGCGCCGAGCTCGGTGCCAACGGGCAGGCTCGGGGCCCATGTCAGCCAATCGGCTTTGGGGCCGTCGTACAAGCGATAGCGATGCCCAGTGGCAACCGCGTCGCCAAACTGTGGCGGCGTCGCAAAGGCCACGCCACCGTGCACCAAGGCCGCCAGACTATCGATCTTCAGTTCCAGGCCGTTGAACAAGCCGGCTTCCAGTTGCACGCCGCCCACCTGCCAGAACCGCGTCTCCGCGCGCACCAAGGCCGCATAGCGCTCGCCCACCGCGATACGCACTTCCACCGTGCGGCCATCGATCGCCAACGCGGTCGACAATACCCGCCCCACCGGCACCTGCCGATACAAGACCGGCGCTCCGGCCACCAAGCCGCCACGCTGCGCCGCCTCGAGCACTAACTCCAAGGCATTATCCAAGTCGGGCGTATGCACCGGCGGCCGCGGCAGACCCTCAAAGCGCGCCAAGGGCTCGCCCTTGCCCGGCAACACCGCCACGTGGCGCCCGGCAATGACCGTGTCCAAGCCCGATACCCCATCGACCCCGAGGATCGGCCGTTCGATCCAAAACCGACTGCCGCCGCGCGCCAGGTCGGCGGCGTCGCGGCGCAGGCGCAACGCAACCGTTACCGAGGCCTCGGCCATATCCAAGTCGAGGTCTTCAACCACACCGGCATCCATCCCGCGAAAACGCAGCGGATCACCAAGCTTCAAACCGTGCGCATCGTCAAACACGATGTGGATCACCGGGCCGCGATCAGCGAGCGCACGACCCCACAGCCACAGCGTGACCACCAAGGCCACCACCGGCACTAGCCAAATAACCCAAACGCCACGTCGTTCCGGTGTGGCCACCGCTTGCGGAACAGTCATGCATCCTCCCACAGGGCGTGCGGATCAAATAATAGCGATGCGATCAAGCTCAGCACCACCAACAAGGTAAACGCCACCGCACCTGGGCCCGGGGCCACCGCCACCAAGTCGCCCAGTTTCAGCGCCGCAGCCAATACTGCCACCAGCAACACATCGAGCATGCCCCAGCGGCCGCTCAGTTCGATCAGATGCCAGGTGCGGGCCCGCATCCGCGGCCGCAGCCAGCCCGCCGCCAGATCCAGCACCAGCAAGCCGATCAACTTGCAGGCCGGCAACACCACCGAGGCCAGCAGCACCACCATACCCACCAGCCACTCGCCGTGAGCAAGCAGGGTCATGGTGCCATCAAGAATGCCGGCCTCGTGGGTTGCGCCGAAACGCTCAATCCGCATCACCGGCAAGGTGATCGCAATCGGATACACAATCAGCCCAGCCAAGGCCAAGGCCGCCGTGCGATGACGCACGCGCTTGCCGCCGCTCAAACGATGGCCACAGCGCACACAGCTCCAACGCCCCGGACCCGGGATCGTCTGGACTTGCCCGCAGGCACCGCAACCGCGCAGGTGTTCGGCTGTCAGCATACGGTAATGGTCCTAGCAGGCTGTTGAAATACAGGCTGCGGGGGGTTGAAGGGGGGTTACAGACCCCCCTGGGTAAAGAGTCGCCTCAAGAAAACCTTGGAAAATGGCGACTGCAGGTCGCCCAAGGTTTTCTTGTGGCTAGCAGGCTGGTGTATTTCAACAGCCTGCTAGAACGGCGCTGCCTGTCCAGCACACAGAGACTGGACCCGAGCAAAAGCTCGCCACCCTGGAGCACGCATGCTTGGCCCCAAACTCACCACCCGTTTCGATATCTTTGCGCACTACGCCCACGTCGCCGAACTGGCGATGCCCGTGGCGTGGTGCTCGGCCTTTGCCCCAGCCGAGGTACTTCTGGCCGCCGGGATCATGCCGGTCTACCCCGAAAACCACGCCGCCATGCTCGGGGCTCTCTCGCCCGAGCGGAACCACGACAAGCCCTACAGTGCCGACGCTATCATCCGCGCTGAGGAGGCCGGCTACACCGCACCCAAGCTGTGCAGCTACGCCCGCGCCGACATCGGCGCCCTGATCAACGACGCTCACTCGCCGATTGGCGGCCTGCCCAAGCCCGACCTGTTCTACGCCTGCAACAGCCAATGCTCGGTGGTTGCCCGCTGGGGCGACGCCGTGCAAGCGCACTGCGCCGAACGCGGCGACAGCATCCCCCACTTCGTGCTCCACGCCCCGCCCCTGCGCAGCGGCGAGGCCCACAGCGCGGAAGCCGTTGTTGCCTTCGAAGCCGAACTACGCGGCCAGGTTGCCGAGCTCTGCGAGCGTTTTGGCACCCGCTTCGATGAAGACCGCCTCGCCGCCGTCACCGCCGAAAGCGCGGCCGCCAATCGTCTGTGGCAGCGCTGCCTGCAACTCGGCGCGCAGCGTCCCAGCCCGTGGACCATGTTCGACGCGTTCCAGGCCATGGCGCCCATCGTAATCGCACGCGGTACCCAGCCCTGCACCGATTTTTATCGGCGTCTGGTGGTCGAACTCGAAACCCGCGTTGCCGAAGGCGTCGCCGCGGTGCCCAACGAACAACGCCGCCTACTGTGGGACGCGATCCCCATCTGGCCGCGCAAAAATTGGCTCGCCAACTTCTTCGCCGAACGCAACACCGCCATGGTGGTGAGCACCTACACTCACAGCTGGTGGTTCGAGCTCGACCCCGACCGCGCAATGCGCTCCCTATGCGAACGCTACGCCTGGAACACCATGAACCGTAGCGGCCAGTGGGTCCTCGATTGGACCCTCGGCCTGGCGCGTGACTTCGGCTGCAACGGCATCGTCAGTCATTGGAATCAAAGCTGCGGCATCTGGAACAGCTACGTCAAACGCCGCCAAGCAGGCTACCGCGCAGCCGGCATGCCCCAGATCATGATCGAAGCCGACATGGTCGACCCACGCGCCTTCAACGAAAACACGATCGCAGGACAGCTCGACACCTTCATTGCCGACCTGGCAATAACTTAGACCGCTGCGCTCGGCTGCAGGAGGGAGTCGAGGGAGTCGAGGTCTAGAAGGAGGATTTGAAGGGGTTTGAAGGGGTTGAAGGCTAGTCGCCTTGTTAGCGGTCCATAAATTTAACATGACTGCCCCTCATTCAAAATCTCAACTCCCTCGACTCCCTCCTGCAGCCGCGCGCAGCGCAGGTTATTTCAGGGCGTCGAGATGAGCGCGGACGCGGGCTTCGTCGGCGGGGTAGGCTGGCAGGAGTTCAAGCGAGCGCTCGAGGAGGAGGCGGCGCTCGGTGAGATCTGCGGTCGCCAGTGCGGCGCATTCGTAGGCTGCGAAGCTGCTCGGGTTGAGCTCGAGCAGGTGCTCGGCAGCCACCGCGGCCTGATCGTACTCGCCGCGCTCGAGCATGCCGCGGGTTTCGTCGAGAATGGATTCGAAGCGCGATGCGACCCGTTCATGCCACAGTAACTCATCCGAGGCCGGCAGCGGCTGGAGGTCGAGTGGCCCTTCCATGCCGAAGGCCAAAGCGCGTCCAAGGCCATGACTCGGTTCACAGACCCACAGGATTTGCGCGCGCGGGTCGGCCACCACCAAGTGGGCGCCAATCCAGGCATTGATGGTGCCGCGATTGCCAAAACCGATGTCTTGGCCGTCTGGCCCCAGTCGATTGCGCAACACCTCAAGTAGGCTGGCGCTATCGTGAACGCGCGCAGCCAACAACTGTTCAGCGCGGGCCAAACGCTTGGGCGAGGTGCCCTCAAGCAAGCGGCGCGCAGTGGCTGCATCTTGGTCCCACGCTGGGCCGCGGAAATGATTGGTTATAGCAAGGCTGTCGCCGTCCAAGGGCAGCCGCGACGAACCACCCGGCCCCACTTGCACCACAAGCGCCGCGTCCTCGTCACCAGATACGATAACAATATTTGCCGACACAAATAAAGTCGCTTGCTCGAATAATTGCGCGGCCTGATCAAGCGTGGTGGCAAACTGCAAAGCTTCGCGCACCACCAACACAACCGGCCGCCCCGATACCGCATGGCTGTCCGACACCGAGGAGTTGACGCTAATCCAGATCCCGGATTCGTTGAGCCCGGTCACCGCACCCACCATCCCCGGCCACACTACCGACACAAATTTTTGGCCCTCTTGCGGATCGTAGCTGATCACCACCTTGTCGAGGTCAAAACTGTTGCCGCCCTCGAAATCAAACAGACGGCCAACCTGAATCCGACCAGAACGCGAGCGCGCCCCGCGCGCCACCACCGCGGTGCACCCCACCTGCGGTGCGTTTACCAAAGGATTGTCGATCATGTACTGACTGGCGTCGTGCAAGGCGTGGTACTGCACGGCCCGCGTGAACCCAGGGCTCATCGATCCATAGAGATCACTGCGCCGGGCATGGGCATGCCCCATTGCCGCCAGCTCGCGCAGCTCACGACCAGTGAAGTGCTGCGCAAGACTGCGATTATTAAACGACACCAAGCCCAGCACCAGATGCCGCAACAAGAACGACGGCACCAACTCGGTAAACGTCCGCAGCAGGTCGGTTTCCAGGGCGGCAATGCGCTCACCCATCAAGGCGCCATGGGCATAGCCCATGGTTTCAGCGTCGCCAACGAGGTGCAGATGCTCAATTGAACCAACGCGTTCGCGATAGCTCGCGCCCCAAGCGATGCGCCCATCCTCTTGAACCGGGTCGGTGCCGGGATCAGCCACCAGGGGCGGAGCCACCAAGCCCATCACCAGGCCCACCGCCGGAACGGCGAACACAAGCGCCGCCAGCAGCAACACCGCCCAAGCGGCTGTCGCTCGCATCAGCCCCCAAACCCGCAGCCAACCTTCCTCGCGCATGGTGGCACAGTAACGCCTCACTGCTGGACACCAGGGAGCTCGGTCTTGGGGTCGCGCCGGTGGCGCTGTGGGTCCTGGACCCTGGGCACAGCCGCCGCTGCCGCGAAAGGCTCATTGGGCGGGGTACCGGGGCGGCAGACCCGACCCTAAGCCTGCCTGCAGGCGTCCCAGGACCCAGGACCCAGGACCCAGGACCAGGTCTCCTAACCCACCACCTTGCGTTAGCCTGCCGCGCTCAACCATAGCAGCATGACCCTGACCCCGCCGGGTGGCGCCACCTGGCATTTCGTCCTCGCCTTGCTGGGCCCTGGCACCCTGTGCCTGTGTGGTGCCCTCGCTTCTGGAGTCGCTGGGTGGCGCCGTAGCGCTACCTATGTGGCGGCAGCCTCGCTGCTTGTGGCCCTCGGCCTGCTGGCCACACAATTGCGTCCGGTCGCCATGGCGGCCGTCACCGCCCCGATCCTCGATGGCTATCTGCGCATCGGCTGGGCCGCAAGCGGCGCTGCCACCATCGGCTTACTAAGCGCTGGCTGGCGATTTCGGCCGGCCGGCATCGATCCCTTTTCGTGGGAAGAGGCGCCGTGGCGCTGGTGCCTGCGGTGCGGCCTTGCGGTCACCATGCCGGTATTGGCCTTCCCCGCCCTATGGCTGGCAGCCGAGATTGATGAAACCGTGACCTCCAGTCGCGAGGGCATGCGCTGGCGCCGGATTCGCTTGGCCGTCGCGATTCTCGGTTCGATTCCGGCCATCCTCGGGCTTCCGATCCTGTTTGGTGCCATCGCTTACGCCGTGCTGGCGGTGGTGGTGTGTGCGAGCACCCGCGGCTGGTGGACCTGGTGGCTTGCAGTGTCAGCTGGCGCCCTGCTGCTCGATGTGCTCACGGTGATCCCGCAATGAAGCTGCCCTTCCCCAATCATTGCAATGCCACCCAGGCTTGCGCCAGCCTCACCACCCCGCTGCGCATTGCGTTTCGCGACTGCGATCCGATGGGTGTCTTATGGCACGGCAACTACCTCGCCTACTGCGAACAGGCACGCCACCTGCTGGCCGAACAGCTTGGCTTTGGCGTGCCCGACCTGCGTGCCCAGGGGCGATTCGCACCGGTGGTGCGGTCACAGGTGATGCATCGTGAACCGCTGCGCGCAGAAGAGATGGCCAGCGTAGAAGTCGCCTTGTTTCCAAGCCGCCATCCGCGTCTCTACCACCGCTACCAGCTATTCACGGCCAGCGGGGCCCTCTCCGCCATCGCGGAAACCGAGCAAGTACTGACCGACCGTGAGCTCACGATGCTGCTGCAAATTCCGCCTGAGCTCGCCGCCGTTTTCGCGCGGCGCCCAGACGAGCCGGCAGGCCTTTAGTCCCAATAGCGGTAGAAATTATGCCACTGAAACGGGAAGCGCCGCAGCTGTGACTCCAAACGCGCCGCCCACTCAGCACACGCTGCCTCCACCGCCATCCGCCGAGCGCGTCGGCTCTGCGGCCGGGGCACGGTGATCGCACGATCGACCTCAAGTCGGTAGTGCGCGTGCCCAAGGCGCATCATGAAGCAGCGCAAAATCGGTGCGCCGGTCATCTGAGCCACCTGAAACGGCCCAACCGGCATCCGCGCCGGGCTGCCGAAGAACGACACTGCCGCCGTCGGTTGCTGGCCATGCGCCCGATCACCCAAAAAGCCCACCACTTCACCGCGATCGAGGGCCTCTCGGATCGCTAACGACGCGGCAATGGAGTCACGCGGATCGATCACCGCCGGCGCCTGGTCACCCATAACGGCGTCTACAATCGCGCGCTCGCGCGGGTCTTCGTTCTCAACCTTCACTAGGTTCACTGGCACACCAGGCGCATAGCGGCTGAGCAGGCGACCCGCCAACTCCCAATTACCGACATGGGCCGACAGCAAGATGCAGCCCTTGCCCGAGCCCAGGGCCTGGCCCAAACGGTCGGCCCCGCGCTGTTCGAAACGGAGTTTCATGCCCTCGAGATAAACTAGGCCACGGTCGCACACGATGCGGCCAAAACTGGCAAACTGCCGCCACGCGAAACCCAAGCCGTCCATCCTGCTGGATCCAGGGCGGTGCCGCCGCCAGTAATCCAACAAACCGGCACGGGGCCGATTCAGCACCAGCACCGCGAGCACCGCCCCAATCAAGCTGCCCAGATGAGCCCCGCGCGACCCAACGCGACGAAGGACCCAATAGCCAAACACCAGCAAGCCTACGCCGCCGCGGCTACGCCCGTCCCAGTTGTTGCCAGATGATGTCACTCCAAGAGCTTAGTGCCCTCAGCAAAAACAACAGCACCAGCGCCAGCAGCCCTCCACGGCCCCGGGCGCGGCCCCTTGTGGTGGCCGCCGCAGGCCTACCATCCCGGCTTCACCTCGGAAGCCCGTTGCCCCTCATGTCCTGCACGGTTCTTGGTCCTGGTCTGCTTGGCTGCTTTCTCGGCGCGGCCGCGAATGCTGCAGCGGTTATCACTGGCCCAAGCGGCCACGTCCGCAGTCAACGTGTGCAACTCCCCAACGGCCAAGTCCGCGAGTGGGCCCCCCTTCCAAGCCCACAGGTGCGTGACCGCCAGCAGATCCTGGTGTGCTGCCGATGCCCAGATACGCCCTGGCACACGCTCCCCGATAACTGCCTTGTGGCCCAAAACGGTCTCGGCCAGCAGCGCAACACCATCGCCTGCTTCCTCGGTGTCGACCAAGACACTGACGGCGTCATTCACGCCACCGGGCCACAACCGCGGCTCGTACTCCAGCAATCCGATCCCGGCTGGGCTGACGTGATCGCCGCTTGGCGTGACGCCGGCATCATCGTCGACCTGGTTGCCAACGCCGAAGCGGCGCGCTGGGAAAAAACCATCCTCAATGCCACCGTTGGCCCGCTGTGCTTGGCCACCGGCCTGAGCATGGGCGAAGTGTGGGACGACCCCGCCTTACGCAGCCTGTGCCTACAAGCCACGCGCGAAGGCGATGCCATCGCCCGCGCCAATAATGTTTCGATTCCCGCCGGGCTCGAACAACGCGCCGTCACATTCTTTGGCGCGATGAGCGATCACCGCCCATCGCTCCTCAATGATCCACGCGAACTACCGTGGGTGCTTGACGTGCTTCTCGATACCGCCGCCAAGCACGGCTGCGAAGCCGAGGCCCTCGGCTCGATTCACCGCCGTTGCCACAGCGGCCAAGTGCGCGTGCTCCAAACATGAGCACGCCGCTCGCCATCACCGGCCTCGGCATCATCGCCGCCCCCGGCCGTGGCCTCGATATCAACCGCGCGGCCCTGGGTTCCGCCAGCCGCCACTTGGCGTGCTATGCAGACCCCAGACTCCCCCTGGCCGCCGAGCTTCCGGTGGGCCGCGTCACCAGTGTCTTGCCAACGCCAACACCACGCACTGCCGCCCTCGCCCACTGCGCCATCAGCGATGCCCTGACCGATGCCGCACTCACCGATCGCAGCGCCTGTGCCCTGCTCCTCGGCACCTGTACCGGCGGCATGCCAGAAAGTGAGGCAGCCTACCTGGCCCAACCGGAGCAGGTTCACGCTGCCTTCGCACAGCAGGAAGCGCATCGCGTTACCGCCCGCCTTGCCCAGCAACTCGGTTGCCATGGTCCGCGCAGCACGCACTCGGTAGCCTGCGCATCAGCCGCTTGCGCCCTGGCTGAGGCCGCTGAATGGATCCGGCAAGGCCTGTGCCCCAGCGCTGTGGTGGTAGGAGCCGATGCCCTGTGCCGCTTGACCATGGCCGGCTTCCACAGCCTCAAAGTAGTTGACCCGGCCGGCTGCCGACCGCTGACTGAAGAGCGCAGCGGCATGACTCTCGGCGAAGGCGCAGCCGCCCTGGTGATCGAACACCCTGAGCATGCCCGCGCGCGCGGCGCGCGGATTCGAGCCAGCCTACTCGGCTGGGGATTGCGCAGCGACGCCTACCACGCCACCGCCCCCGATCCCGACGGCTCACAACTGCAGCAAGCGATTGCCGCCGCCCTCACCGACGCCGAACTCAGCGCGCAGGATGTCGCCTATGCCTGCGCTCACGGCACCGGTACCCGCGACAACGACCACTGCGAAACCGCTGCCCTAGCGGCCAGCTTTGGAACCCTGCCCTGCGCCTCAAGCAAGGGCAGCTATGGCCACTGCATGGGAGCCGCCGCCGCTGTCGAGGCCGTTGGTTCATGCTTGGCCATCGAAGCTGGTACCGCGTGGGCCTCAGCCGGTGCCAGCGAGGGCACCCCCCTGACATGCGTTGATGTGGTCACCACGCCACGGCCGCTTGCTGGTGACGTCATCTGCTCGACCAGCCTCGCCTTTGGTGGCGTCAACGCCGCGTTGCTGTTTGGAGGCGCCGAACGATGCGCCTGAGCGACCATGCCGTGGCCCTTGATCATGAGCCCAGCCGCGCTGCTTGGATTCCGGCCGGAGCGTGGCGACGTCACGACCCACTCACGCGCCTCGCCTGCACCGCCATCGACCGCCTTCAGCAACGCGAGCGCCTCGGGCCTGACACCGCGCTGGTGCTCACCACCAGTTACGGGGCGGTTCACGCCACCAAACGCTTCGTCGACAGCATGCTCAGCTACGGCGACAAGGGCGCGAGTCCGACCCCCTTCACCGCCTCGGTCCACAATGGCAGTGCTGGCGCCATCGGCCAACTGCTCGACCTGCATGGCCCCTGCACCACCCTAAGCCAAGGCGGCACCGGCTGTCTCGCGGCGCTACGCTGGGCGCAACTGCAATTGGATGCCGGGCGTTGCGACACCGTCCTACTGTTGGCCGGCGAATGCCATTCACCCTGGAGCAGCCAAGTCGTGTCCGAACTGAGCCCGAGTCGCTGGCCCATCGGCAGCGGCATGAGTGCAACCGTGCTACGCGCGAGCGGGCCCGGCCGCGTGCTGCGCAGTGGCGAACACCCCGCCCCGCGCTGCCTCGATGGCGGCGGCCTTGGGAGCAGCGAAGCGCGCTTGGCGCGCGATGCCGCCGCTCAGCAGCAACTGCGCTCCTGCGCCGGCGATCTCCTCGGCGCCTGGTGGCCCACGGCAACCCTGGCCGCCCTGCCTGCCCTCCTGGCCGCAGACGAGGCCATCCAACTGCGCGAACGCGACGGCCTCGACCATCTCGCCTGGTGGTGTGGCCCGGCGGTCTGATCATGCTGCGCCCGCACCTCTGGGTCGATGTGCCCGTCACTGCCGTCGTCATCGCCACCGCCATTGGCGTCAATCTCACAGCCACGGCACCACTCGCGGCGCTGGCTCTCGGCCTCCACACCTGGGGCACCGTCAATCCGCGCAGTAGTTGGTACCTGCCCGTTTCGTGGCGCGTTGCCCAGGCAGGCAACAGCCTCGCCCTAAGCTTTGACGACGGCCCCGATCCGGTCACCACGCCACGCATCCTCGATGTGCTGGCCGCGCGCGGCTGGCGCGCCACCTTCTTCTGCATCGGCCACAACGCGGCGGCCCAGCCCGCACTGGTGCGCCGGATTCTAGCCGAGGGGCACAGCCTCGGCCTGCACAGCCACAGCCATGGCCGCAGCTTCAACTGCTGGGGCCTCAAACGCCTCGGCGCCGACCTCGACGCCAACGCCGCCACGCTGGCCGACATAACGGGCACGCCAGCGCCGCGCTTATGGCGGCCCCCAATGGGCTTGAAGAACCCCCTGGTGGCCGAAACTATTCGCCGCCGTGGCTTGCACACGGTGACCTGGAGCCGACGCGGCTTTGACACCGGAAGCCGACGCGCACCGCAAGTCGCCCAGCGCCTAGCGGCTGGCATCGCACCGGGCGCTATCTTGGTCCTGCACGATGGCGCCGAGCCTTGTCATCCGCGCGACACCAGCCCCAGCGCCGAGGCCCTCGAACAGCTGTGCCCGCAGATCGAAGCCGCAGGCCTGCGCAGCGAGGCCCTGAGCCTGGGCCCCGCAGGCCTGGGTTTTGGCCCGACAGCGGGTGACGCTACGCCGCCTCCGCACTCAGCCCAGACTGGCCAAGAGCGCCCCACTTGCTAGCCTGCTGGGCCGTGTTGCGCTGTGTTCTCATCTTGGCCGCCGTCTGCTCGCTCGCCGCTAGCGAGCCGCAGTCGCGTTTTGCCCTGGCCGACCTGACCGCCGCCGCCCACGAAATCCAACATCTGCGCGTTACCTTTCGACAGATCAAGGATTTAGAACTATTCGACCAGCCTGTGGTCACGGCCGGCGTGCTCGAAATCAGCCGCCCGCTATCGTCGGTGCGCTGGGAGTTTACCGGCCGCTCGGTGTTGGTGCTGCGCAATGACCGCCTGCAACGCTGGAACGCGCGCGGCGAACGCGAAACCATTCGCGGTGGCCCGGCGAGTCAGGCCCTGATGGGCCAGATGAATGCGATGCTGACGGGCGATTGGCGCACCCTTGATAAACTATTTACCATCACGCTCGACCCCAGCGGCGAGCCGAAGGTGCACTTGCGCCCCCGTGATGAGGAGATGACCCGCTACGTGACCGAGATTCGGATCGCCTTCCAAGACGACCTGTCAGCCCCGCGTGAGTTGATCATCTCCGCACCCGGCGGCGATCTGACCCGCTACGAGTTTGATGTGCCCGAGCGCCCCACCGATCTGGCCGCGGCACGCTTCGCCGGGCCCTAGCAGGCTGATGCTTTACACCAAGCTGTTGGCCCCAGGGCGCACCTAACGGAGACGGATGAATTCCTTTAGTCGCATCGTCGCCGTGACGGTGTGGGTAGCCCTCCTTATTGCTGCCCTATCGGTTGTCACGCGCATCAAGCCAGACCCCAGTCTGCACGCAGTTATTCCGCGCGGTGACCACAACCTCGACCGCGAAGTTAGCTTCTTTGAAACCCGCAGCGCGGCGCAGATCCTCGTTCTTGAAACCGAGAGCGATGTCTCGCAGGCCGCCATCACCGTGCTGCGCGATGCCGCCCGCGAACTCGAACGCGTCGGCGCCCGGCCGCAGGCGCCGCCGAGCGCCGCGGCCGCGATTCGCCTCACCGACCGCGTCTACGAGCACCTCCCGGTATTAACCACCGCCTCCATGCTCACCGCCATGGAGCAGCGCATGCAGCCCAAGGCGCTCACCCAGCGCCTACGTGAGCTCAGTTCGTTTCTGCTCGAACCGGGCAACCTTATCTACGGCGAAGCTGTTTATCGTGACTTGTTGGGCCTTGAAACCGAAGTGCTCACCCGACTCAGCGGCGAACTCAGCCAGGCCGGCATGGACACCACCGAAGACGGCATCCTGCGCCACAGCAGCGGCCGCTTCTTCGCCCTGCTGCTGCAAGTTGACCACCCCCCCGGCAATAGCGATCGCACCGCCGCGCTGATGCGCACCGTCAACGAGATCAGCGAGCGCGCCCTCAACGAGCATGAGGTAACGATCCGCGCGATTGGCTCTTACCGCCACTTCAACGACAACTACTCGCAAATCTGGCGCGACCTCCAGGTCACGCTGCCGATCAGCCTGGTCTTGATTGCGCTGGTATTATTTTCTTTGTTCCGCCGCGCGCGCGACCTGCTCGCGCTGCACATGCCGGCCATCGCCGCCCTCATTGGCGGCACCGCCGTGGTGGTTTTGATCCAAGGCGAATCGGTCCCCATGATGGTGCTCGGATTCGGCGCCGGCATGTTGGGCATCGCGGTTGATTACGGCATCCACATGACGCGCGCGGCCCGCGACGGCATCGCTGACATGATCCGCAAGCCCTTGAGCCTGAGCTTTATCACCGCCGCCAGTGCCTTCTTGGTGCTGCTTACCGCCAACGTCGATGCCCTACGTACCCTCGGCATCTTTGTCGTCAGTGGCCTCGGCTTCGCCGTGCTCACGGCAACCATGGTCTTGCCGCGCATCCTGCGTCGCCGCAAACGTCGCGACCCCTGGGGCGCCACCTCCGATGCCCTGGTTGACTTCACTGCCACCAAACGCTGGTGGGGCTTGGCTCTGGCGATTGCCATCACCATCGGCACCGTGCCCGGCCTGCTCGAATTGCGCATGGTTGGTGACCCGCAAGACCTCGACGGCTCGAGCCAAGAAACCCGCGACGACCTCGCGGCCTTCCGCACCCGCTGGGGTCTGCTCAGCGGCAACCACTTCGTGGTCGCCGAAGCCAAAGACCTCGACACCGCCGTCGGCAACCTGATCGCAGCCAAAGAGCGCGCCGGCCTACCGCCAGTCGCGGCTGATTTATTGCTGCCGCCACCGAACATTCAGGCCCAGCGCCTGCGCGCCTGGACCGATTTCTGGCGCACCCACTCAAGCCAACTCGCAGCCGATCTGCAAGTCGCCGCACGCGAAGCCGGCCTACGTGCCAGCCCGTTCCGTCGCAGCTTTGCCAGCTACGGGCGCCTCGAATGTCCGCCGATCTCGCGCGAAACCTGGCGTGGTACGCCACTTGATAACCGCCTCAACGATCTGGTGTCTGAACAGCCAGACGGCAGCTGGCAGGTGGTGAGCCCGCTCACCGTGGATGACCCCGAGCGCTTCGCCGCCATCGCCACTGAAATCGCCAGCGCTGATGACG
Source organism: Planctomycetota bacterium (assembly GCA_027859175.1). GTDB lineage: Bacteria > Planctomycetota > UBA11346 > UBA11346 > UBA11346 > GH22. Next base: position 4,432 of record JAQIBG010000168.1, on the reverse strand, counting down.
GCACGTGGCTCGCTAGCCGGCGCCTGCTTGGTCACCACTTGGTCGACGCGATGGGAGACTCTTTACGCCAACTCGGATTCTGGGTCGCCCTGGTGATGATCATTGTTTTAGTCGCGATGATTCGCAACACGCGGCGCACGATTAGCGTGATCCTGCCGCCGGCCATCGCCGTGGTGTGGACCTTCGGCATCTTCGGCCATATCCAGCTCGAACTGAGCGCGCTCCACATCTTGGTAGCCACCTTTGTAGCCGGCGTGGGTATTGACGATGCCATCTTCCTGTCGCGATCTGAACTACGCAGCCACGCAATGTCGCCGATCTTGGCCACCACCGCCACCAGCTTGGCTGGCGTTGGCGCCATGGCTTTTGCCGGTCACCCGGCGATTCAAAGCGTCGGCATTGCGGTATTCATCGGCATGGCAGCCTGCCTCGCCGCGTGCCTGCTGATCTGCCCAGCCTTCGATCGTAAGCGCGAACGGCCAACGATCAAAACGGTCGACCTCGCCAGTTCGCCGCTCAACGACGCCATCACCACCCGCACGCATCGTCGCTAGACCCGCCCTGCATTCACCATCGGGCCAAGCCAATGCTGTCCATCAGCCTGGCCCGCGCTGACCAGTGCTACCGAGACAGCGTCAGTTCACGCACCGCAATGCGCCCCGACGACTTGAGAAAGCCGATGCGGATCTCAAGTTCGGCCACCTCCGGCGTCACATCGATGCGAAGCTCCAGCGCCTGATCGGTCACCGCGCCGGCGAACTTGGTGCCAGTACGAATCGCCTTGATCTCCGCACCAGCGGCGTCGAAGGCGGCTACCTGCACCTGCGGCTTCTGCCACGACTCTGCCCCGGCAACCAGATCACTGATGCTGATGACGCCACGCAGAATCGCTGGCCCCGAGCCCTTGGGCACCGGCACGCGGCGATTGGCCATGACATCTTGCGGGTCTGCAGTCGCTACAACCAAGCTTGGGCCAGCCTCAACGCGCACACGAGTCGCAATCCAGTCACGCTTGACCACCCACCCAGCTGGCACGCCAGCACCCTCGGGCGTGGTAGCCGGGAACAGGTCGACGGTGGCGGCGGCGAGCGGCAGTACGGCCGCCATGAGCACCAAGAGAGCACAGCGTAGCATCAAAAGACTCCAGACTGGGGTGATGTAAAAACGTTTACCCTAAGGCGCCTGACGGTCCAGCCGCAATTTTGCGTAGACGTCAAAACAAGACTAGTCGAAGCGCGGAACTGGCGTCCAGGCACTGTTGGCAGCCGCGCTGTCGGCCACGGCCTCCACCACCGCCATCAGATGCCGTCCGTCGGCAACGCTGGGCACATCGGCGGCAATCGCATCGGGCGCCACACCGGCAGCATGGGCCCGAATACACCGCGCCGCATTGCGGTAGATCGTGGCGAAGGCTTCAATATAGCCCTCGGGATGGCCATTCGGCATCCGTGTCGCCGCCTTGGCCGCTGCGCTATTATACGCCCCACCGGCTCGCAGCAGTTGGATCGGTTCACCCGGCTTGCGCAATTCCAAGGTATTGGGCTCCATCTGGCGCCAACGCAGGCCGCCGGCTTCGCCCCACACGCGAATTGCCAAGGGGTTCTCTTCACCGGCCGCAATCTGACTGGCAAACAAAATGCCGCGCGCGCCGCCGTTCAAACGCAGCAAGACATGCGCATCGGCATCGAGTTCGCGCCCCGGCACTACCGGATCGCAATCGGCACAGACCTGATCGATCGACAGGCCGGTTACGTACTCGGCCAACTGTGCGGCGTGGGTGCCGATATCGGCCATGCACGCCGAGCGCGCTGTGCGCTTCTGCGGCACCCGCAGCGCTTCAAGCGCCGCGAGGTCGCCCTGGGCCACGGCCCTGGGCAAGGCGCGAGCCAAACCGCCCTGCGGATACTCAACCACCACCTTACGGATCGCGCCCAGAGCGCCGCTAGCCACAAGCTCGCGCGCCTGTTTCACCATCGGATACCCAGAATAATTATGCGTCAGCGCAAACACCAAGCCGGTGTCACGAACGGCAGTCACCAAGGCCTCAGCCTCGGCGAGATCCATACACAAGGGCTTATCAGCAATCACATGGAAACCGGCCCGCAAGGCTGCCAAGGCCACCGGAGCATGCACCGCGTTCGGGGTCACATTGGCAATCGCCTGGATCCGCTGCTCAGGCGGCAAAGCCGCCTCGGCGCGCAGTAAGTCTTGATAGCTCGGATAGCAACGCTCAGGAGCCAAGCCCAGCACCACGCCGGCCGCACGCGCCCGCTCCGGGTCAGACGAGCAACACGCAGCCACCAACTCGATCTCGCCATCCAGCAACATCGCCATGCGATGCGCGTCGCCAATAAAGGCTCCTGGCTTGCCGCCAATCAGGCCAATACGAATTCGGTCCATCCCTCGCCTCCTCACCTTCATCGAAGGGCCCGCTGCACGGGAGGCAAGGCCGCAATCAGGGATTGGTGGCCCACAGTTCAATATCCCGAACCAAAGCGCGTGGCGGCGCATCAGCCAACCACACGGCCGCCGCCGCAACATCATCGCCATGCAAGCGTGCACCCTTGCCGCCTCTGGGCGCATCGTCGCTGAAGCTGATCGACGAGGGCGACAAAGAACTCACCCGAATACCACGCTGCCGTAAATCTTTGCGGATCGCCTCGGTAAAGCCCAGCAAGCCAAACTTACTGGCGTTATAGGCCGCGCTGTGCGCATCAGCCCGGTGCCCCGAAGTAGACGCCACATTGATCACCAGCCCAGCCGACGAGGCCACCAACAGGGGTAGCAGGCCACGTGTCACCAAAAACGGGCCGTTGATGTTGGCGTCCATGATCGCCGCAAACTCGTCGGGATCGACATCCTCCAGCGGACCACCGCCGCCCATGCGACCGGCGTTATTGATCAGCACGTCAACATGGCCGCATGCCACCTGAAGGTGTTCACGCAACGACGCCACGGCCTGGCGGTCGGTGACGTCGAGGGCGCGATACATCCACACACCCAACTCAGCGGCCGCAGTGGCCAAGCGTGTTTCATCACGCCCAGTCAGCACAACGCGATCACCCGCCGCTATGAAAGCTCGCGCCAACGCACAGCCGAGACCACCGTAACCACCTGTTATCACCACAATGCGCCCACTCATCGTTTATCCCTCCGAGTCCAGCATTGGACCGCACCGGCACGGCCCGAGCCATCGCCATTCGCAAGCCAGCACCAAACCTGTGCCACGCTGTGGCCAGCCTGGCCCAAACGTGAATCCCTAGCGCATCCCGGCCTAGGCAGCACCATGCCTCACCCAACTGGCACCCGTGTCGAGAAGGTAGCCCCAATTGCGAATCATCCTCCTGAGTCTCATCACCATCGGCCTAGCGTTTGCCGAAGACATCCGCCTGCCTGATCAGGCGCGCTATCGCACGGTCAAAGATTTCGGCGCCATCGGCGATGGCGTCCACGACGACACCGAAGCTCTGCGCAGGGCGATTCAGGGCACCGGCCTCCTCTACATCCCCAACGGCACGTATCTGATCTCCGAGCCCCTGCGGGTACCCGAGCGCAAGGGCTCGGCGCCAGCGCGGCGCATTCTCCAGGGCCAGAGTCGTGCCGGCACCATCATCAAACTCAAAGACGGCAGTTCGGCCTTTGCCGACCCTAAAAACCCAAAGCCCGTGTTTCAAATCAGCTGGGGTATCGCCCAGGCCTTTCGCAATGGCATGCGCAATCTCACGATCGACGTTGGCGCTGACAATCCGGGAGCAATTGGCTGCGCCTTCATGGCGTCAAACCAAGGCGGCATGCACCACGTCACCCTCACCGCCGGCGCTGGCTCTGGCCTGCGCGGACTCGACCTCGCGGTTGGCGATAATGGCCCGCTCTTGATCAACGACCTAGCAGTCAGCGGATTTAAAACCGGCATCTACGCCAAGTACGGCCAATCGATGACCTTTGAGCACATCACCATCAAGCAGGCCGAGGTCGGGATCTACAATCAACACAGCCTGATTTTCGCCCGCGACGTCACCATTGATGCCAGCTACGTTGGCATCAACGGCTCCAGCAGCTCAACCCTGGCCCTGATCGATGCTCGCATCAGCAACGCCCAGGTGGCGGTCAGCCCCCAGGGCGGCGTGTTCATTCGCAATCTCGACGCCACCTCGTGCACCGCCGCGATTGCTGAAAGCCCCGAAGGCCCCATCATTATCGAATGGGCCAACCAACGCCGACACCTGTTTGAACCCACGCTCGAGCACAGCCTCAGGCTGCCCATCGTTGACACGCCGGATGTCCCCTGGGGTGATCCTCAAGCATGGCAGGCGCCACTCGCGCTCCAGGCCAAGGATGACCTAAGACCAGATAATTGGCTCAAGGCCTACCAGAACATCGTCGACAGTGGCGCTCACACCATTTACCTCCCGATGGGCGAGCTCCGGCTGGA
>JAQIBG010000115.1 GCA_027859175.1 Planctomycetota bacterium | reverse complement strand
ATGAAACACGGGCCCGCCGAAGATGGGGTTATCTGCCGGGCGACCGTCTACTAGGCTCAGGACGCGGTCGCTGTAGAAATCGTGCAGGCCGCGAACGCCGATCGCGAAGCGGTTGCGGTCAATCTGGAGAGCATCCATGCCGAGGGTGAAAGGGAAGCTTTCGGGCAGCGTCGCGAACTGGTTTTGATCAATGTTGTTGGAATCGATCACGCTCACCGGCGTAGCCGACCATTTGACCGAGGTCTCGCGGCGTGAACTGCTGATGACCACCGGCAGTTCTTGGAACAGCAACAGTTCGTCATCCAGGGCCAGGCTGTTATCGATCGTGACATCGACTCCTGGCTCGGGTGCGGCTGGCTCTACCGCTGCCAGGGGCAGAGTGGCCACCAGGGCGCAGAGGGTGGGTGAGAGCCTGCGAAGCATGAGCGGCCTCCCGGGAAGGGGGGATGGGGCCGTGTTAGGATGGCAGTGAATTGCACCGCCAGCACGAACCCCACAGGGGAGGCCCCAGCCTAATACGATTACACTCCTGATACAAGGCGTTGTGAAGGAAGCTGGGGCCTCCGGATATGGTGGGCGCTGACGCCACTTCGGGGCCCGGACACCTGAACCAAACGGGGTGAACCACCCGTTGATGGGTTCGGTGCCGGCACTGTTCGGTTCATCTTGCTGGCTCGGTGAACCAAATGTACTCTAGGCGAACTATGTCGTCGCTCTCACGTCACTGTTATGCAGCACAATCAGGTCAATCCTGTGCTTATTCTTGTGATCAGATTCATTCTGCGCGGGCCGGCTTCACTTTGGTTGAACTGCTCGTGGTGCTGGGTGTGATCATTGCCCTAAGCGGAATTTCGATAACGACTTACAGTACCATGGCGGAATCGGGCCGGGTCCGCAGCAGCCAGCTGACGATAGACGCGCTCACTGCTGCCTTGGCTGCCTATGGCCAAGATAGCCTGAGCCTGCCGAGTAGCCCTGCTGAGCGTAGTGCTGGCTTGGTATGTGCGGGGCGGCCACTGGGTGATCTGGATGGCGGGGGTGTGCTTGATGGCCTGCCCGGGCGGGATCCCGACCTGGCTGCCGCCCTTGCTGGTGGCGAGGCGAGTCTGCTTGCGGCCCGCGGCAGCAGCGGAACCACCCTGAACGATTTGGCCCAGCACTTGGGCTATCGCGGTGTGTGGAGCTTGGGGATCGATTTGACAGGCCGACAGGTGGACGAGACCACCGGTCGGGTCATCGACAGTTGGGGGCGGCCGCTGCGGATAGGCTTTGGTGCTCGTTTTGGCAGCGCTGGGTTCGGAATCTGGAGTCTTGGTTCAGACGGTGTTGATCAATTTGGCGCGGGTGACGACTTGACCTCGTGGGGAGACGACGCATGAGCATGCGCAGTGGTTTTACGGCTGTCGAGTTGACCGTCACTATCAGTATCATCGCGTTGTTGTCCGGGATGATCACGCCCACGGTGCTGCCAGCTCTGCGCCAAGGCAAAGTCAACGGCGCGGTCAGCGGCATCGTTGACGTGGCGCGTGAAGCTCGACGCCTAGCGATCACCGCGCCGGTGCAGCCGCATGGCGCCTGCTACGGCGTGGTGGTGGTGAGCGAGGGCAGTGAGCACTATGTCGCGCTGATCAAGGGCGCTGCCAGTGATGGGGTTGCCAACGAGCGCGCGCGGGTGCTGCTCCAAGACGGTGCGCCTCTGCGCAAAGTCGCCTTACCGGCAGGGGTGGTCATCATGGCCGGCGCAGCCGCCCTCGATGGTGAACTGGCTTGGTATTACCATTCCGGCACTGGTGCCGTGACGACCTTGGGTAGTGGTGGGTTTAACCCGGGCTTGGTGGAGGTGGGTACCGCTACGGAAAGCCTGAGTGACGTATGGGGCCTAGCTAATCCGGCGGTGGCTGCCCAGTTGCCCAGTGCGTGGCGCTACGATGTCGGCGCGCAGCTGGTGGCGCCGAGTACCGACGATGAAGACCATGGGCTACGCGTTCAGACTCCTGACGGTAAAGTGGCGGTGGCGATTGCGATTTACGGTACTGGGCTGATGACAACGGATGATCTGTAGAACGTGTCGAGCACCATGAGCCGGTGTGGTTTCACCCTCGCTGAAGTCTTGTTCAGTGTGTTGCTGCTGGTGTTGGCGGCGCTCAGTGCGGTGGCGATATTGCCGTCTGGCTTTGCGGCCCAGGAGCGGATCCGCTTTCAGACCTTGGCCAGTGCCAAGGCCCTGGAGGTGGTAGATACCTTTACCCTGAGTGACGACATGACCGCTGGCGGCCGCATCGATATCGGTGGAACGCTGTCAGTGGCCGACCGCCTCCGCGATACCAGCGGTTATACGGCGGCGTACCGTTTCGATCTCGAGCGTCGTCTATCCACTCTCGACAGCATGTCCTTACCGCTGCCAGATACGATTGCGCGCCGCCTTGATGCGCCGGGCGATACGATTGGCGCGCTGCTTGATCGCGGCGGCGCACTGTTTTATCTCAAGCCGGTGGCGATCCGCGGCGCTGGCCAGTCGAACAGTTCGTCGGCCCGGCGTGGCAACCGGTCGCAGAATGAACTCCAACGCTTGGTGTTTGGCGTGCTCGGCGACCCGCAGCAGAACGCCCTGCCAGCGTATCCCTACCTGCCGTGGCCGGCCTATGAGTTCTACCCCTTTGCACCGATGAGTTATCAAGATCGCCTGTGGGCCTATTCGGCCGCGGCCGCGCATAATAGCAATGCCACCGATCGCGCCGTGTGGGCTACCACGCTACCCTTCGCGCAGGCACTGCACCATGCGCATTGGGACCGGATCGAATACCAACTCGCCACGCACGTGGGGCGGCCGGGCTCAAGCAATGGCAGCACCGACCTGATCGGTATCGACGATCAGACCGCAGACCCAACGCGCACCCAATACGGCGTGCCGCCCTTGTTGCGTCGGATCATGTATCGTGAGGCGGCGCTCGCGTTGTGGCGCTCAGCTTGGACCGCGAGCGGTTTGGGCGGCACGCCGCCCGATCCCCTAACCGAGGTGGTGCCGGCGCCGTCTGATCCGCGCTTGGTGCACCCGGCCTTGGCGCACGCAGCCAACTACCTGGCCCACGCGGCGATGCTGGTGACTGGCTACAAGCCGCCGTTCCAGCAGACCAAGGGCACGATTCGCCCCGGTGACGATGTGAACCTCCTGCCCTTTGCCGACCTCAATGACTTTGCTGCCGCATGGAACGCAGTGGCCCCGGCCGACTTGCAGGCAGCCTACGCCAACACGCGAACGCGGGCCTTGCTCTATCCAGGCAACCCGATGCCGCCGCCTTACGCTGATCGTCAGGAGTCGCGCTCGGTTTTGTTTGCGGCGCGGCTTGACGCGAGCTGGGAACCGCGGCTGCAACGCTATGCCAGTTCAGGCGACATCGGCAATGGTGTGGCCGGTTGGGACGACGCTGAGATGGCGCGCAATGCCTATCAAACAATGGTCGGGTTCGTGACCGCGCGCACCCATGCCGATCCCAATGACATGCGCTTGCCGGCGGCCACCAACCTAGCGCATATGATGGACAAGCCCTTGGTTCAGTGGGATTTATTCGATGGGTCTGGTCAGGCTCGTCGGCCCAGCATCGCGTGGGCTGGCACCATCGCGTTTGAACCCGGCAGCCATCGCAGCGGCGAACCCGTGTATCGGGTCATGCCGATGGACAGCGCCTTCGCGCCGCCGCCCTACTACCACGGGTCTGCTGACTGGAGCGCCTGGGATGCTCGCAACGCAGCGCTGTTACAACGCGACCCCGGGGCCTTGGCAGCGCGCAATGGTCTGACTCGGCCCTTCACGCCGGCCGAGCGCAGTCGCGAGTTGGTGTTCTGGTCGGTTGACTGGATGGGCTATGAAGACTTTGAGGCCGCACCATCGGCCATGGTCGACGTCAATCGGCTCGCTGACTTTAGCGGCGCCTTTGGCGGCAACCCCGAGGTCCAGTACACCTGGTGCAACCCCAATCGCACGACGGTGAATTGGACCCAGCCGGCGGCTTTCGCAGCCTTGGGTGATCGCAAGATGGATTACTCCTACAGTCCTGGTGGTATGCTGCGGACCAGCGCCCCAGCGTGGTGGGAGCAGGGTTACAACGCAGGTAGCAACGATAATAAAGGCATCGAGTACTTCATGGTCGGTCAGTGGGGCGCGGATCGCGATGGTGACGCCGTGTTCAGCCGTGGCTCGGTACCCGCTGGCGAGCGCCTGATGGCCACCGAAGTCGCGCGCTTCCTGGTTTACGATCCGGTGCTTGCCACCGCGGTGCGCAACTGATGGCCGCGCGCAGCCCAGCATTTACCTTGATCGAACTGCTGATTGCGGTGTCACTCGGCATTGTGGTATTGTTGGTTGCCACCAAGAGTTTTACCACGGTGGCAGCGGCTATTGGTCAGGTTGGCCAGTTGCGTGAGCAGAATGACTTGCTGCGCAATGGCTATTTGCTCGCGCTTGACGATGCCGACCATTGGAACAGCCAGGCCAATCCGCACTGGCCCTATCTCAAGGGCTATAACGCGCTCGGTGACATCACCGGTACCGTGGTTGATGGCAGTGGTAACCCGCGTCGATATTACGACGGAGTGGGCAAGCGGCTCGACGGCAGTTGGGGGCCGGTGGCCGATCCGCTCGACGTGCACTGGAACAAGCGCCCCTTCAAGCGCGTCGAACTGAGCGCGTCCGATCCACGCCATAACCCCAATTGGGTTCAGGCTCACGACCGGCGCAGCTGGTGCCGCAATTATCTGATGGCCACGCCGCGCCCGATATCGCGCGGCATAGAAGATGGCGAAACCATGGTGTGGACCTACGCCTCTGATGGCGACGGCAATGCAGCCAACATTGATGCCGCTACCTCCCTGGCGCATTCGTACCAGGTGCCGGGCGTGGGTCTGGAGCCGGTGACGTATCGTGGTGCGCTTTATAGTCAGCGTGGTCAAGCCGGCATGCCCTATGGCTGGACGCCACGTCACGCCTTTGGCGATTACAGCCTTGTGAGCCATGTTGAAATGGATCCGAGCAGCGCTGATCCGCGTGAGGCGGCGGCGGCGGCTCGGCCTGGGCTGATGCTTGAGACTTTCAAGCAACTCGGTTTGTATGCGGTGGCTGAATATCTGCCGCGCGGCACGCAGAGCATGCTGCAGCGGCCCAATCGTAATGCTGCCGGAGCCTTTGTTGACGCCGACGCGGTCAACTTCAATCAGGGCGAGATGCCGGGGCAATTGGTGGCGGCGGCGACCGATGGTAGTGCTGACAGTAACGCACGGACGGTGTGGATCGAGTATCCCACCGCCAGCGATGTCGATGCGCCCAACCGTACCGATTATCTCTTGGCCTTGTACCGGCCGACCCGCGATGCGCACCGTAACGTTGGTAGTTTTTGGGTCAGCCATGATTTTCATTTCATGGGTCGCCAGGCTGGTGGCGAACCGATGTTTCTCGGAACCCGCATGAATACCAAACCGGATGGAACGCCCGATCCCTGGCATTTGCTCGATCGCCTGTCGATTTTTCCGTGGGGTGCGCGCTCGCGCAATGACGAGCACGTGACCTGGGACGCCTTTGGTGATCAGATGTGGCGCAATTTTTACGGTTCGGTCACCATTCATCATCCGCAGACCTACACCGATGACCCTTATGTGCGTTTGAACGCCGCTGAGGCGGGCACCACCAGCATCATGAAGAATCACGTGATGCGCTGCCGAATTCGCAGCGATGAAGTGGCCTATCTGCAGGTGACGGTGGTTGACCCCGATGCCGCACGAGTGATTGAAATTTCCTTTAGTGCGCCAGCCACCACGAGCTACCGCGGCGCGCGCCAGATGTGGGCGCTCAAGAGCGCGGCCAGCACCGGATCAGCCGTGATGGGAGACGTGTATGTGCCGTAATCCCAACCGCAGTGGTGTGATTCTCATCGTGGTCGCGGGCATCGTTAGCATGTTGATGGTGCTGGCGGTGGCCTTCTTGTCGCGCAATCGGTCTGACGCGCTCGACAATCAAGTGGTGGCCGACGACGCCCAGGCTCGGATCACGGCCGTGAGCGCATTCCGCTTTATTCAGGAGTCATCACGGCTCGGGTGGGAAGATGGCAGCCAAGGCAGTTGGACGCTTGCTAGCGGGGCCCGCTATCAAGCCCAGGAAGGCTTCGGCTGGACCGATATCCGCGATGGCTCGGTGGGCCCGCGCGCGCCGCACGCGCCAAGCGGCGCTCCTGAGCCGAGTTGGTGGCAGGCTAATTGGCCGGCTTTTCCCGCGCCGGCACCCTTGTGGTGGAAGGCAACGTGGCCCCATTACGGCGTTGACGGAAGTGGCGCTCTGCCAACGACGGATGGCGCGCACAGCAGCACCGTCTTGCGCTGGCCGGCGCCCGGCACGGTGTACCGTGCCGAGTTGCACCGGCTTGCGCGACCGCCGCGCGCGGTGTTGCCGGTGTACGCGCCGAATCCGGTGCCGAGCTTGGCGGAACCGAGCGCGAGCAGCCTTGCTGGCACCCCCAATCAAACCACGCGTAGTGGTGTTGCCACCACGGCGCGCAACGCCTTCCTCGCTGCGGCGCGCGGTGAGCGCGCGCGTGGTTCGTGGCACGGTATGCTCGACCCACAGCCGGCCGCCGACACGCTCAATGCCTTTGTCGCTGGCGACCGAAGCCCGGTGGCGGGTACCGACGGTCGCACGTGGTTTCGCGTATATCGTGAATTGCCGCAAGACCATAACGGCCGCGATGACGCCAGTTGGACCGACCCACACTACGACGCGGTTCCGATTCCTGGACACAGCGTGTTTGTGGTGGCGGCCGGGGCCGGTGGCAGCTACGGCTTCCGCTTTTGGGATGACACCGATCCCGGTTTCAGTCGCGCGTTGGAGCCGATCACGGCGAGCGAGTCGGGCCTGTTTGGCAGCGACGAAGAGTTGTTCCGCGAAACCCAGCGCCGGTCACGGGTGTTGTTTTTCCGGGTTGAATGGTCGGCGCTCCAAGCATCGGCAGACAACTGGCGTTATTACGGCCGTATGGAGCAGCACCGCAGCGATCGCATCGAGCATAGCTCTAGTCCGAATTGGCCAGGGACGGTGGTGCGTAGCTTCGCTGGTAATTTGAAGTGGATTCAACGCCTTGATGAAGAGCCGGTGCGATGGTAGCACGGCGCGGATTTACCCTGATCGAACTCTTGGTGACGGTGGCCATTATGGCCACCTTGGCCGGTTTGGTGGTGGCGGTGATCGGCATCGCCCGCGTGCGGGTGACCGCGGCGCGCAGTGAACTGATTGTGGGCACGGTCAAGCTGGCGCTAACCAGACGCGCCGCCGAGCGCGGTGGGCGCGTGCGCCCGGCCGAGCATCCGCTCGCCGGTAGTGCTGCCCCACGGCTGGTGTTTGCACGCGATCCCGGTCACGGCCTTGCTGCCCCGGCCATCGCCGGTGAAGCGCTGCGTGCGCTGCCCGCGAGTCTCGCTTCAGCGCGCGAGCGCGTTCTGCTCGACGACGACCGCTTTCATGGCGGTAATAGTCTGACCGACCCGGTATCGACGCTGCCCTTCTTGTATGGCATGCCGCGCGGCATGATCGGTGTGCCGCGGCCGTCGTGGAACGGCGTGACCCACTACCGGCGCCTGCCACGGCCGGGCCCGCTCAACAGCGGCGGGGGGGTGCTGATTGGCCCCTACGACGCGAGCCGCTACAGCGACCGGGTGTGTTTGGTGGCGCCAACGGCAAGCGACATCGAGCGCTTGAGCGCAGAATATCTCCAGGGCGTGCTCGGCGAGCAGGCTGCTGAGTTGGCAGCGATCGGTGCACTGCGCAGCGCCATTGATAACGCTGATACGCCGCTGATTGCTGGTGATCGCTTGCGTCATCTCAGCGTTGGCGCCGATAACACGCCGGGGACGGCTGGCGCCTGGCGCGCGGGTATGGTGCGCGACGGCGGCACCTGGAAACGCTACGCCCTGCGTGGCACCGCGGTGTACGACGCCTGGGGCCATGAAATTTTATGTGGGCCATCGCCGAGTGGTGGATTGTCGGTGATGTCGGCCGGCGCCGATGGCGTGATGCGCTGGCATCCGGGCGCCGATGGGGTGTACCAAACCGACGTGCATGCGAGCAGCGCCGCTGGCGACGATCGCCCGGGTGCCAAAGACAACATCGTTCACGCTGCTGATATCGAGGCCCTCTTGCCATGAGCACGCGCCGCGCCTTTACCCTGATCGAGCTGTTGGTGGTGATTGCGATTATCGGTGTGCTGACTGGTTTGGTGTTATCGGCGGCCAGTTTGGTGCGGCGCAGTGCGCAGAAGGCCAAAGCTACTAATCGCATCGATAACGTGGAACTCAGTCTCCGGCAGGCACTCAGCGGCAGCAAGGATGCCACCACGGCGGTGCTGCGTGATGGGCTCGGAAAAGACCTCCAGTTCACTACAATTCGCGTCATTCTCGATGAGTTGCGTGACGGCAGCAAGTGGGCCGGTAGCTTCCGGACCTATTGGCGTGGGCGCGGGCCGTGGACCAGTTCGACCGAATCCTCGGGGGCGCCGCCGTATATAGGTTGGCGACCGATACGGGTCAAAACCGCTGATGCGGCAACGATGTTCTTCTGGACCTATGACGGCCTCAACAGCGATAACGCTACTATCCAGTCGAAGGCTGGTGAGCGTTTTGATCTGACCATGGACGTGATGCCAACGGTTGATCGGCGCCCCAACCGGCCGGGCTGGGCCTGGTATCTGGCGCAGTGGCCGACCAGCTGGCCCCAGGTCGACTGGCGCAGCGACGACGGCCCGGTGATGCTTGATTCGGCCTGGGGCGGGGTGGCCTTTACCCCCAACGGTGACCCGGAGCCCGGTACGCGTGCTCCTTTTGCGCTCGATGCCTGCTCACCCTTGTATACCCCGGCTTTGCTGCAATTGGCCGAGATCCTGCCCGAGGGCACTGCTGGTTTGGATATTTATCGTGGCGATCGCAGGCCTGATCAGCCCTGGAACGATCCCTGGGGTCAGCCGCTGGTGGTGTCGAGCGCGGCCTTTGTGGCACCCCGTTTGGCCAACTGGCATGACCGCAATCAAACGCGCACGGCGCCACGTGATTTGATCCTGCGTGCGATGCGCGAGCAGTACGGCTACAGCCGGGCCGTGTACCTGGCGGTTGCGGCACCCGGCCCGGTGTTGGCGAACCCATTGCCGGGGGCTTGGTCTGACGCGAGCGGCGATGCCACCGTGTTGCGCGGCCTGTGGACGCAGATTATTGATAATTGTGACGCCGCGCGCTGGGATGAATACGCCCGTGATGAAGCGCCGTGGTGCGGGGTCACCGTGGGCAGTGGGCCAGATCGGCAGCGTAGCTTTTTGGGCGCACCGTTCGCCCTGCAGTGACCAAGCTCGGCGTCGATCAGGCGCCGCGGTCCCATGGGTCTGGCGTGCAGGCTTGCGGTAGCTCTTCGTTGGCGCGCTTGACCGCGAAGCAGGTGGCGCCGGTTGCGAGCATCGCGGCAACGTAGGGCTTGCAGGCGCCGCAACCGGTGGTGCATCCGGTTGCGGCGGCGATCTCGTCAACGCTGGTCCAGCCACGCTGCGCGGCGAGGTCTTTGAGTTCGCTCAGTGATTTGCGAAAGCAGACGCAGCGGGTGACGGCCATGCTCAGGGCAAGCGTGGGAACTGGGTAAAGTCGGGCTTGCGCTTATCGAGGAAGGCGCGGTGCCCCTCTTTGCCCTCTTCTGACATGTAAAACAGCAGGGTCGCATTGCCGGCGAGTTCTTGCAGACCGGCTTGACCGTCGCAGTCGGCATTGAAGGCCGACTTGAGGCAGCGCAGCGCCAGCGGGCTATGTTGGAGCATCTCGTCGCACAGTTGCAGGGTGGCTGACTCGAGTTCGGCCAGCGGCACGACGTCGTTGACTAGGCCCATATCAAGCGCCTGTTGGGCGTTGTATTGACGGCATGTGTACCAAATCTCGCGGGCCTTCTTCTGGCCCACGATGCGGGCCAGATAACTGGCGCCGTAGCCGCCGTCAAAGCTGCCGACCTTGGGGCCGGTTTGGCCAAAGCGGGCGTTGTCAGCCGCGATCGACAGGTCGCACACCACGTGCAGCACATGGCCGCCGCCGATGGCCCAACCGGACACCATTGCAACCACGGGCTTGGGGCAGCTGCGGATCTCGCGTTGCAGATCGAGCACGTTGAGGCGTGGGATAACGTCGCCGTCTTTGCCGCCCACGTAGCCGCCGTGGTCGCGCACGCGTTGGTCGCCGCCGGAGCAGAAGGCGCGGTCGCCGGCGCCGGTTAGGATGATCGCGCCGACTTCGCTGTGATCGCGGGCGTGTTGCAGCGCATCGCGTAGTTCTTGCACCGTGCGCGGGGTGAAGGCGTTGTGGACCTCGGGCCGATTGATCATCAGGCGCGCCACCAAGCCGCCTTCGCGACGGGCGTGGTCGTAACAGATGTCTTCGTAGCCACGGTCTATGGGCTGCCAATCGGCGCTCATGGTGCTCTCCTCGTGTGGTGCGGGCAGATCAGGATGCCAAGAAGGCGTCGATCCGGGCGACCAGGTCTTTGGGGTGCTCGCGGTGCAGGGCGTGGCCAGCAGCGGGTATGATGTCGATTTCGGCGTGCGGGATGTGCTCGGCCATGCGCTGCATGTCGTTGACGTAGGCCGGGTCGCCGGCACCGGCCAATAACAGCACCGGCATCTTCAGTTCAGCCAGGCGATCCCAGGCTGGTTCCATGCTCCCCTGGCCCAGGCGGCGCAACGCGGCGGCGAGGCCGAGGGGGTTCTGGTTGAGGCGTCGACCGCGTAGGATCTGTTCGGCCAAGGGCGCGGGCGCGGTGACGGTGCGCAGCACCGGCTGGCGCTCCCACCAGGCCACAAAGGGGCCGATGCCGTCGTCTTCAAGGATCTCGGCCAGACGCTCATCGCGCTCGAGCCGGGCTTGACGGGCTGCTGGGTCGGCAATGCCAGGGCGGCAGCTGATCAGCACCAAACGGTGGACCAACTGTGGATAATCGAGCGCAAGCTGAAGGGCAATCCGCCCGCCCATGCTGTAACCCAAGAGGTCGCTCCCCTTCTTGCCGAGGCGCGGCGCGATGTCGGCAGCGACGTTGGCAATGGTGGTGTTGTCACTGCACGGCGCCCAGCCATGGCCGGGTAATAAGGGGGCGGTGACCGTGGTTGGCGAGTCAGCAAAGACCTCGCGCCAGCTGAGGTCGATTTCGGTAAATCCGTGCAGCGCCACAAGCATGGGCAGGACCGTAGGGGGTGATGCAGGGG
>JAQIBG010000103.1 GCA_027859175.1 Planctomycetota bacterium | reverse complement strand
GCCCTGCCCCAGGCGACGCCCCTCGCGATCAAAAGCGACACCTGGCACCAATACGGTAACATTGGCATCCAATTCAACAGCCGGGCACTGCTTAGAATCGGGCTCTTGGATACCGCGATAACCGGCCATCAACTGCGTAGGCCGCAAAACCGGATGCCACGACAAGAGCCCCGCTTCACACACGCGTGGCAACAACACGCTGTCACCCCGCTGCCAGTACGCCTCATGGATGGCGTTGCAGTCACATTCATCAGCAAGCGCAACGTAGCTCGCCAAGCGAGGCCACTGAGCTCGTGCTAGGTAGATCGCAACTGTCTCGGCAATAGCGACTGTTTCCCGCTGACGATCGTCGTGTCCCAACTCTTGGCGCGCCCGGCGACACTGCTGACGCAGCGCGCGCTTCTCGTCACTTACCATCGCACCCAGAGTGGCTCACCGGGCGCCCAGGCCAAGGAGTGACGTTGCCCCGTTTCGGGGCCATGCAGAAAGCCAGCCAGATCTTCATCGCGCAGCGACACAACCAGGGCCTGGTTGGCCCACAAGTACAAGGCCACACCTGGCGCGGCTTGCAAGCGCACGCCAAGATGATCTGCACAGAAACGCCGCAGCTGCTTCAGCTGAACGCCGTTGCACGCGCGCAGTACCGCAGCATCAGGGATCTCTAAGGTACCTTCCACAAAGCATGGCTGTTCCACCTTGCCGGGTCTCATCTCATTGCCCCAGCGGATAGCACCAGCGGGTGCCAAGGGCACGCCGGCCCAACGGAGCGCTTCGAGCGCATCTGACGGCACGCCTTCTGGGTCTAGGCCTCGCAGCGGCCCGTCGGCTCGCGCGATGATTTCCTCCAGCAAGAGCGCGTGCTGAGCCTCTAGGGCCACCCCGCTCGAAACCCCCAACAACACCGCATCAAGCCCGGCAACAAGACGCACGCCATCGGCGCCACTGCCCGGTGGCGGATCCGGAATCATGAATTCTGCAGACGAGCGCGGGCCTGTCATATCTCGATGCTAGCACGGTCGTTGCCAAATACACGCATGATGCCGGAGCGTGGCTTGAGCGGCCCAGCGGTACTAACGCCGCGCACATCAGGCCGTATCTAAGCCACCATCGGGGCGGTGGACAATACCAGCCCTGCTCCACAATGCGGCCCGCACCATGTTTGGCATTCTCCCCCTGATCTTCGCCTTGGTGATCGCGCAAACCGCCGAACACCTCCCGCCACCGCCCACGGTGAGCGGCATGGCTCCGTGGCTCGAGAGCGTCCTCGTCATCATTGCCTGCGTTGTGGCCTGGGCGGTTTCCGTGCTGGTGGCGGCGCGATTCCTGCGCAGCAATCGTTCGCCACGTCTGCTGGCAATGTGGGATGCCATGACCACCGGGGCCACGCTGGGCATCTTCGCGCTGTGGTGCTACGAACTCGGCTGGGGCCAGATAGCGGGCTTCTCGTCACTGGTACAACTGGCCCCCTTTATCGGCATGCTGATCCCGGCTTGGTATGCCGGTGGCTTGGCCTGGAGCGCCGCGGGTGATCGCCGACCAGCGGTTGAGCTGCTCGCGATGCGACTCAAATTTGGCCTCCTGCCTGCACTGGTTGCCCTTGGTTTATTTGACCTTGCCCGCTGGCTGGTGGTAGAGCCCCTGTTCAAACTCGAACAGGCCGACGCTGGCGCCCACCCCATGCTGTCCTTACTGCTGATGGCGGCCTCTTTCGGAACGGTGTTCGCGGTGTTGCTGATCATGCCCATGGCGGTGGTCCGCCTGTGGGGCGCGCGCCAGATGCCGGCCAGTCCGGAACGCGAGTTGATTGAAGACGGCTGCCGCCGCGCTGGCATCGCGGTGTCACGCATCATGACCTGGCCGCCAGCGGCGGGTCGGCTGTATAACGCGGCGGTGATGGGCATGATCCCTCGCTTCCGCTACGTGCTGTTTTCTACCGACTTACTGCGCGACCTCCCCAACGACCAACTCACTGCGGTTCTCGGCCACGAACTCGGGCACATCAAGCATCGCCACCTGTGGATCTACCTGCTGTTTTTAGTGGTTTCGGTCATGTGGTCGTGGGGCTTGAGCGTGCCGGCTGCCGAATTGCTTGCCGTGGTTCCCGGATTCGACCACATCGGCTTCGAGGCTCGTCAGGGCTTTGCCGTGGTTATGTTATTCCTGCTATTCTTGCGTTTCTTGTTTGGCGTATTGTCACGCGCTTGTGAACGCCAGGCCGACCTCGCTGGTGCAAAGCTTGCCGGCAGCACCGAAGCCATGCGGCAGGCTTTACTCAGCGTATCGGTTCTCTCAGGGCAACCCGTTGATGCACCCAGTTGGCGCCATCACTCGATCCGCGAACGCATGGCTTATTTGGCGACTGTACAAGAAGACCCCGAGGCCGAGCCGCGTCACCATGGTGAAGTCCGCCGCCTGCTGTTGATGGTGTGCCTGTTACTCGTGGTCGGCATCGGCACGATTGCCATGCTGCCGATGGGGCTCGGTAGCGCTGACGCCTGGCTCGACGACCATCCCGAAACCGCCGAGTTACTCGACCATGCTACCGATACGGGTGCCTGGAAAGACTTGTCAATTCACATGGCCGAAGTCGATGACGAACAGGCCCAGATGATTCGGATGATCATCACCCAACGCATGCAAGAGCGCTTTGTCAATTATCAGACCGAGCTCAACGCTGGGCGCGCCACCACCAGCGAAGCACAAGAACTCTACGCGATTCGCGGCCTGCTCTACCCGCTCGTGGCGCAACCCAGTGACAACCCCGACTTCGACGTCTACATGGCCAACAACGCCGCCTACGCTGCCGTTGCCGGCACTTCAGAGCCCAGCGCGGAAGACCTCGAGATCGCCCGCAGCGCACTGCCCATGCTCAATCGCGCCGCTCATCACGAAGCCAGCAGCGCGTATCACGACACCGTCGGCGCGATCCTATTCCGCCTCGGCAAGCGCGACGAAGCCCGCAACCACTTCTCAATCGCATCCCAGCTCGCCCCCCGTGATATGCCCAAAGACCGCCTCGGCGGCTTTCTCGACCTCCTCCAACGCCGCATCATCGCCAGCGGCAAGCCCGAGGCCACGCTGCCGCTAGAACTGGCACCAAGCGGTCAGTCAGACGAAGACTAAGCCGCGACCGAGCTGCTGCCGCGGTCTTGGCATGTGCCCCCGTTGTCATAACCAAACCACGCCCCCACTCGCTCCAAGTGAGGGCTCACTCCCGTCGCATGCATGTCGCTGAGGGCAGCGACACTCCCAGGCACCAACACGCGCATCGACGCCACAGCGAGAATAACGCCCAACCCCGATCAACGAAACCACCCACCAACCGACAACCGACAACCGACAACCGACAACGCGAACACCAACCAAGCCCGCCAAGCACAAACCACCCCCAGCGAGCAAAGCGAGCGCCGGGCGCCCGAGGACCGGTGCGCGGCGAAAATGGCGCGTAGCGCCGCCGCGCAGGCCGCCACGCGGCCAGGTCCGACCAAGCCCGCGAGCCCAGCGAAGCGCCGGCGAATTGGGGATCCTAAGGGGCGAGCCCCTTAGATGTAACGTCACTGATGGATGGCCTGGCCCAGCGCATCACCTGCGGTTTCCATCACCGCCTCAGCCAGCGACGGATGCGCATGCACCGTATGCTGAATCTCAGCCGCGGTGGCTTCGAGCTTGAGCGCCAAGCCGAGTTCGCCGATCAATTCGGTCACGCCGTAGCCCACCATGTGGGCGCCGACCAGCTGATCGTATTGGGCGTCGAACACCAACTTGATGAAGCCTTCCGGGTGGCCAATCGCCTGGGCCATGCCCGAGGCCTGGAAGTTGAAGCGGCCAATCTTGACCTTCTTGCCCAGCTCCTTGGCCTTGCGCTCAGACAAGCCGATCGAGCTGACCTGCGGCTGGCAGTAGGTATTGCCGGGAATCTGGTCGTGGTCGACCGGATGCGGCTGGCCGCAGATGTGGTACACAGCGGCTTCGCCTTCAACCGAGGCCTTATGCGCCAAGAGTTGCTTGCCCGCGCAGTCACCAATCGCGTAGACACCAGGCACTGAGGTCTGCTGGTTGGCATCTACGTCAACAAAACCACGCGCGTCGAGCTTCACGCCCACGTCGCTCAAGCCGAGGCCTTCGGTGTTGGGCTGCATGCCAACGGCCACCAGAACCCGCTCAACCTCAACTACCTGCTCTTTGTCACCAGACTCGAGCACAACCTTGACCGACTTCTTGCCGACCTTGAGTTCTTTAACCTTGGTCTTGGTGTGGATGTGCACGCCCTGCTTCTTGTAGGCGCGCTCAACAAACTTGGCGATCTCGTGGTCTTCAACCGGCAGCACCTGGTCCATCACTTCAACCACATGCACTTCGGTGCCGAAGCTGTTGTAGACGTAGGCGAACTCCATGCCGATCGCGCCGGCACCAATGCACAGCAGCGACTTGGGCTGCGGATCCAACACCATCGCCTTGCGGTAATGGAACACGCGATCGCCGTCCACCGGCAGATTGGGGAAGGTGCGGGCGCGAGCACCAGTCGCGATCACCACTGAACCGGCCTGCACAAAGCGCGGCGATTCGCCCTCGCTGGTCACCTCAACGTGCGTGGGCGACACCAGCTTGGCGCTGCCCATAATCACATCGATCTTGTTTTTCTTCATCAGGAAGTCGACGCCGGTCGACATCTTGGCCGCCACCGAGCGCGAGCGCTCCACCACCTTGGCCCAGTTGTGGCCAACCTTGCCGACGGTCACGCCGAAGTCTTCAACGTGCTGCAGTTGCGAAAAGGTTTCGGCCGATTTGATCAGAGCCTTGGTTGGAATGCAGCCCCAGTTGAGACATACGCCACCGAGGGCTTCGCGCTCAATCACGGCCACGGTCTTGCCCATCTGGGCCGCCTTGATCGCGGCGACATAGCCACCAGGGCCAGCACCAATTACCACTACATCATAGGAAGTCGTCATGATCAGTCCTTGCTCGACAGAGTTGGGGCGTGCGCTGCGGAGGTTGGGCATGGTGCAGAGCAGGCACTGCCCAGTCCGCACCCTCTTGCCGCAAGTACCGCGCGCAAGCCCAGGCGGGCATGTGCCCTCACAGCATCAATGCGGCGGGATTTTCAAGCAGCTCGCGCAGATCCTTGATGAAGGCTGCAGCCACGGCGCCGTCAACCGCACGGTGATCAGCCGACAGGGTCAGCCGCATGGTCTTACCGGCCACCAACTCACCACGATCAACCAAGGGCTCGTCCTTGATGCCACCGACAGCGAGGATCGCAGCCTGCGGCGGGTTGATGATCGCGTTGAACTCTTCGATCCCAAACATGCCGAGGTTCGAGATGGTGAAACTGCCGCCCTGATACTCTTCCGGTGCCAGGGTGCCGGCCACCGCACGCTTGGCCAAGTCACGTACGCCCGCAGCAATCTGGGTCAGCGTCAGACGCTCAACCCCGTGCAGCACCGGCGTGATCAGGCCGTCAGGAATCGCCACCGCCACCGAGATATCGGCCGTGTTGAACTGACGCATGACATCACCGTGGAAGGTGCTGTTGACGGCCGGGTGGCGCACCAAGGTCAGACCCAGAGCCTTCATCACCAAATCGTTGAAGGTGATCTTGACCCCCTCCACCGCATTGAGCTTCTTACGCAGCGACACCAAAGCCCGCGCGTCAACCTTCTCGGTCACGTAGAAGTGCGGGATCTGCTGGGTCGACTCGAGCAAA
>JAQIBG010000102.1 GCA_027859175.1 Planctomycetota bacterium | reverse complement strand
GGGTAGGCCGGGGCGTAGAGCCTGGGTTGCCAGCGCCAGGGTAGCCGGGGTGGCAGGCAGGCCGGCGCGGGCCAAGAGCGCATGAGCAGCGGCGAGGGTAGCTTGCTGCCCTGCTGGGGCAGCGCGCACGTGGCTCAGGGCTTGTTGGATGCGGCTCGTGTCGAGCGGCGCGGCGGCGTCTGCCAAGGCTTGCAGCACAGGCTGACCGCGGGCGTCGGGGCTGAGCCCGAGGGCGCCGAGGCGCGCATCGCGGCCAGCCACCGCCGCGCTATCGCCGCCAGCCTCGCTGCGCGGGCCGGTGAGCATGCGCAGCGAGATCTCTTCGCCCAGGTCACTGACTTGAAACTGCACCACGCTGTCGCGCAGCAGTGGCACGGTGCTGGCAGCCACCAGTTGGCGTCCGCGCAGGGCAAACAGGTAGCTGCCGTTAGCGAACTGTTCGATGACCCGACCGGTGACCACCTCGCCAGGCTTGAGCACCGAGCGCAGGCTGCGGCCCGACTCCTCCAGCATGACGAGATCCATCGCCCGGCCGTCGGCTGTCCGTAGGCCCGACTGGGCTTGTCCGGGTTGTGGGGGGATGGGCATGTGTGCCCCTGCCTACTCCAGGCCGGCGTGCTTGAGCCGGGTGCGGAGCAATGCCATCAAGCGGGAGTGAATCTGGCACACGCGGCTCTCAGTCACACCAAGAATGGCGGCGATTTCCTTCATCAGAAGGTTCTCGAAGTAATAGAGCTTGAGGATTAGGCGCTCCTGCTCCTTGAGCGATTCGAGCACCGAGAGCAGCACTTGGCGCTGATCGTCGCGCTCGAGGAAGCGGGCTGGATTGGCAGCGACATCATCGCGCTGGCTCAAGGTATTGCCGAGCTTGGCGTCGTCGCCCACGGGCGCTTCGAGGCTGACTTGGGCCGCTAGGGTGGCGTTGCGTTCGATGTCGGGCAGTTCGTCGGCGGTGACGCCGAGTTCGGCCGCAAGCTCGATGTCATCGGGGATGCGGCCGAGGCTCTGCTGCAGGCGCGCCACGGCTTGGTGGTAATCGCGGTTGCGGGCACGGGCGCCGCGTGGCACCCAATCGCGTGCGCGCAGTTCATCAATAACGGCGCCACGGATGCGGAGCACCGCGTAGGTAGAGAAGGCATTATCGCGCCCCGGATCAAACCGGTCGATCGCATCCATCAGGCCAATCACGCCGGCGTGGAACAGATCATCGCGGTCAACGCTGCGCGGCAGCGTGTTCATCAGACGCTCAACCACGCTGTGAACGAGGGGCAGGTGGCGGGTGATTTCTTGGTCACGTTCGGCCTGAACGCGGGTTGCCTCGGCTGCCTTAAAGGCGCCGAGTCGTCCGGAGCGAATCTTGGCCGTGGTGCTGACCTTGTTCATTGCGGTGTGGCTGGCTCCAATTCATGGGTCTCGGCCGGTGCTTGGGCTAGCACGGCCGCGGCCACGGTGCGCAGGGCCATGCGTAGGAGAGCGCCAGTGGCAACCGTAGCGATGAGGGCGCCGAGGGCGGCCCGCCACGCAACGGCTAAGGGATCGAAGCCCAGATACAGGCCAACTGCGATCCATCCAAGCCCTACGATGAGCAGGACGCGTGCTTGGAGCATGAGTATGTAGCAGTGCGCCATCTGGGGCGGGTCTCCGATGCTATGAGTCTAGAGGGGGAATTCACAAACGCAAACGAGGGGCCAACAAACCACGGATATATTAATACATAAATAGATGGCAGCTAATGACCCTGCATGGGGGAGGTGCCGTTAGCCAATCCAAGTCGAGAAGGCTGTTCTTGCCCCTTGCATGGAAGCGCTTCCGCACAGGCTCTGAGGCCCCGGAACAAGGAGATATGATGGGTGAAACGAAACTGCGCTGTGGCGTAATCGGTTTGGGTATGGGCAAAGCCCACATTCGCGGCTATCAGGCCCACCCCAACTGCGAGGTTGTGGCGGTCTGTGATTTGGATGAAGAGCGTCTGGCTAAGGCCAAAGACGAATTCGGCATTCCCGCCGTGTATAGCGACGTGGACGCCATGCTCGCGGCCGAAAAACTCGATATCGTGTCGATCGCGACGCCGAACAAGCTGCACAAGCCGTTCACGCTGGCGGCCGCCAAGGCCGGTGCCCACGTGCTGTGCGAGAAGCCGATCGCCATGAACGTGGCTGAGGCGCGTGAGATGCAGGCTGCGGTTGAGGCCGCTGGCAAGCGCTTGATGATCAACTTCTCGTATCGCTTCAATGCGGCTAGCCAGGCCCTGAAGCGTCTCGTCGACACCGGGGTGCTCGGTAACGTTTACACCGCGCGCACCTGCTGGCTGCGCCGGTTTGGCTTCCCTGGCTTCGGCGGTTGGTTCTCCAATACCGCGATGTCTGGCGGCGGCCCCCTGATCGACCTCGGTGTTCACCGCATTGATCTGGCGCTGTGGTTGATGGGCTATCCCGAGCCTGATGTGGTGCTGGCGAGTGCCACCGATGTGCTGACCAAGGCTGAGTGCGAGCGTCAGGGCAAGGAAGCCAATACCGAGAACCATGCGGCCGGCTTCATTCGCTTCAAGAATGGCGCCTCGTTGCAGGTGGAGGCCAGCTGGGCCTGCCATCGCGCCGAAGACGAATTCATGGAAACCCACCTGTATGGCGACAAGGCCGGCCTGGTGCAGAAGAACGTTGGTGGTGGCTACAACTTCACCGCCGAACTGTTCGAGACCCGCGCCGGTGCGCTCTACACTACCGAGATTGGTCGCACCATCGAGCCGGCTAAGAGCGCGATGGAATGCTTCGCCGATGCGATTCTCAACGATGAGCCAACGCCGGCCCCGGCCGAGCAAGGGATCATCGTTCAGCAGATCCTTGATGGTCTGTACGAGAGTGCCGCCACCGGCAAGCCGGTGACCGTCGAGTAGTAGAATCTCGGCTGAAAATGCCGAAACCCGGCATCTGCTTGCGCGGATGCCGGGTTTTTGTTCTTTGGGTTTTAGCAGGCTGTTGAAATACAGCCTGCGGGGGGGTTGAAGGGGGGTCGCAGACCCTCCTGGGTAAAGAGTCGCCTCAACAAAACCTTGGAAAATGGCTCCTGCAGGGAGCCTAAGGTTTTCTTGAGGATAGCAGGCTGGTGTATTTCAACAGCCTGTTAGACCAGTTCGTCAGCGGTAACGATGCGCCCCGGGATCACCCGCAGGTGGGTGTCGGCCTTGTCGGAGCGCAGGCGATGGTCGATCAGGTCGACCATCGCAGCGCCAATCGCGGCGTTGTCTTTATCGACGGTGGCGAGCGGCGGCGTTGCCTCGAAAGCGCGTTCCCAGCACAGGTGCCAATAATTATCGTAGCCGACCACGTCGAGGTCGCGTTGCGGCTGCAGCCCGCATAGGCGGGCCGCGGCATAGGCTTCGGCAACGCCAGAATCTGAGCACACCATGATGGCGTCGATCGCATTGGGGCCACGTAGGCGGTCGACCAAGAACCCGCACATTTGGCGTACGCGGCGGTCGAAACCGGCGGCATCGGAAACGTCGCCGCGGTTGGCGACGGTGGGGTAGTAGAGTGGTGGCAGGGCGGTGACGCCATTTCTGGCGCAGGCCGTGAGGTGGCCACGGTCGCGTTCTTGGAGCCAATAGCTGTTGGCGCTGACTTCCGGCCAGACCCGCAGGATGCGGCGGCGCCCGGCGGCGATGAGTTGCTCGGTGAGTGCTGCCGAACCGCTGGCGTGATCACCGATAACGCGATCGAAGTTGGTGAGGTCGGGCCCGTCGGCGTGCATGGCCACGGGTACCTTGGCCGCGCGTAGGCGCATGAGGCCGGAGATCAGGTCTTCTTGGCCGAGGGGGTCAACGCAGCACACGGCCCCGAGCGGGGAGCCGGCCGCCAATTCACCGGCGCGCTCGGCGCCAAACAGGCGCGGGTGTACGCTCAGGGCGTTGCGGTGCGAATCGCGAATCGCGCCCATGGCGCCAGCGTCAACGGCTTCAAGGTAGCCAGGGATCGGATCGTGGGTCTCGGTGTAAAGGCCGAGGACTAGGATCGTGCTGGCGAGGAGGCGTGAACGCTGCGGGCCCACCACAAGGTGGCCGCGGTTTTTCTGCGGCTCTACCAGGCCGGCGTCGGCGAGCTCACGCAGGGCTTGGCGCAGGGTGCCACGGGCGATGCCCATTTGCTGGGCCAAACGGGTTTCGGCCGGCAGGCGGCTGCCTGGGCTGAGGGTGCCGTCATTGATCCAGCGGCGCAGTTGCTGGGCCGCGCGGGCGCGCGGTGGCAGGGAGTGACTGTCGAGTGAGCTCAGCATGCCGGACATGACATTGTCCATTAAATGTATAAATCCTGTCCATGCAATGGACAGTTTGGTCCACTGAATGCCTACTTCAGGCCGAAATGGACTGGGCTTATCAGGCGTCTGGGGCCCTGCTGGGCTCAGTTTGAGCGCGATCTGGCTGGTCGAACACGATCGCTACCCGTTTCAGTTAAATAACTTAGGGAATCGTCCCAGCGCCCGGGCGCACCGACCCGCACAATCAACTGTGCGAAAGGTGGTCTGCCGTCCTTGCTTGGCAGCTCGCTCGCTCAATAACGCCGCAGCGCAGCAGTGTCGAACGCGGCGGTGTGCCGGCGATCAGTTCCGCGCACATGTCGGCGCCGATGCGGCCCATCTCAAAACGCGGGAATTCGACGCGTGAGAGCTGCGGCCACCAGCGATTGACCTGACGCATGTCGTCGCAGCAGGTCAGGCCGAAGTCGGTGCCAGGAAACAGGCGTTTGGACTCGGCAAGCTGCCGCGCCACAAAGGCCTGATAAATGCTGTTGGCGACAATGCAGGTGTCAGGCTCGAGGCGCTCAGCCAGTTCGCCTTTTTGGTTTTCGGTGAGGATTTCGAGGGTGAGTCCGGCATCGGCACAGGCCTGTTCGGCCCCGCCGCGGCGCTCGTGCATGCTGTAGTGCTCGTTGTCGGGATAGGTAAACAGCACCAGTTTGCGGTAGCCGGCTGTGATCGCGAGTTGGGTGGCCTGCAGGCCGGAGAAGTGCTCGTCGCGGCGCAGGCAGCAGGTGTGGCGCCAAACGTTGGTGTCGATCCAGACGCAGTGTTCGACCAGTTCTTCGATTCGCGGAACCAGGTCGAGGGGGACGTTGCCTAAAACCATCATGCCATCGACGAGGTGTTCGCGGAACAGGCGCAGTTGATCAATGCCCTGGCGGATGTCGTCGACATTGGCCAGAATCGTACTCATGCCGAGTTCGTGCAGGCGGGTATTGGCGCCGGTCACTATTTCGTAGCCGGCGGGGTGGGTGAACGGGTTGCCGGGCGTATTGGGTACCAGCACGCCAACGTGGCCGCTGCGATTGGTGGCCATTGACCGCGCCGCGGCGTTGGGCCGATAGCCGAGCTCTTTGGCCACCTCGATCACGCGATCACGGGTGGCTGCGCTGACCCGGGTATTGCCGCCGCGGTCATGGAGAACCTTGCTGACCACGGGCTTGGAGCAGCCGGCTGCCCGTGCGATGTCAGCAATGGTGATCTGGTTCATGCTTCTTCGCGCCCGCGTTCGAGAATGCGGGCGTGGCTCTTGCAGATGCGCGTGGTCCAGCGGGTATTCATCGCTTCAAGCGCCACGCGGTGCATTAGCGGCTCGGGTGCTTGGAGCCCGGTCCAGCGTTCGTATTGGCCGAGGGCTTGGCCGATCAGCATCGACAGTCCGCAAATCGGGACGCAGCCTTGTGCCTGGGCATCTTGCAACAGGCGGGTTTCCAGCGGCGTGTACACGGTGTCGAATACAACGCTGCCGTGACGGTGTTGGTCAAGTGGCCACGGCGATTCTTCGCTTTCCATGCCCACCGAGGTGCCGTTGACCAGCACCTCGTAGGCTTGATCGAGCGCTTCTTCAGCCGGTACCCAGTGGCAGCCCACTTCGTCGGCCAGGGCTTGAGCCCGGGCGGCGGTGCGGTTGGCAAGGGTGACGTCAGCGCCGGCGGCCTTGAGGGCGAAGGCGATGGCGCGGCTGACGCCACCAGCGCCCAGCACCAAAACCTGACGGTTCCCGATGTTGCCGGCGGCCTGCTCGATGCAGTCGACCGCGGCCGGGGCGTCGGTATTGGCGCCGATGGTTTGGCCGTTTTCGCCGCGATAGATCGTGTTGATGGCACCGATTTTGAGGGCCAGCTCTTCGATCTCGTCCATCTCTTCGATCAGGGCGGTTTTATGCGGAATGGTGATCGACAGGCCATCGATCCAGCTGTGGCACTGGCGCCAAAAGTTGACGGCGTCGTGGGCCAGGAAGGGTACGTAAACAGCGTCGAGTTCATCAGCCGTGAAAGCAGCGTTGTGGATGACGGGTGACAGGCTGTGGCCGACGGGGTCGCCCAAGACGCCGAAAATGCGGGTGTCGGGGCCTTGGTCGGGCACGCGGAAGCGCTTGATCAGATCCACAATCATTGGCTGCCCGGGGGCCGAGCCTTCGGCGTCGATGCGGCCGAAGGTCCACGCGCTGCCCCAGGCGCCCGCAAGCAGGCGCGACGGCAGGCCGATTTCACCCATGCCGATTGCGATCAGGCCGCGATTGGCTTCTTTGGCTTGGCCGTGGGCACCCCAGCGCGCGCAGAGTTCGGCCAGTTGGTCGAGGTCGGCGGCATCGTGCGGAGTCACGGCAACTTTGGCGACGGTGGCGCCGGCGGCGAACATGGTTTCGATTTTGCCGGGGAGATCGTGGCCCATACCAGCGAAGTCGTGGTAGCTGAGCACCAACTTGGCGCGCTTGGGCATCTCGGTCAGGCGCGCCACGGCCTGTAATTCGACGTCGATATAGGCGGCGCCGGCGCGATCGGCTTCGAGTAGCCAGCTGATGCGCTGGTTCTCATCGCCGTCCCAATCGCCGCCTTCTGACGCGATGCGGTTGGTCACCACCACCGGCAGCGGGCAGCTGGGGATTAAGGCCAGCGCCTCGGCTGGGGCGAGGCCACGTTGGAGTGGAAAACCCGGGCTGTCGTCGGGGCGATCGAGGACCTGGAGCCGCTCATCCTGGGCCGTGACCCGCGCGACATC
>JAQIBG010000021.1 GCA_027859175.1 Planctomycetota bacterium | reverse complement strand
ATGCCACTGCGACTTAAACAAAGATCTCGTAGAGTCTGGGCGGTGATCTGCCTCTCGACCACAAAGTTCATGCAGATTGATGGGCGGCATTGGGCGGGCTCATTTGCCTTCAACGCATTCTTCTCGTTGTTCCCACTATTCATTCTATCCCTCATTCTTGCGTCGTTCTTTGTTGAGCGGGAGAGCGCAGGGCGAGCAATCGTCACCTATCTAGAGGGCTATGTCCCTCTCGACAGCGAGATGCGACCGCGAATCTTCGGAGCCATTACTGGAGTGATCCAAGCGAGCGGGCAGGTGGGGCTAGTCACGTTCTTCATCTTGGTGTGGACCGCGCTCCAGTGCTTTACCACGCTGGTTCGTGTCACTAACCGCGCTTGGGATGACCAAGCATACAACTGGTGGCGACTACCACTGAGAGGCATGGCGCTACTCGGCGTCACCGCGGGTGCTGTTCTGCTGGGAATGGCAGCAACGGCGCTGACGACGCTTGGAGAGTCGTGGCTTTCTCCAGTAAACGCGTTCGTCTCCTTGGTCTTCACCCTGTTGGATTTTATCATTCCCCCGTTGGTGCTGTTCCTCAGCCTCACATTTTTCTATAGATTGGCTCCATCGCGAACGACACGATTCGCCGAAGTCTGGGTTGCCGCTATTTGGACCACGGTGCTCCTGCAGACGACCCAAATCCTATTCGTCGTGTACCTCAAACATTTTGCCACGCTGAACGACGTCTATGGAATGTTCGGCGGGATCATGGCATTGCTGCTGTGGATCTACCTGTCCGGCTGCGTATTCATCTTCGGTGCCTGTCTGTGTGCTGCCCTGGCTGAAGGCCGTTCCGCGTCGACAAAAGCCTTGATCGCGTTCGATCCCAAAATGATCGAATCGTGAAGATGGCATCCCATGAGGACCAGCGAATAATGCATTACTGGACGTTGCAATTGAAACATGCAAAGGTTCAAACAACTCTGGAACAATCTGCACGCAAACTCCTGTTTCATGCCAACACTGATGGTCGAGACTAGCGTTGCCCTCGCGATTGCTTTGGTCAAAGCGAATGCCATGGGGCGCAACCAATGGCTGGCGCAATGGCCGCGACAGCTTCGTTCTTCAAGCCATCTCGCAGAATCAATTATCTGTCAACGAAAAAAAGTGGACTACACGATGAAGATTCAACCCATACTTGCCACAACCACGCTGTTGGGGATGTGCATCGCCGTGCTCATGTTGGGGGGATGCGGTGCGCAACGGAGCGCAACGGAGGAGCCGTTGCGCCAGGTAGATGGTGCCGAGTCTGGCGAGCGAGTTACCGCGGCGCAGCTGGACGAACTCACCCGCGGGTTCGCCGACCGCTACGTCGGCCTGCTTTATTCCGTCTGCGATGCTTTGAAGGAGGATAACCCTGATGCGGTGCAACGCCGAGCGGCACAGGTACTTCTCGTGGACAATGCCAACAACGTTTACGACATCGCCAGTAACGCCAACGCATTCACCCGCGTGCTCGACTTGGTCGTGGTCACGACATTAGTAAGTCAGGAGTGGGACGACGACGGCAGGGCCATGACGGTGTTCGGCAAGCGAGGTCAGGCGCTGGCCGACGCCCTGTCTCAGGCCAGTTTGGAAGCGCGGGTGCTCGTCGCTCGTGTGCTCACGGCCGATCAACTCGGCGTTCTTGACGCTCTGCTGCAAGACTGGCGACAGGAGAACCCGAAAGTCGTTCGCGCCTCGTTTGTTCGCTTCGCAAACTTCGCCATCGGGCGAGGCAGGTCGGCCGCCGATCAGTTACTCGCGATTGGGGGCTTTTTCTCGAATATCGGGGAAGCGGGCCAGGCCGTCGACGAGGCACGACTGCTCGGTGAGCGAATGTTCTATCGGCTCAAACGCGAGTCCACGCTGCTCCGGTGGCAAGCGGCCGCGATGAAGGATGATTTGGTCGCCACCCCTGAATTCAACACGGCTCTTGCCGACATCCATTCGGTGAGCGATCAGATCGAGCAACTACCCGCAAACATTGCGGCCGAGCGGCGAGCCATCCTCACGGGCATCGATGACCGTTTGCAGCGTGCTGATGCGACAATCGTCAACGTGCGGGCCACTTTGGACGAGGCAAACACGCTCGGCAAATCACTTAACGAAATGCTTACCACGGCGAGTGCCCTGTTTACTCAGTATCAGGCCATGGACAGCTCGAAGGCAGTCAATGAGGGGCGTCCCTTTGACATCCGCGAGTACGAACAGATGGCCCAAGAAGTGACCCTCGCGGCGCTAAGAATTAACGAGTTGCTTACGGCGGCCGAACACCTGCTCGGATCGTCCGAATTGAGATACGGAATGCACGAGGTGAACGATTCGGTCGAGGGGCAAATTATGACGGTGGCCGATCAGAGCCAGGTGGTGATGAATGCATTTTTCTGGCGCGTCTGCGCATTGCTGGCTGTGCTATTCGCGATGCTCATCGTGTACCGAGTCATTTCGCTCCTGCTTATGCGGAACCAAAAACAGGGCCATCTGCCCGATAGATAGTAAAACAGGCCAGCCCACCGGCAAATTGGGGCGCTGGGGTGATCACCCCATATCCATCCGTTATCTTCACGTCTAAGATACCTGCAGTGACCACTGCCAGCCCATCTAAAACCATCAGGCATTTTCGGGTAGGCCTGAGCGGTGCCATGCCTTCGGCCTTGATCGGCAGCATGGCGCAGTCATGCCGGATTTACCACGGAATGGGCTCAGCACGATAACGGCTCGTCGAGGTTAACCCAAGGTCTCGGTACGGAGTGTATGAAAAGCAGGAGGTTGGGCAGGAATGATTATGTATCAAAGCATGGTAAACTGGGTTGTTGGGGCAGTAGTGAGTCCCGCAGCAAAAGGTCAGTCGCAGCAGGTTCAGCAGAGCGCTGGGGACAATCCTTTGACCCAGGCTGACTCGACATCCGAAGTAGTTGATGTCGTCCTGGGGAAACTGGGATTGTGGTGGCAGTCGGCAGTTGAAATGATCCCGAATTTGGCAGTCTCTATTTTGTCAATAGTTGCGACTCTCATTCTCGCAAGCATTGCTGGACGTATTTTGAAACGTGTTGTTGGTCGCGTGATTGATAGTGAAGCGTTGGTAGACCTGTTGACGACCACCATTAAAATAGCCTTGGTCTGTATCGGTGTTTTTGTCAGTTTAAGCATACTAAACCTTGATAAAACAGTGACCAGCCTTTTGGCTGGTGCCGGCATTGTTGGTTTAGCCATTGGCTTTGCATTTCAGGATTTGGCGTCCAACTTTCTCGCTGGTGTTATCATCGGCATTAGAAAGCCCTTCAAGCTAGATGACCTTGTCCGTACCAAGGGCTACCTCGGCTTTGTTAAAAAGATCAATCTTTGCAATACCATCATAGAGAACTTCACCGGACAGCGCATTATCATCCCCAACAAGGAGGTATTCCAGTCACCGTTGGAAACTTACACCGTGACCGGATCCCGACGAGTGGATGTGGATGTTGGCGTGGCTTATGACAGCGATTTAGCCCAAGTCGAACAGGTGCTCCGAGATGCAGCTGATGGCTTGTCATGGCGTATGGAGGACAAGGCAGTGTCGGTCTGGTGCTTGGAATTCGATGATTCGTCGATTTCGTGGAAGGTTGGTGTTTGGATGAAATATCCAGGTGATACGGGATTTTATGATGCCAAGCACGAGGCGCATGTTGCGATCAAAAAGGCCCTCGACGAAGCCGAGATCACCATACCACTACCCATTCGCACGCTTAATATTCCTGATCGGACCATTGACCGCTTGTTGCCACACGACCAGAAGCACGACAAAGAGAGTGATAAAAACAAGAGCAATGATGTCGATCAGAATCATCGTTCTGATCACCCCCGTCAGGAAGGATCAGACAACGATAGCAGCAGTAATAGTGGTGACGGCGATGGCGAATCCTAGCAAGATCATGCTATCGACGGCGTTCGACGGCGTTCGATGGCGCTGTTAGCGTGATGTGAGTGGATTATTGTCTGGCTTCAGGCGGCACCCATCACGCTTCACACCATTTGAATTCATCAACTCAAGCAATCGGAGATCACCATGTTTCAAACCATGAAAACACTTAAGGGCTATGCCATTCAAGGGCGTGACGGCGTCATTGGGAAAATTCGAGATCTCTTGTTCGATGATGTGCAGTGGACAACGCGGTATCTGGTCGCCGACACCGGTAGTTGGTTGTCCGAGCGTCAGGTTCTGCTGTCGCCGTATTCATTTGCCTCTGTGGATGATGAGAATCAGCGCGTGGTGGTGGACTTGACCAAACAGCAGATCGAAGACAGCCCGTCACTTGCCAGTGATCAGCCCATCTCACGGCAATTTGAATCATCACATTCCGGCTACTTCGGCTGGCCGAACTACTGGGGAACACCGGGCATCTTGGGGATGTCTCCCAAGTTCGGAATACTACCTATATATTCTGGTTACAGTGGGCAGGGCATCGATGGCACAGTCGTCAATGATCCCAGCCAGCAAGCAGCTCCGGATTTCCAGGATCAGCAGATCCTGAGCAATAAAGGCGATCCGCATCTGCGTAGTGTCAATGAAATATGCGGATATACACTGATCGCTGACGATGGCGAGGTAGGTAACGTCGGCGATGTCATCATCGATGAAGATGGATGGGCATGTCGCTACCTGATCGTTGCCACCGGTTCGTGGTGGTCTGGGAAAAATATACTGCTCTCGCCCGACTGGGTGGAGGATGTCAGTTGGAGTAGTGCGAGGGCGTTCGTGCATATGCTTCGCTCGATCATCAAAGATGCTCCCGCCTACACGAATCTGGAACTGCTAACGCGCGCCTACGAAGAGAGAATCCACGACCATTACCAGCGTCACGGATACTGGGTCGATAAGCAGAATCGTGATCCCCAACCTACTTGAGGAAATATCCTTGGTGACTATCCACTGGAAATGCCCGTGCTTAGCCGAATAGCATTGTCCGTTCCTACCTTTTACTTCCGCGAATAAACAGGAGTTACGTCTGCTTTTGCTTCCATATCATGAACATTTTACGCAACACAAACAAGGAGAGATGCTATGTACTATGTTGTGGAC
>JAQIBG010000451.1 GCA_027859175.1 Planctomycetota bacterium | reverse complement strand
CCCCATCCCCTGCTCGACGCCCTCCCCGGTCGCATCCGCAGTTGGACCAACGCCCGTTGCGGCGTGGTTATTGAACGCATCTGCGATGAAGCGGCGCGCGCCCAGCCCTTCGCCGACCTCGCCACCGCGGGCATGCTGCTGGAAATGTTGGCCGAGATCTTACGCGGCCAACGCAGCGTGCCGGCCGATGGTGGACACATGCCCGGCCTCGAAGCCGCAGCCGATTACCTGACCCGATCCTGTGGCGACAACGCGAGCGTTGACGAAGCCGCCCAGATCACCGGCCTGTCACCGAGTCGCTTCCGTACCTGTTTCGCCGCCATGTATGGCTGCTCGCCACGCGACTGGCTGCTGCAGGCCCGGCTTCGTCGCGCCAAGCATCTGATGCTCGGGTCCGACCTGCGGCTCACCGTGATCGCCGAACGCTGCGGCTTTGCCAACGTCCACAACCTGTCGCGCGCCTTCCGCCGCGCCGAAGGGATTAGTCCGAGCGAGTTCCGACGCTACGGCCCCGCGCGCCACTTGGTTGAAGGTCGCAAGCCGAGCTATCCGCACTAGCGGCGCCGCCCTTGCACTGGACAAGCGCGCACGAGGCTGTCGCGCTGCATGTGGTTTGCCCTGATTTGTGTGTGTCTGTGGAGCTTCGCTGGCTATGGCTCAGCGCGCTGCGCCCGCAATTGGGGCACCGCGCGCGCCAATCGTTTTCGGCTCGGCCTGGCCACCGCCTTGCTGCTCGCGCTGTGCCTGCCGCGCGGCGTGATTCCGATGGTACCCGAGCTCGGCTGGTACATCGGCGCGGGCGTGCTGCACCTAGGCCTGGCCGACATCGCTTTATTCGCCGCCTACCGCCTGATGGGCCCACGCCTCGGCGTGCTGGTCTGCCTGACCTGCGCCGTGCCGGTTGCAGTGCTCGCCGAATGGCTGTGGCTTGGCAATACACCGAGTGCCACCGCCTTGGCCCTTTCAGGGGCGATCTTGGTTGCCGTCGTATTTGCGATGGCGCCAGCCGAACGCCTACGACTGGGCGACCGTTCGGTGCGGCTCGGCCTGCTGTTTGGACTTCTCTCTGGCGTCGGTCAAGGGCTCAGCCAAGTCGTCCAGGCGCACGGGGCCGATCAGATGCGCGCGCTTGAGATCAGCGTCGATCCCTTTGTCGGCAGCCTGTGCCGGGCCCTGGGTGGCCTGCTGGTGCTACTCGCGGTGTGGCCGATCACGCGCCTGCGCCGCAACGCCGACGTCGCCGCCAGCTATGCGACTTCAACCGAACGACTCGGCCGCCAAGCCGGCAAGCAGGTGTGGCCCTGGTTACTGCTGTCGGCCATCTTCGGGCCCATTCTCGGCATCGGCGCACTGACTCTCGCGATTGAACACGCCTCATCACCGAGCCTGGTTCAGGCCGTGGTGGCATCGCTACCGGTGGTCATGATTCCGGTGGCTTGGATTCTCGATGGCGACCGCCCCAGCCTACGTTCCGCCCTCGCCGGCCTGTGCGCGGTTGGCTGCGTGATTGCGCTCGCCCTGCTCGACGCCTAGCAGGCTCTCGCCGATGAGGGCCGATCAGGGCCGATCATCACGCTGATCAAATTCCGGCGCCTGATGACGGTGGCGCCACGCGCTTGGACTGCAGCCCATCACCAGGCGAAATTGCCGACTAAATAAATTCGGATCGTCGAGGCCCAGGCCACGCCCGATAGCCGCCACCGCCTGATCGCTCTCGCACAACTGAATCCCGGCCAAGCGCATTCGTTCTTCAATCAAAAAACGCCGCGGCGGCACGCCGTAGCTGTGACGAAAACGACGGGTAAAATAATCAAGACTCAGACCCAGGCCGTCGGCCAAGCCGGCCGGATCCAGCCCATCGCCAACCCGCTCAGCCACCAACTGCTGAACGCGGCGCCGTTGCTGCGCATCCAAACCGGGCCCATCCGCTAGCGACCCCTCAAGCGCAAAGGCAGCCGTCGCCACAGCCAGCAGCAAACCGCGTAGGCGCACAGCGGCATGCGCTCCGGGGTCACCGTGATAGGCCAGCAACTCATCAAGTAAGGGCCGTAAACTCGCCGCGCGGCGAAACAGACGATAGCGCTGCGCAAACACCACCGGCGCCACCCCAGCATGCACCGAAAAGCGCAGATTGATGTGGCGCAGGTCTGGCTGACTGGGGTCACCCCGGATCAAGTTCGGCGTCGCCGCCGGAATCCATAGCATATCGCCTGAATGCAGCTCGATCACCTGATCGTCGATCTCGGCAACCAAGCAGCCTTGTTCAATCAAGGTCACAAAATGGTCACGCATGCTCCAGCGCGGATTCGTCCACATGCCGTGCTTGTGATGATAGCGACACACACCAAAGGCGACTTTGCTGCTGGGATCGGCCACTGCGGCCAACCATGCGGAATCATCAAGCACCACCGGATCAGACGCTTGGGTGCTGGGTCGTCTCGCCATTATCCTAGATTAGTCGCCCAACCAGGCGAACCAACAACGGTTTAGTGCTAGCCACAACCTGAGCCGTCCGATGGCACTCAGCATCCCTATGCGCTAGCATGGTGGAACCACAAGGAGACACCCCATGGCAACCGCCGCTCAAGGCCCAAACATTCTAGTCATCATGTCAGACGAGCACGACGCCGCCGTTACCGGCTGTTATGGCGATCAACTCGTCGCCACGCCGCATCTTGACCGCCTGGCCGCAAGCGGGGTCACCTTCGACGCGTGTTATTGTAATTCCCCACTGTGCGTGCCATCGCGCCTCAGTTTTACTGCCGGGCGGTATGTCTCGCAGGTGTCAGCCTGGCAAAACAGCTCGGCGCTGCCCTCAGACACCATGCCCACCTTGCCACATATCTTGCGCCAAGCCGGCTACACGCCCTACCTGTGCGGCAAACAACACTACGACGCACGCCGCCGCTATGGATTTGAAGAAATCCCAGTGGCACCGAGTCACAACACGGCCCACAAAAACGGGCGCGGTGCACGCCGTGTGGTAACCGACCAATCAGTCAACGCGCCAAACTGGCACCAACGCGCGGCCGAGTTCCAGCCAGCCAACGCCGGCGGCCACCTCGATCACGACCGCGCCGTGACGACCGCCGCGTGCCGATTTTTGCGCGACTATCAAACGGCGCAAAATCCCTTCTTCCTGTTTGCCGGCTACCTCTCGCCGCATTTTCCACTCCTGGCCCCCGCCAACTTAGTGGCACGCCTGCGTGGCAAACTGCCGCAACCGATCCCGGCGCGCCCCTTCGCCGAGCAACCCTACAACCTGCAGCATCATCAACTCGGATTTGGCACCATGGCCGCCAGTGCGCACGATATCCAAAACGGTCGTGAGCTGTACTGGGCCCTGACCGAATGGTTCGATAACGAAGTCGGACAATTACTTGGCGCCCTTGCTAACAGCGCGGTGGCCGACAACACCATCGTAGTCTACACCTCCGACCACGGCGAAAACAAGGGCGACCACGGCCTGTGGTGGAAAAACTGCCTGTACGACCACGCTGCGCGCGTTCCGCTTATTGTCAGTTGGCCGGCGCGCTGGGCCGGCGGCCAGCGCCGCAGCGGCGCGTGCTCATTGGTCGACTTGGTTGCCACTATCGCAGAGCTTGCCGGCACCGAGAGCCACGAAAGCTGGGATGGCGACAGCCTCATCAACTACTTGGATTCCGATCAGGCCGACTGGAAAGACTGCGCAATCAGCGAGTATTACGGTCATAACATCTGCTCCGGCATGACCATGTACAGGAGCGGCCCATGGAAATATATCTACCACGCCCGCATCGATGCCAACCACGGGCCTCAGCGCGAACTCTACCACATGACCAACGATCCCACCGAGCAGATCAATCTGGCCGAGGATCCCAAGCAGGCCGCGCGCATCGCCGAACTGCACGCCGCCATGGTGGCCGAACTTGGCGCTGAGCCCGACGCAATTGAACAACGCAGCCGGGCCGAACTGGCACGTGGCTACGGCGAGCAGCCCGGGGTGCTTGCGCCAGCCTGTTAGGCCGGCGCAAGCACCTCAATTGCAATAATATCGTGATCGGCATCAGGATCAAAACGGCGCCGCGTGGTATGAGCCCGCTGCACCAGCACGGTGCAACTGGGGTCGGGCGCTGCTGCCAAGCGATCGCGCAGGTCTTGCACCGGCCCACAGTAGTAGGTGTTGCACAACTCTGAGCGCTGCTCGCGTGGCAGCGCGCAGCCGGTTTCGGTTTGGTTGATGCAGCCGCCCTGAATCGCCCGCGCTGGCACCTGAGCCATGTAGCGCTTGCGCAGGGCGGCGGCGTCCACGCCACGATCCAATTCACGGCGCATGGTTTCAGCCGACAGGTACGCGTGGTCGCCGCCGGTCGCGCAGCAACCACCCTTACACTGCATGCAGGCCGTATCGCACAGGCGCTGCACGGCCGCGCGCATCGGCGGGTCGGTCCCCTCTGTGGTTTCCGGCTCAACGCTGGCGGCCTCCCGCAGAATCGCGCACAGGTGCTTCTCATAGGCCAAGCGGCGATGCGCGGTGATCATTTGGGTCCGCGTCAGGCCGGCTGGCACCGCCACTAACTCGGCTT
Source organism: Planctomycetota bacterium (assembly GCA_027859175.1). Taxonomy (GTDB): domain Bacteria; phylum Planctomycetota; class UBA11346; order UBA11346; family UBA11346; genus GH22. The sequence goes on along the minus strand of JAQIBG010000451.1, from coordinate 9,751 downwards.
GGTCCCAGTCTTTGTCGGGCTGCTCCAGACGGAGACGCTCAAGAATCTCGACATGTTGACGGTCTTCGGCGGCCAGGGCCTGTTCACGCTGCATGGGCCAATTGCATGGCGCGCCGAGCCACCCGCAAGCCGCGTCCCGAGGCTGCTAAGCCGCGCGTTGTGTAAGGACCGCTTTAAACAGACGTTATAAGTCAACGTTCGACAACACAACTCCGAGCCAAACAATCGTTTAAAACGATCGTAGGAATGCACATGGAAGACACTGCTGATACCCGCCGCGCCCTCCTCGACGCCGCCACCGTCTTGTTCGCCGAGCAAGGCTTCGACGGCACCTCGCTGCGCAACATCACCGAACGCGCCGGCACCAACATTGCCTCGGTGAATTACCATTTCGGCTCCAAAGACGGCCTGATCACCGCTGTCCTCACCGATCTGATCGGCCCGGTCAACCAAGAGCGCCTGGCGCGGCTCGATGCACTCAATGACGACGCCCCGCTCGAGGCCGTCCTGCGGGCCTTCATCGAACCGGTGTTCGGCGCCCTCACCGATCCGGCCCATGCCAAGGTCTGCCTGTCCTTAGCAGCCCGCCTCCACATGGACCCGGAACGCGGCCACAAAATGATGGTCGAGCAATTCCGCCCCGTGATCGAAAGCTTCCATGCCCGCTTTGTCGCCGTGTTGCCTGCGATCCCCCCGATCACGGTGTTTTGGCGCCTACACATGATTATCGGCGGCGCGCTGCACGTCCTCCAGGCGCACAATGGCGGCAAGCTGATGAGCGAGCACCTCGGCCAACTCGATCCGGCCGCGATGTTGCATACCGCGCGCGAAGAACTGGTCGCCTTTGCCTTGGCCGGCCTCAACGGCACCGCCCCCGGGCAGGAGAGCTGACATGCGCTACCTCGTACCCTCGGTACTGGCGCTGCTGGCCGGCTGTGGCTATCGCGCCGACCACACCGTGCCCGAGCTCAGCACCGATGCGCCCAAGCAGTTTGTCGAACAAGAGCTCGCCGGCGCGGCGCCCATCGCCTGGGTTGACGACTTTCAAGACGCCACCCTGCGCGCCCTGGTCGACGAAGCCTGGCAAGCCAATCCCGACTTGGTGGCAACCGCCGCCCGTCTCGAACAAGCCCGCGCCCGCGCTCGTCAGTCTGGCGCGAGTCGCCTGCCGGAGCTCAGCGCCACCGCCGGCGCCGGGCGCTCGCGCAGCAACCCCGGCGGGACCGCCACCTACAGCAATGATTTTAACCTGGGCCTGAGTGTAAGCTGGGAGGCCGACGTCTGGGGCCGCCTGGCCGCCGCCGCGCGGGCCGACGTGGCTGAAGCCCTGGCCGCCGAAGCCGACTTGCTCGCGGCCCACCAATCGCTCGCGGCGCAGGTGGCCAAAACCTGGTTTCGCATCACCCACGACCGCCTGCAACTCGACCTCTCAAGTAATTTCCGCGACTCGGCCGCCACCACCGTGCGACTCGTCACCAAGCGCTATGCCGATGGCCGTTCGCCCGCGGTTGATGTCCGCGCTGCGCGCGCGCAGCTCGAACGCGCTGAGGTTGACGTAGCCCAACGCCAGAAGGCACTGCAGGCATCCCAGCGAGACCTGGAACTGCTGCTCGGCCGCTATCCACGCGCCGCCGTAGACGGCGCCGGCGACCTGCCAGCCGTGCTCGGCCCCATCGCAGCCGGCCTTCCAGCCGAGTTGCTGCTGCGCCGCCCCGACCTCCAAGCCTCGATTGCGCGACTACAAGCGGCCGACCAGCGTGTGGCTTCATCGCAGGCCGACCTGCTCCCACGCATCAGCCTCACGGCCTCGGGCGGCCTGCGCTCTGATGACCTGAAAGATCTGGTCGAACCCGAGGCGCTGATCTGGAATCTGGTCGCCAATCTGATCGCCCCGCTGTTCGACGGTGGCCGCCGCCGCGCCGTGGTTGATGAACGCATCGCCCGGGTCGAAGAACTGGCCGCTAATTATGCCCGCGATGCCCTCAAGGCCTTCCGCGAAGTGGAAGCCGCCCTAGCCATCGGCGAAGTGCTGACCTCAGAGCTCGAACACCAACGCCGCGCTACTGATGAAAGTCATCAAGTGGTGGTTGAGCTGCGCAGTCGTTACGCCCAGGGCCTCACCGACGGTGTGATTCTCCTCGGCGAACAGCGCCAAGCACTGAACCGAGACAAAGAATTGCTCGCGCTCCGCCTAGAAGCGCTGCTCAATCGCATCGATCTATATCTATCGCTCGGTGGTGACGCCACCCCCGATCAATCCGCCATCGTGGCTCGTCGCGCCAATCCTGAAGACGCCGCCGCAAACGAGGACACCCCATGAGAACCGTGTGGAAATTTGTACTGCCGATCGTGGCCCTGGTCCTTGGCGTGGGTGCCATGCTTGCGCTGAAAATGATGGCGCCAGAAACCAAGGCCAAGCCCGTGGTCGAACGTGTCGCAGTGATTGAGGTAATTGCCGCCAAACACGAGACGCGACGGATTGATGTCATCAGTCAGGGCACTGTCCAACCGCGCACCACCAGCGCGATCGGCGCCCAGATCGCTGGTGTTATCACCTGGGTTGCCCCGGGTCTGGCCGCCGGTGCCCGGGTTGAAGCGCAAGCCGAACTGCTGCGCATCGATGACGCCGACTACCTCGCCGCGCGCGCCAACGCCGCCGCCGACCTAGCCATGCGTCAACGCGAGCTAGCCGAAGAAGAAGCCGAAGCCCTGCGCGCGGCCGATGAATGGGCCGCCATCGGCGAAGGCGATCCGTCTGAACTGGTGTTGCGCAAACCGCAACTGGCGGCGATTCGCGCGCGCATCGAAGCAGCCCAAGCACAATTGGCAAAAGCCGAGCGCGACCTCGAGCGCACCGTGGTCCGCGCCCCGTTTACCGGCCGCATCGAAACCAAACACGTTGACCTTGGCCAACGCGTCAACCTGGGCAGTGAACTCCTGCGTCTGCAGGCTGACGACGTTATGGAGGTGGTGCTCCCAATCACGCTGGAGCAATTGCGCTTCCTCGACCTACCCCTGCGCGGCGAAATCCTCGATGCTGGCCCCGCTGTGAAGCTTGATGCCACCATCGCCACCACCACGGTGCACTGGGACGGAAACATCGTCCGCACCCGCGCCGGGCTCGACGCAGCCACGCGCATGGTCCACGCCGTGGCTCAGGTTCCGCAACGCAGCGACGCGCCGCCTCTGATGACCGGTCTCTACCTACGCGCCACTATCGCCGGCCGCGAGGTGCCCGATGTCATTGAAATTCCCAACTCGGCCCTGCGCTCTGGTGACCGCGTATTCGTGTACCTGCCAAATAGCGATGGTAACGACGGCACCCTCGATGAACGCAGCCTGGAAGTGCTCCGCCGCAGTGGCAACACGGCGCTGGTGCACGGCGCCATCGCAGACGGCGAACAAATCGTCAGCGTTCAGGTACCCAATGCACGCAACGGCATGCCAGTGCGCATCGCCGGCGCCACCAACACGGAGACCGAACCGTGAATGGCATGATTCGTTGGCTCGCCGGTAATACGGTAGCCGCCAACCTGTTGATGCTCACCATCGCGGTGGCGGGCATCATCGCGCTCACCAGCGGCGTGCGGCGCGAGTTATTCCCAGAAGTATCGCTCGATGTGGTCCGCGTTAGCGTGATCTACCCCGGTGCCACCCCCACCGAGTCCGAGTCAGGCATCGTATTGCGGATCGAAGAAGCGGTCAGCGATCTACCGGGCATCGACAAGATGACTTCCACCGCCACCGAGGGCTCGGGATCGGTGACGCTCGAGGTAGACGACAGCTACGACGTGCGCGCCATTCTCGACGACGTCAAAACCCGCGTCGATGCGATCACCAGCTTCCCTGAAGAAGCCGAGCGCGCTACGGTTGAAGCCCCCACCATTCGTCGCCGCGTGGTTGGCCTCACCCTGTCGGGCGAGTTGAACACCATCGACCTGCGCAAGGCGGCCGAACAGGTGCGCGATGATTTACTCGCGATCCCCGGCATCACCCAGGTCGACCTGTCTGGCACTCCGGCTTACGAAATCGGCATCGAAGTGTCCGAAGACGTGCTGCGCCGTTATGGCCTCAGCTTCGACGAGGTGCGACGGGCCGTAAGCAGGGCCTCACTCGATCTGCCAGCTGGCTCCATCAAGCGCACCGGCGGCGAGATCCTCCTGCGCACCAAAGGTCAGGCCTACACCGGCGCCGAATTCGGCGAGGTGGTTTTACGCAGCGACGCTCAAGGCGGCTTGGTGAAACTCGGCGACGTTGCCGATATTCACGACGGCTTTGCCGACGTCGATGTCGCCGCCAGTCTCAATGGCCATAACGCTGTAGTGATTGCCGTGTCGCAGGTTGGCGACCAAGACATCCTCGGCATCGCCGACAGCGTCCACAGCTACATCGCTGAATCGAAGCACGAACTACCACCGGGTATCTCGTTGAGCAGTTGGGATGACACCTCGGTCGCATTCCAGCAACGCATGGACACCCTCACCCGCAACGCCATCGGCGGTCTGGTTTTGGTGTTCATTGCGCTGGCCTTGTTCCTGCGCCTGCGCTTGGCGTTCTGGGTCACGCTGGGCATTCCACTGTCCTTCCTCGGCGCGCTGTGGGTCATGCCCCATGCCGACGCCAGCTTCAACATGATCAGCATGTTCGCCTTCATCCTGGTGCTCGGCATCGTGGTTGACGACGCCATCGTGGTCGGCGAAGCCATCCACACCGATCAAGATGAGGGCAAGCACGGCCTCAAGGGCGCCATCTCTGGCACCTTGCGCGTGGCACGACCGGTGCTGTTTGCCGTTGCCACCTCAATGATCGCATTCGCGCCGATGCTATTCATCTCTGGCACCGACGGCCGCTTCTGGCTCCTGATCCCGATTGTGGTTATTTCTTGCCTGTTCTTCTCGCTGGTTGAAAGCCTGATGATTCTGCCGGCACACCTGTCGCATGAGCCGCCGCAGCATAAGCGCCCGCGCTGGTCACCACTGTATTGGATGGACAAAATCAATGACGGCGTCGACAGCCTGCTCGAAACCTTCATCCGCCGGATCTACCGCCCCCTGATGGTGGTCTCGCTGCGCTGGCGCTACCTCGCCATCGCCTGTTTCCTGGCCATGTTCTTGGTTGGCATCGGTCTGATTTTGGGCGGCTTGGTGCGTTGGATCGGATTCCCGCGCGTAGATGCCGATAATATTTCGGTTCAAGTGGACATGCCACCCGGCACCCACATCAGCACCACCGAAGGCGTCGTCGATCGAATTGCCGCTGCCGTTAACCAACTGCGCAAAGAGTTCGATGGCGACCACCCAGACCAGCCAGTCATCGGCGACCTCCTGATCAGCCACGGCGTTGCCCTCGGCGCCAGCATGCCGATGAGCGGCAGCAGCAGTTCCGATGCCGAACTGCGCATCGACTGCCCCAACCTCCTCGAGCGCGGCGTGTCGGTGCTCGCCATCTCGCGACGCTGGGAGCAACTCGTTGGCGAGATCCCCGGCGCCAAGGGCTTAACCTTCTCCAGCGACCTCGGTGGTCATGGCCGCGGGGTATCGGTGCGCCTCAACGGCACCGATCTCGATGAGTTGAAGGAGGCCTCACGCTGGCTACAGCACGAACTCGCTGGCATTGACGGCATTTATCAAATCCAGGACGACTTCTCCGAAGGCAAAGAAGAGTTCACTCTACGCATCACCCCCGAAGCGCAAACCCTCGGCCTGCGCCTCGACGACCTCGCACGCCAAGTGCGCCGCGCCTTCTACGGCGTTGAGGTGCAGCGCATCCAGCGCGGCCGCGACGAGGTGAAGGTCATGGTGCGCTACCCCGAGCATGAGCGCCGCAGCGTGCAAGCCCTGCATGACATGCGGATCCGCACCGCCAGCGGAGAAGAAGTGCCCTTTGCCAGCGTGGCCACCATCGAACGCGTAATCGGCGCCCCCACCATTCGCCGCCGCGATCGCGCCCGCATGATCAAAGTTGAGGCCGAAATCGATGCAGCGGTGGTCGACAACGAAGCCGTCAACACGCAACTCAAAGACCAGATCTTTGCCGAACTCAAGGACCGCTTCCCTGGCGTAGAAACCAATTTCGGCGGCCGCACCGAACGCCAACAGCGCGCCTTTGGCGAGTTGATCATCGGCCTGTGCGGCGCTTTGTTCGGCATGTACGCCTTGATGGCGGTGGCCTTCCGCAGCTACCTGCAACCAGCCCTGATCATGACCGCGATCCCGTTCGGCCTGGTTGGCGCGCTGCTCGGCCACCTCTTGCTCGGCATGCACCTGAGCATGCTGAGCTTCATGGGCATCATCGCCTTGGCCGGCGTGGTAGTGAACGACAACCTGGTCCTGATTGATGCCATCAACCGCCTACGAGACAGCGGCATGAGCGTCCCACGGGCCGTGCTCGCCGGCGCCTCCAGTCGCCTGCGCGCGGTTATCCTGACCACCCTCACCACCTTCCTCGGCCTGCTGCCGCTGATGACCGAAACCAGCACCCAGGCTCAGTTCCTGATCCCCATGGGCGTGTCGCTGGCCTTCGGCGTCTTGTTCGCCAGCGGCATCACGCTGATCCTGGTGCCGGTGATCTACTTGGTGCTCGAAGACCTGCGCTGGGTCTTCCTCGACCCCAGCAAGCTCACCAAAAGCCGCTCTGGACTCGCACCCGCAATCGAGGCCGATTAGCACCGCAGCCACCACGCCCGGTATCTGGTCATCTGGGCGTGGTACGCGAGCCACAAGCGCACGTCGACGACCGTATCACTGAACCAGTGAACACCGGCTCACTGAACCTGAACTCCGCGCCGCTCAAGTAGGGTCCCATCTGACAGATACAGGTCCAAGAGTGCTTTCCGGTATGCCACCTGTGCTTCGATCTCGCTGATCTGGCTGGCGATAAAATCGCGACTGGCCTGGGCGACCGATAGCGCCGTCGAGGTGCCGAGGCGGAATTTCTCCTGCTCGATTTCCAATACCTGTTCCCGAAGTTTTCGGGTTGCCGTACTAGCCGTGATCTGCTCGGCCATGTGGGTGACTTCAACGTAGGCCCCACGAATTTCCTGCTGGATCAGGTTCTTCATATTTTCCAAGGCGTGGAAGGTTTGTTCCTGCGAGACCTGAGCCGATCGGTAGCGGGCCCGTTCAGCCCGAGCCCCGAGACTGTACTCGTAGGTGGCACCAACGCGCCCGATGAAAACATCGTCGTCCTCGTCTGGGGCGTCGGCGAAAGACCTCGCGTAAAGCGAACCACCCAGCTGCGCGAACACATCCAACCTGGGCAGCAAGCCATTGCGCGTGCGCATTATTTCCACATCGCCCTTGTCGACCTCCAGCAGGGCCTGCTTCAGATCCGACCGACCTGCGAAGCCTGCGGCCACATGCACGTCGATCGCGCCGAGCGCCTGAATCACCACCCTTGCCGGCTCAGACAGTGTCAGCTCCCGCTCCCAGGGCGATGCCCCAGCAGGGCTTAGCAAGCGCAGCAACTGCAGCTTCGCCTTGTCGGCAGCACTGCGCGCAGCAATCAGGTTCTGGCGGCGGCTAGCTGTTTCAGCAACCGCAGCAGCCAGCTCGCTGGCTCCAACATCGCCCAAGCGGATGCGCTCTTGAATTTCCTCGGCTTGTTCTTCGGCAATCAGCAGTGAACGCTCAAAAATCGCGATGGCTGAACGCGCAACGAGCACATCCCAGTAGGCAGCTTCTACCTGCGCCACAAAACGTTCCACCGTGGCCCGAAACTCGAAGCGGGATATGCCCGTCTGCATTTCTGCCAAGCGTAGTTCGGCAAGGTTGACCGATCGTCCCATTCCCTGCAGCAAGGGTTGGGTGACTTTCAATCTATAGCCGGCACTGCGGATGTCCGCAACATCACCGTGGGAATCAGCATAATCGGCCGCCAGTTCAAGCCGCGTGCCGGCAGGGAGTAATTGCTGCATACCCACCAACCCAGCGCCGACCGCCGCATCGTTGTCCGATTGCTCACGCTGGTACGATGCCTCCGCGTTCAGCACCGGGTCAAAGGCCGCGCGCGCCACATCCTCTTGAACCTGCTCGATAAGCGGTGCCAACGCACTTACCCGCAGCCCGGGATTCTGCTCCACAGCCATGGCAACGGCATCACTCAGATTCAACACCAAGGGGCCGCTTGGCACCTCGATCATTGGCTCCGGTTGGTCATCATGTCCTTGGGTAACAATGTCGCGCATCACCTCCGCGCGCTGGATCTCAAGCTCCACACTGGAAACGGCAGCATCGCCGCGCAGAGCAAAGCCGTTGGCGCAGGATCCGAGCAGCATGCAGGCGCCATAAATCCCCATGCTTGGTATAAAAACAGTATTTTTCCACATCAGTCTGTGCTCCTATTCGCTACGCAATGCAATAATGGGATCGAGACGTGCGGCGCGGCGCGCTGGGCTGTAGCCGAAGAACACACCCACCGACACGCTTACCGTCAGAGACAAAATAACCGAACCTATGCGCACCAGGGGGGTGAACTCCGTGACGCTGCCAATCCCATAGGCGATGCCATAACCAAGGGCTACGCCACAGATCCCGCCAAGTCCGCTGATCAGCATCGATTCCAAGAGGAACTGCAACAGGATGTGCCATTGCTGCGCTCCAACCGCCTTGCGGATACCGATCTCACGCGTTCGCTCGGACACGGTCACCAACATAATATTCATGATGCCAATCCCGCCGACCAGCAAAGAGATGCCAGCGATACCGCCAAGCAGCATGGTGAAAGTACTGCCGACCTTGGATGTTGCCTCAATCAGTTCTGCCTGATTGAAAATGCGGATGTCGTCATCCTCACCATCAACAATACCGTGACGCTTGCGGAACAAAACATAGAGCCCGGCTTCTACTGCGTTCATGTCAGCATCGTCTTGAGCACAGACCTCAATATCGTTGATGCGGGTTTCGCCGAACATTCGCTTCATTGCCACAGTGTAGGGCACGATCACGGCCTCATCCGGATTGTCACGGTCGCCATCGCCCTTCTCGGTCAGCACGCCGAGCACCGTAAAGGTAATACCTTGGATCTTTATGTCTTCACCAACGGCCTCACCCTCATTGAAGAGCGAGGCAGCCAGATCCGGGCCCACCACCGCCACACGCACGCCCCGGGCGACCTCCCCTTCGGTAAATAACCGGCCCACATCCACCACATTATTCCGCGCGGAAAAATAGGTGACAGCGGTGCCGATCACATTGGCCGGCGCATTTTCATTGAAGTATTTCACCTGAGCGTTGCCCCGCACCACCGGCGCCACTTCCCGCACGCCAGCCACGCCGCTGACAATCGCCTGCGCATCGGCAAGCGTCAGGTTCTGTCTGCTGCTCGACACGCCGCCGCGCCGCTGCCGCGCCGGCCTGATACTCAGCAAGTTCGACCCCATATCTTCGACCTGCTGCATGACCTGCTGCTGGGCCCCGGCCCCGAGGGCCAACATCGATACCACAGCAGCCACACCGATGATAATGCCCAGCATGGCCAGAAAGCTCCGCATCCGGTTGGCGATCAGGCTGCCCAACGCAACTTTGCCAATCACTCGGAACAGCATGTCAACTCCGCCCGCTGCACCCTGCCATCACGGATGTGGATCTGCCGCTGACAATGATCGGCCACATAGGCATCATGCGTCACCATAACCACCGTGCGCCCCGCATCGTTCAAGTCTTGGAACAGCTTTAGAATCTCATCGCCAGTTCGACTATCGAGATTTCCGGTTGGCTCATCAGCAAGGATGATCGCCGGATCGGTGACGATG
>JAQIBG010000196.1 GCA_027859175.1 Planctomycetota bacterium | reverse complement strand
GCCAGATAGTGGGTCGTGGCCGAGGCCGGCTTGTTGCGCCAGGTCGCGGACGTGGAATGAGGCGGCGGTCACCACTTCTTCCCAGTTGTCTTGTCCGGCGGCAACTTGGTCGAGGCGGTCTTCCATTCGTGCGGTGAAGTCGAGGTCGATGAAATTACCAACAAAGCGCTGCACCAGAAAGTCGGTCACTTTCAGGCCGAGTTCGGTGGCGTGCAGTTTGCGCTGTTTTTCGGCCACGTAGTTGCGGCTGATGATGGTGCTCATGATGGTGGCGTAGGTGGATGGCCGACCAACGCCCTCGGTTTCGAGCTTCTTGATCAAGCTGGCTTGCGTGTAGCGCGGCGGGGCTTTGGTGCTGCGCTTGACGGCGTTGAGCTTGTCGCAGTCGAGCGGGTCGCCAGCGCGCACCAAGGGCAGTTGTGGGCTGTCGTCGTCTTTGGCCTTTTTCTTGCCCGTGCCGGTTTTCTTGCCGAGCTCGGCGGTGGTGTCGTCGGTCAGCGCGCGCCAGCCTTCAAACAGCAAGACCTTGCCCTTGGTTTCGAAGACGCCCATCGGCACGCTGCCATGCTTGGGGTGCTGGAAACCGTCTTTGGCCACCGCTACGCGGATGGTGGTGAGGTGGTCGCGGCCCGGCGCCATTTGCGAGGCGATGAAACGCTCCCAGATCAGGCGGTATAGTTTGCCGGCGTCGCCGCTGTCGACCTGGTCTTTTTCGGGGTGGGTTGGGCGGATCGCTTCGTGGGCTTCTTGCGTGTTGGCGGCCTTGGTGTCGTGGATGACGGGCTTGTCGGGCAAGAACTCGGTCGGGAATTTATCGGCAATCACGCGGCGTGCTTCGTCGATCGCCTCGGGGGTGACGGCCACGCTGTCGGTACGGTGGTAGGTAATGTGCCCGTTTTCAAACAGCTGCTGGAGCAGATCCATGGTGCGCTTCGGGTCGAACTTGAGCCGTACCGAGGCCGCCTGTTGCACGGTGGCGGTGACGAAGGGCGGCGGCGGATTGCGTTGCTGCTCGCGGCTGTCGACCCCGAGTACCGTCCATGGCTGACGCTGGCACCAGGCGGCGGTGCCCTCGGCGGCGGTCTTGTCGGTCAGGCGATGGCCGAGCGCTTCGCCCTTCCACTCGATCAGACGCGCCACGAAGGGTGGTGGCGTGCCGCGCTTGCTCAGGGTCGCTTCGAGTACGAAGTAGTCGACCGTGTTGTGCTTGGCAATTTCGCGCTCGCGCTCGGCGACAATTCGCAGCGCCACCGACTGGACGCGGCCGGCACTGCGGGCGGCTTTGTCATGCAGGCCGCGCGATAAGGTGGGTGAGACCACCCAGCCAACCACGCGGTCGAGGATGCGGCGCGCCTGTTGCGCTCCAACCAGGCCCATGTCGAGTTCGCGCGGCGCTGCGATGGCGGCGAGCACGGCCTTGCGGGTGATGGCGTTGAAGGTGACGCGCTTGCACTTGCTGGCGTTGCCCTCGAGCAGCACGGCAACGTGCCAGGCGATGGCCTCGCCCTCGCGGTCTGGGTCGGTTGCGAGTAGGATTTCGTCGGCCTGCTTGGCCAGTTGCTGCAGCTCGCGCACGGCCTTGTGGGCGCGTTCGATGGTCTCGTAGGTGGGTGTCACGTGGCCGTCGGCAAACTGCACCGAGAGCCCACCCGAGCGCGGGAGGTCGCGCACGTGGCCAAAGCTGGCCGCAATCCTGAAGTCACCGGGAAGAAATTGCCGGAGCTTCTTGGACTTGGTGGGAGATTCGACGATTAGCAGCTTCATTGGGGCAGATCTGCGAGCCTATGCGCGGCGGCCGGTCGCCAATCGTGAATTCTGGATCAGCCACAATCTGTGCGTGTAGAGAATGTGATGAACCTAGTGAACCTGGTGCGCGTTGGTCCTGTATGCCTCGCACCTGCACTTTGGCCGCGCTTGCGGTCTTGACCACCGCCCTGGGGGCGGTGGAACTTCCCATCGTGTCTATTGAGATTGGCCCCGATGGGGCGGTGGTTGAGCGCGCGGGTACGCTGCCTGAGGGTGACGAGCGCATCAGCGACCTCCCCTTGGCGATCGATCCACACGAGTTGTCGGTGTTGATTGAGGGGCTGGATACACCCCCGGCGATCGAGCTCACGGTTAGCGATATGCCGCCCCCGGAGGATCCAGGCCCGGCTTGGGAGCAAGCCTATGCGGCCCGGCAGGCTGAGTTTGTGGCTGCGAGTGCGGCGGCCGAGCGGGCCGCCTTGCGGGCCCAATTGGCGCGCGGCGTATTTGGTGGCGTGCTCGGCATGGACCCTGACGAGGAGGACGATTGGGACGAGGCGCCAACGGTGTACGTGCCGCATGCGACCATGCCCAGCCCAGCCGTTCAAGACGCCTTGCAGGGTTTTCTGCAAGGGCAGCTTCAGCAGGCGCAGCGTGAACAGGCCCAGGCCCAGCAGGCGCGCGATACGGCGCGCTTGGCTTTGATTGAACTCGATCAGCAACGGGCTGCGGCTCATCCGGCCGTGTTGCCGCGCAGTGAGCTGCATCTGTCTGGTGCGGGCGGTCGCTCGGTGCGGGTGCGGTACCGGGTTGAGGATGCGCGTTGGGCGCCGCACTATCGCCTGTTGGTGCCGGCCCGGGGGCCGGCGCAGTTGGTGCGCGAGGCCGTGATTGCCGTGCCGGCGGGTTACACTTGGCAGACGAGCGACTTGATCCTGCGTACGCGGGCTGAAGCGAGGCAGAGTTGGTTGGCGCCTTTGCGGGTGTCGGTGTTGGGCTTGGGCACACGCGCTGATGGTGATGGAGAGTCGGTTTCTCAGGGGGCGCGGAGTGAGTCGGTATCCGATGTCACGCTCGATAATTTCCGCCGCACGCAGCATGCTGATGGGTCGTGGGGTGAGCCGTCGCAGCGTATCCTCTCAACGGGTCTGGTGGCGGCCTGCTACTTGGCCGCCGGGTATGAGCATCGCACCCCGAATCAGTATCGACGTACGATGAAAGCCGCGCTTGATTATCTCGCGGAAGCGGTGGATCGAAGCGTGAGTACCGCCGAGGCGGCCTGGGTAACGGTGGCCTTGTGTGAGGCCTACGCCATGACCAATGATCCCGCTCTGGTTGATGCCGCACAGCACGCGCTTGACCGGCTCGGTGGCCGCGTGTTTTCCGCCCGCGGCCTCGCAGTGGAGGTGTACCGTGAAGGCGCAATGATGGGGCCGGAGTTGGTGGCCTATGCGACCATGGGGTTCAAGTCGGCGAAAGTGGCGGGTTTTGACGTTGGTACTTCGCTTGAGCGTATGCGCGAAGACTTCTTACCGCGACTGCTGGGCCATGATCAACGGCATGAGGCCGGCATATCGTATTTGGTGTCAGCAATTTTCCTTGGGATGAAGGCAGACGAAGGGCTCCGAGAAATGGTGCCGATTAACGAATGGGTTGAAAGCGTGCCGGGTTGGATTCGTTCGGGTAAGCTGGAATTGCCGTATTTGGCGACCCTTGGCACCTTCCAAATGGGCGGGGAATTTTGGAAAGCTTGGTCAAATGGGGTGCGAGACCCCTTGCTTGCCGTGTTGTGGAAGGGGATCGATCGTGGCAGTTTGCAGGCCATGGCGCCACACCCTTCAGGCGAGGCGGTGCGCCAGGCCCTGCTGTATTTACCCAATACCGTCTACTATCGCTATCTGCCGGTAGCCGCCAATCAGGAAGGTGCAGTGGCCGCGCGTCCGCGCTCGGCGCTGCGCATGAAGCCAAAGCCGCTGGCTGACGTTGGCGTCGCTGCGCATGGCTGGCCGCTGCGTTATCAACTGGGGGCCAGCGCCTTGCAGAGCGGTCAGCGCCAGGTGGTGGAAATTGATCGTCTCACGCTGTTTGGCGGGGTGGAGTTGTATGCGGTTCCCAGTGCCAAGCCTGGCGCGTGGCGGCGTCTTGGGCTCAGCAACCCGCTTGCCGTCCCCTTGCCTCAGGGCCCGATGTCGATCTCGGTTAATGGCGAATTGCTGGCAGATCAGGTGCTGAACTTTTTGCCACCCGGTGCCACGGTGGTGGCGGAGTTGGGTCGTGAAGATCGCGTTCGGGTGGTGCGCACTGAGCGCCGCAGCAGTGAAGACGCCTGGGGCAAGCGGCGTGAAGAGGTGCAGATCCACTATCGTGTCGATGGCGACCTGTCTGCTTACGAGTCGATCCGTATTGTCGAACCGATACCCAAGCCGATTGACGCGGCGATTCATTTGCGTGTGCTCGATCCACCTTGGGATGTGGATGAACTCGATCGCCGTCTGGCCGAAGATCCGGTGTGGCGCCTTGATGTGCCGCTGAAAACTGCGCCGGCCGAAGCAGCGGTAGTTTATGAACTGCGTCATCCTTTGGACCGACGTCCAGTGTTGCTGAGCACGGATGGCAAGTAATGTATCGCATAGGGATTCTCGTAGTGTTGAGTCTAGCGCTGGTGGCCGAAGACGCGGCAGTGCGTGAATTGGGCGCACCAAGCTCCCTCACGCTGTATCTCGATGGGGCTCGGATGCGCTATGCGTTGGAGCTCGACGCGGGGCGACACGTGGTTCGTTTAGGTGATAATTTTGGCAACTTGGTGGCGGTGACTGGCAGTTCGCGCTGGCACGAGGTGAGTCGTCAGCACAGCGCCGACTTGCCGGGCGTGCCGGCGCTATTGATGGCGCTCGCGGCTGAAGCCCAGGAACTCCAGCGGCGCGAAGAGTTGCTCCAGGCACGCGGCGAGATCAGTCAGCGTCTCGAGTTGCGTTTGCATGAGTCCTTGGGGCGGGCCGCGCAGCGTCCTGACCCTTTGAGCGAGTCGTGGGTTACGAGTTTGGATCACTTGCTCACCGGGCGCGCTGCGATTGATGTGGAGCGCGAGGACCTGGAGCGGGCTCGCATGGATTTGCGTGCGCGCGCGGTAGAAGTGGAGGTCGCTGGCCACACCCTCGATCGGGTGCTGGCGCTCCCTGGTGGTGATAGTTTGGCGGCGATGGACTTCAGCCCTGAACAGGTTGCCCAGCGCTGGCGGCGTGCGCTGGCCGCGGTGGTGAGTGAGCGCTTGGTGGTAGTGGACCTCGCTGAACCGGGAGTGGTCACCTTGATTGGGGATCGCGATGATCTGCACTGGCAGCCGCGGGCGCGCTTGGTGGTGGGTCAGGGCGCGGCGCGTTTAGTGCGCCAGGCCTTAGTGACCAAGCCTGCGGATTATGCGCTGCCGGCGGTGCCGTGTCGCTTGGTAAGTGGCTCACGGCATCAGGTTTTGGCGGCGCCGACGGTCCCCCTGGTGTCGCTGGGTGCTGAAGACGTGAGTCAGGATGCCGCTCGCACCGTGTCGCAGGATTGGCGTTCAGTGGCGTGGGATGGGTCGGGCACGAGTGATGCGGCGGATGAGGAGCGCGAGGCAGGACGGACCATCCAGTGGGACAGTCGTCTCAGCTTGGAGGCCGGCCGCGAGCAGGTGTTGCACGAGTTGCAGGCGGGCCCGCTGGCGGTGTTGGCCGACGAGTGGATTTTCACTGAGAATACTGAGCGCACGGCGCGGCGCAGGATTGGCCTGCGTCTCGACGAGCATCCGCTGCTGCCGGGGATGTTGGAAATTGTGGTCGATGGGATGGTGATTGGTCAGCAGGAGGTGGGATTCCGGGTTCCGGGGGCCAGCCTGCAGTTGCTCGCCGGCGAGGATCAGCGCCTGTTTCGCGAGGGTATGCAGCGCTGGCCGGCCGATCCGAGCCTTGGCAGCAATGAGCGCGTCCAGGGCAGCACCTGGACCTTGCGCAATCTCGGCACTGAAGACCTGACGGTGATGGTGTACCGAACCTTGGCCCTGAGCGTGAACGACGAGCTCCAGGTGCAGGTGGCGGCGGTCAGCACTGCGGGCGGCGAGGAGGTTCAACCGGGGGTGTACCGTTGGGCGGTGACGATCCCCGCGGGTGGCTCGGTGGTGCATGCTTTTGGCTACCACGCCACGGCCAAGGAGGCGATCGCTTGGTAGGGGCAACGTGAGGATTGCGCTGGGCCGCCATCCGGCACGATCCGCAACTATGAATGAGGTCCCCAATTTTGAGCTGGGAACGATCCCGGCGGATCCGCATCTGGTCCAGAATTATGGCCGCTGGCCGATCCGCTTTGTGCGCGGTGAAGGCAGTTGGCTGATTGACGACCGCGACCGCCGCTTTCTCGACTGCTTGTCGGGGATCGCTGTGAACGCCCTGGGCCATGGCCACCCTGGTCTCATCCAGGCGATTCGCGATCAGGCCGGCAAGTTGCTGCATACTTCGAATCTGTTTCATATCGGTCCGCAAGAGCAGTTGGCCCGTCAGATCTGCGAAGCTTCTTTCGCCGAGCGGGTGTACTTCTGTAATTCCGGTGCCGAGGCCAATGAATCGGCGCTCAAGTTGGTGCGTTTATGGGGCAACGTGGTGCACGAAGGCCGCAAGGGCCGCATCATAGCTGCCGAACACAGCTTCCATGGCCGCACCATCGGCGCCTTGTCGCTGACTGGGAATCCGGCCTACCACGCTGGTTTCGAGCCTTTGCTGCCCGTGGAATTTGTGCCCTATGGCGACCCTGAGGCCCTGGCGCAAGCCATGGGGCCGGATGTGGCCGGCGTGTTCCTCGAGCCGCTGCAGGGCGAGGGTGGCGTGATTGTGCCGCCGCCTGGCTATTTGGCTAAAGCGCGCGAATTGTGCGATCGCAACGAAGCCTTGCTGGTGTTCGACGAGGTCCAAGTGGGCTGCGGTCGTACTGGGCGCCTGTTCGCCTATCAGCAGGATAACGTGGTGCCCGACATCATGACCCTGGCCAAGGCCCTGGGTGGTGGCGTGCCGATTGGCGCCCTGTGCACCACCAGCGAGCTGTCGGCCCTGCTGCGCCCGGGAACCCACGCGTCGACCTTTGGCGGCAACCACTTGGCCTGCGCCGCCGGTTGCGCCGTCATGCGTGAGCTGACCAAGCCCGGTCTGCTGGCCGAAGTGCGCCATAACGGCGAGTGGATGATCGAGCAGTTGGGCAGCCTGTTTGGCGCCAAAGCCACCGCGGTGCGCGGGCGTGGCATGCTGTTGGGCGTGCGAATGGCCGAAGACGGCGCCAATCGCGTCCTTGCCACGGCGGCGCTAAACCACGGTTTGGTGGTGGGCACGGCCGGCGACAATGTGCTGCGAATTGCGCCACCTTTGACTATTACCCGTGGCGAATTGGGCGATTGCCTAGCGCGTCTCGAGGCCGCATTGGGCTGAAAACGCCCGACCTGCCGGTCGTTCTTCTCCAAGCCCTGCAACCACAACGCCTTGCGTTGTGGTTGCAGGCGGCTTGACCCTGCCAGGGCCGTCCCTACCCTGCGCAATCCTTTTTCGATTGTCGGAGTGCTGATGGCCACCGCTAGCCTGCCCCAAAGTGCCAAAATCCTGATCGAGGGCGACCGTCCGTCGCTGGGCGCCGTGCGCGTCCTGCGCCGTGTCGCCGCCCAAGACACCTACGAGCAAAAGGAGCTCGCCGAGTTGCATCGCTCGGGTCTGCCTGCCAAGGTCGATAAGGACGTCCGCAGTGCGATTCTCGCCTACGCCCTCGACTACCTCGCCGACGCCGAAGAAGCGCTCGCCGACGTCAAGGATAGCTACGGTCAGGCCCTCCTCGGCCTTATCTACGCCGAGCTCGATGAGCACGACGACGCCCTGGCGATCTTTGACAAGATCAAGGACATGCCCGAGGCCGTGTGCGAGAAGATCCGCGTGCTGATCAGCTCTCAACAGTTTGAAGCGGCCGAGAAGCTGCTCGACGACATGGCCGACAGTGCCGAGCGCGAGTTCCTGACGGGCCTGCTCTATGAGGCCCAGGGCGCTGTTGAGCGCGCGATCAGCTTCTACGAGGGTGCGCTTGAGCGCGAGCCCGAGCATGTCGAAGCGGCGTTCAAGTTGGGCGTGCTGCTCGACCGTATCGGTGACGACGACATGGCCGTGGAGTACTACCTAGTCTGCGCCGACGTGCACCCGCACTACCTGCCCGGTGTGATCAACCTCGGCATTCTCTACGACGAACGCGGCGAAGCCAATGCGGCCATCGACTGCTTCCGTCAGGTGCTGGCCTACAACCCGACCAATCGCCGCGCCCTGCTGCTGCTGCGTGATTCGAAGGCCTCGCGTTCCATGTACTACGACGAGCGCGAAGAGCGCGAGCGCGAGCGCATGGAGAAGATCCTGAAGACCCCGGTCAACGACTTCGAACTGTCGGTTCGTAGCCGCAACTGTTTGGCCAAGATGAACATCTTCACCCTGGGTGACCTGATCTCGATCAGCGAACAGGAGATGCTCAACTACAAGAACTTCGGTGAGACCTCGCTGCGCGAAGTGAAGGAAATGCTCGACGCCCGTGGTCTGCGCCTCGGCCAGCTGCGTGAGCACGAAGACCGTGGCCTGACCAAGGCCGATCAAAAGACCTTGGGCGAGAGCCTCGAGCGTCTCGAGTTGTCGAGCCGCAGCATGAAGGTCCTCGAGAGCCTTGGCTGCTCCAAGATCGGTGACGTGGTTCACTACAGCGACCTCGAGCTGTACCGCGCCGAAGGCAGCGGCCAGAGCGTGGTGCAAGAGCTGTCGACTGCGCTGGGCGCTTACGGCCTGGGTCTGAAGAAGCCCGAGATCCGCTGAGATCAATAGTGTGAGAACGGCCGGCTTGCCGGTCAGTTCGTGGCCATGGGCTTGTTCCCATGGTGTAACCGGGAGCCTCGTGCTCCCGGTTTTTTGCGTGGGTGGTTTGGTATGCGGTTCCTGGTTCCTAGTTCCTGGTGCGCGCCTGCGGCGCGTCGTCGGCATGGTCGCCGCTTCCGTCCAGCCGCCTTGCCCGCCAAGGGCCGACGCGCGCGAGCCGTGCCGGCATCCAACGCGCAAAGCGCGCACCAGGAAC
>JAQIBG010000186.1 GCA_027859175.1 Planctomycetota bacterium | reverse complement strand
TTCGCCACCGACATCGAAACCCAAGAAGCCGCCATCGCCGTCCTCGAACGCCTCAGCGACGGCCTGTGCGTGGTCCCGCCTGACCAAGTGGCCGATTTCTTGGCCCCCCTCGCCGCCCGCCGCATTCCCGGCATCGGCCCCAAGGCCGAACAACGCCTCGCCGAGCAGGGCATCGTCCCCATCACCGACCTCCGCGCCGCCAGCGCGGCGGCGCTTGAAGCCTGCTTCGGCCGCCACGCCGAGCACTATCGCATGCTCGCCTGGGGCCAAGATAGCCGCCCGGTAATCGCCAGTCGTGAACGTAAATCAGTGGGCATCGAAGATACCTTCGCCACCGACATCGAAACCCAAGAAGCCGCCATCGCCGTCCTCGAACGCCTCAGCGACGGCCTGTGCCAGCGCCTCGCCAAGCGCGATCTACGCGGCCGCACCGTCACCCTCAAAGTCAAGTATCACGACTTCAAACAAATCACCCGCTCGGCCAGCCTCAGCAACCCCACCGCCGACCGCGACGAGATCCACCAACTCGCCCTGGCCCTGCTCAACGACACCGACATCGGCCATAAACCCGTCCGCCTCCTCGGCCTCGCCCTCAGCCACCTCGACGAAAGCGGAGCCGTCCAACAACGCCTCGACCTAGGCGACAGCGAAGCCTCAAGCGCTTAGACACAGGCATGCAGCCATGCTGCCCGCCATTGCACAGATCTTGACTAGGCCCCGTGAGGCGTTCTGGCGCCCTGCATGCACCAAATGCGGCAATGACGGAAACCACCAGCTTATTGTTGACGACGAGGGCCATCGTGTCAAAAATGAATCGATCATGTCCGGCTCTACTGACCAAAGCTTGCCTCATGCGGAGCTACCCTTGATTGAACAAGGCGTAGACTACGACGCACGCTATTCGTGGCGTCTGGAGCAGCGCGATCGTTTCGTAGTGCTGACCGTGGCCGGGCGCGTCAGCAAAGCGCCCTCGATCCCTTTTTCAGAGAAGGCTGACGCGGTACTCAATACCGAAAAGCCGCAGCGCTTGATGGTCGATTTCTCTGCCTGTGAGCACATTTCCAGCGGCGCCCTCGGCTACTTGGTGCGGTTTTTCCGGACCTCGGCCAGCTTTGGCGGCCAGGTGCTCGGGGTGGCGCCCAATGACCACGTGCGCGGCCTGATGAACGTGTTGGGCATGGATGCCTTCTTGTTCACAGTGACCAGCTGGGACATGGCAGAGCGCTTCTTCGCGGCGCAAGAACCAGAAGCCTGAGCAGCCCCTCCTTGCCTCGCTGAGCCCCCCGCGAAGCTCCCAGCCATGCTGGATGTCGCTGTTATTGGTGCCGGGCCGGTGGGCATTGCCTGCGCTGCTGAATGCGCCCGCCGGGGTCTGCGCAGCGCCTTGATTGATCGCGGTTGTCTGTGCGCGGCGCTGTATCGCTATCCCACCTACATGACCTTCTTCTCCACCGCCGAGCGGCTCGAGGTGGCCGGCCTGCCCTTCCCCTCGGTCAACGCCAAGCCGACCAAGCATGAGGCCCTCCAGTACTACCGCAGCGTAGCCAGCGCCTTTCCGATTGACCTGCACCTCTACCAGGCGGCGACAGCAATTGGCGGCACCCGTGACGACTTCACCGTGACCACCGAGCGCCAGGACCTGCGCGCCCGCCGCGTGATCATCGCCACCGGGTTTTTCCATCGGCCCGTCCCGCTGGCGATTCCGGGGGCCGACAGCCCAGCCTTCAGTCACTATTTTGTCGACGGCCATCCCTATGCCGGCCAAGACCTGATCATCGTGGGCGGCGCCAACAGCGCCGTGATCGCGGCCCTGGAGTGCTGGCGCATGGGCGCGCGCGTGCGCATCATTCATCGCGACGCCGACTTTTACCCGGGGGTCAAATACTGGCTGCTTCCCGATATTCGCAATCGCATCGCCGAGGGTGCCATCAGCGTCGAATTCAACACCAAGCTCACCGCCTTTGCTGATCACAGCGCTAGCCTGCAGAGCGGCGAGCGACGCTGGAGCGTGCCGGCTGATTTCGTGCTCGCCCTCACCGGCTATCGCGCCGATCACAGCTGGATTCAGAGCCTGGGCATTGCTCTGGATGAGCACCACGCACCCCAGGTTGATGAATCGTTTGAATCACCACACCGACCCGGCATCAGCCTTGCCGGCTGTGCGCTGTGCGGCGATGACACCAGTTCGATTTTCATCGAGAATGGCCGCGAGCACGCCGTCGTCATCGCCGATCGTTTGCAGGCCGATCTGCGCCAATGAACTGGCGCATCTGGGTTGATACCGGCGGCACCTTTACCGATGCGATCGCCGTCAATGCGGCCGGCACCATGCGGCGCTGCAAGGTGTTGTCGTCGAGCTGCATCCGGGCCACGGTCCGCGCAGGCACCGGCACGCTGCTGGAGTGTGAAACCAGTCAGCCAGTGCCCGCGGCGGTGCTGCGCGGCGCCACCTGTCAGCACGGCGCGCTGAGCGCGCGCGTGCTCGACCATGGGCGCAATGGCACAGCCCTGCACTTAGACCGTGAACTCCCGTGCCACCCCGGCGACACCCTCAGCCTCACGCTGCCGGTTGAACCGCCGGTATTGGCCTGCCATCTCCTCACCGAAACCCCAGGTGACGCCCCGCTACCAAGCATCGATCTGCGCATCGCCACCACCCGCGGCACCAATGCCCTGCTCGAACGCGCCGGGGCCGATTTCGCCTTCTTTGTCACCGCCGGGTTTGAAGACCTGTTGACCATCGGCGACCAAACCCGCACTGACCTATTCGCACGAACCGTCACTAAGGCACCAGTGCTGCCCCGGCTCACTATCGGCGTTACCGGCCGCCTCAATGCCGACGGCAGCGAGCACCAAGCACTCGATCTCGCCACGCTGCGTCAGCATGCCCAGGCCGCCTACGACCAAGGCATCCGCAGCGCCGCCATAGCGCTGCTGCATGCCTATCGCAATCCGCAGCACGAACAGGCCGTGGCCAGCTGCCTCGCCGATATCGGCTTTACCACCATCGCCTGCTCGGCGGCGCTGTCGCCACACATCAAATTACTGGCACGCGGCCAGACCGCCTGCGTCGATGCCTACCTGGCACCGATTCTCGACAGCTACCTCGACGGGGTGCAAGCGCACTGTGCGCGCGGCAATCTATCCATCATGACCTCGGCCGGCGGCGTGATTGAACGCGCCGGCTATCACGCCAAAGACAGCCTCCTGTCAGGCCCAGCCGGCGGCGTGGCCGGGGCCGCCGAAGCCGGCCAGCGCAGCGGCGAGAACGCCATCATCGGTTTCGATATGGGCGGCACCTCTACCGATGTGTGCCGTTGGGCTGGCGGCTTTGATTATTGCTTCAGCCACCGCGTTGGTGACGCCCAGCTGCAAGCGCCGGCCTTGGCCATCCATACCGTTGCTGCAGGCGGCGGCAGCGTGTGCGGCGTTCACGATGGGCGCCTCTTTGTGGGTCCAGCGAGCGCCGGCGCCGCGCCGGGGCCAGCATGCTACGGCGCCGATGGCCCACTCACGATTACCGACTGCAATCTGGTACTCGGCCGCATCGACTCGACCCGCTTGCCGGTTCCGGTGGACGAAACCGCCGCGCTAAACGCCCTCAAGGCGGCGCATCGGCAACTCGACGACGCACCCGCTCTCCTCGATCTGGCCGAAGGTTTTCTCAGCATCGCCAATCAGCGCATGGCCGATGCCATCTGCAGCATCAGCCTGGCCCGCGGCGCCAACCCAGCCCAGCACGCCCTGGTCGCCTTTGGCGGCGCCGGGCCACAAAATGCCTGCGCTGTAGCCGAAGCCCTCGACATGAGCTGTGTGCTGGTGCCACCCGATGCCGGTCTATTGAGTGCGCGCGGCCTGGGCGGCGCCGAACGCGAACGCTTTGCCAGTCGCCAGGTGTTGGCGCCGCTGAGCACGATCGACCTACCGGAGCTCTGCGCCGAACTCGATTGCGAAGCGCTCGAGCTCCTCGAAGCCACTGGCCCCGCGCGCATCCGCGAGCGTCACGCCGCGTGCCGCCTGCAAGGCCAAGAAGCCACCATCGACTGCCCGGTCAGCGCCGATGCCGCCACCCTTGAACGCTGCTTTGCCCAGCAATACCAAGAAACCTTTGGCCACGCACCCGACCCCGCGCGCAGCATTGAGCTGGAAGCCCTCCGGGTGATTGCCGCCGAAAGCGGCGACGCTCTCCCCGACATTGATATTCCAGCTGGCGGTGGCGCTTCCAGTCTGGGTACGGCCACCGGTCACTTTGCCGGCCGCAGCCATCAGGTTCCACGCTTTGAGCGGGCCACCTTGGGCGCAGACGACTGCATTGCCGGCCCGGCTTTGATTGTAGAAGACCACAGCGCCAGCGTGGTGCCGCCCAACTGGCAGGTCCAACTCGACCAGGCCGGCGCCCTGCGCATCACCCGGGCCCAGCGCAGCGCCACCAGGCAAGCCAGCGCGGTCATCGAGCGTGAATTATTTGCCAATCGCTTCACTGGTATCGCCGAGGCAATGGGCGCGCAACTCGCCCACACCGCGGTCAGCACCAACGTCAAAGAGCGCCTCGATTTCTCCTGCGCCCTGCTCGACCCACAGGGTCGGCTGGTCGTCAACGCGCCGCATATACCCGTTCACCTGGGTGCCCTGGGCCTGTGCGTCCGCGCCGTGGCGGCCGCGCTCACGATGCAGGCGGGTGACGTGGTCGTGACCAACCACCCGGGCTTTGGCGGCTCTCACCTGCCTGACGTGACCGTGATCTCGCCGATCTTCAGCCCCGACAACACCCTGCTTGGCTACGCCGCCAATCGCGCTCATCACGCTGAGATTGGTGGTATCCGTCCGGGCTCGATGCCACCTGATGCGCGCAATCTGTGCGAAGAAGGCGTTGTCATCGAACCCTGTTACCTAGTCAAATCTGGCGTGGCCTGCTGGGACGAGATTACCCAGCGCCTGGCCACGGCGCCGCATCCAAGCCGCAAGGTCGCTGATAACCTCGCTGACCTGCGCGCCGCCCTGGCCGCCAATCAGCGCGGCGTCGTCAGCGTGCAGGCACTCGCAGCCGAGCACGGATCAGCGCACGTACTCAGCATGATGGACACAGTCCAGTCACATGCCCGCGAACGGGCCCGCCTCGCGCTGCGCCAACTCGGCACCGACACACGCCACACCTGTGAATACCTCGATCAGGGCGCCGCGATCAAGGTCACCCTCAGTTGGGACCACGATCAGCCGCACCTTGATTTCACCGGTTCGGCACCGGTCCAGAGCGATAACCACAATGCCACCCCCGCCATTGTCACCGCCGCCGTGCTCTATGCGCTGCGCCTGTTGATAGACGAACCCATTCCGCTCAACGAAGGCATCCTCGATGGCGTGCGCGTCACGATTCCGCCTGGCATGCTCAATCCGCATTTCCCCGATGAGCCCACGGACTGCCCACCGGTGGTTGCCGGCAACACCGAGGTATCGCAACGCATTGTCGACGCCCTGCTGGCGCTGTTCGGCATCGCTGCCTGCAGCCAAGGTACCATGAACAACCTCCTGTTCGGCAGCGCTGACTTCGGCTACTATGAAACCATCGCCGGCGGCACCGGGGCCACCGCTCACGGCCCTGGTTGCAGCGGAGTCCACAGTCACATGACCAATACCCGGATCACCGACCCTGAGATCCTCGAACATCGCTACCCGGTGCGCCTCGAGCGCTTTGCGCTCCGGCCAGATTCTGGCGGCAACGGCCACCACCGCGGCGGCGATGGCGTCATCAGACAACTCCACTTCACCGAAGCCGTCTCTGTGTCCCTACTGAGCCAGCACCGCACCAGCGGCCCCTACGGCTACGCTGGCGGCCAGCCCGGCCAGCCCGGCGCGCAATGGATACTCAGGCGTGACGGCACGCGTGAACCGATTGCCGGGATCAGTTCGATCGACCTTGCCGCTGGCGAAGGCATCGTCATCGCAAGCCCAGGCGGTGGCGGATGGGGCTGAGCCTACCAAGCTGGATGCGGAAGCGCTGGCTGTGGGGCGGCATTGTCTCGCTGGGCATCCTTGCCACGCTGCTAGCCATGGTCATTCCCTGGATGCTGTCGGCACCACTGCATCAAGTCCTCCAGGTCAGCAAGGCAGCGGAGGCCGGCGACTGCAATCCCAATACCCTTACCATTGCCAGTCTGAATCTCGCCCACGGTCGCAGTACCGGGATGCACCAAATGACGCAGGCGCGCGGCACCATCCAAAAGCATCTCGACCAGGCCGGTGCCCTCTTGCGCGCACACCAAGTTGATTTGGTCGCTCTGCAAGAAGTCGATCACAAGGCGTGGTGGTCCCATCATATCGATCAGGCCACTCATGTGGCACAGGCTGCACAGCTCCCCAACGTGGTTGGCGGGGCTCAAGTTGACGCCTTCGGCCTGCGATACGGCACTGCCATCGCCGCCAAGGGGCAGCTCAGCGATGCCGAGGCCTTTGCTTTTTCAGCGGGCCCATTCGCCCCCGGTAAGGGCTTTACCGTCGCACGCTGGGATGCCGGACACGGCCGCACCGCAACCGTGGTGAGCCTGCACTTCCATTTTCTCAGTGGTGCTCGGCAGCGGGCTCAAGCCGAGCAGCTCGTAGCAACCCTCGAACAACTGCCGCGTCCACTGATCGTCTGCGGCGATTTCAATGCGAGCTGGGCCCCACTGGTCGAGCGCATCGCCAGTGCCCTCGACTTGAATACCTGGCAGATCGAAGACCGCACCGCCACGCTCCGATATGGCGGTCGCATCGACTGGATTCTGGTCTCCAAGAATTTACACATCGTCGCACAAGAGACCCTTATCGACGCCCCCTCCGACCACGCTGCCATCGTTGCAACCATCGCGTGGAACAACGATGAGCAACCCTGAAATCGGCAGTGATGCTGCGACAGCGCAAGCACAGACACCAAAACGGAGACCTTGGCGCAAGATCGCGCTGATTGTCTGCGGCGTGCTATTCGGCCTCCTGGTGACCACCTATCTGTGCCTCAATTGGATTGCCCTCAGCCTGACCCGCTCCCTTGCCGCAGATCTCCTCGTACCCGCCCACAGTATCGAGAGCATCAGCATCGAACCCTTTGCCGGCCGCGTTCAGGTGACTGGCGTTCAGGTCAAGCAAAGCGAAGGCATTCCAGGACAGGCCCTACTGCAACTCGAATCGCTCACCGCCACCATTGCACTCGGCTCCTTGCTGACAGACACGATACGCATTGAAGATCTCGCTGTGACCGGCCTGACCGCTACCGTGACGCGAGGCAGTGATGGTCGCACCACCATTGAAGGCCTGTTCAAGCCCACGCTGTTCGCGCCACGAGCAGCCGCGACGCCATCAAGCGATAAGGGGCACTTTGGCCTCGCCTGTGACCGCATTGTGGTAAGCGGGCTCACACTCGTGGTTTCAGACCAAACCAAGGGGCGCAGCTGGGACTGCGCGATAAAGAATCTTGATTTCGATGTGAGCGATTTGTCCTTGGTGATCAACAATGGTGCCGTCGACCTGAGCCTTGGCGCTGCCAAGGTAGACATAGCAGTGCTCGGTATTGATCAACCCGACCCCTACCCGCTCACCAATTTGATCCACCTTACTGGCGTGCACGGCACCCTAGCCAAAACCGACCTGATCCAGGGCCCGTACCGGATCCCTCAATGCGGGATCGACAACCTGACCATGACTATTTTCACCGGTCGTGGCGGCCCGAAGGGCAGCGTGCGACAAGTCATTGATCAGGGCACAGCATTCATGCGTGATCTCGCGGATAATATCCGAACGGCCTATGGGCGTCGTGTGCCCAACACTACCGAAGCCGGCCGTGCCAAAGACCCAGGCATCGTGGCCATTCCCGATCTCTATGACTCTCTAGACAACGCGTTCCAAGGCTTCCCTTCAATACAGCTTGAACGTTTTGTAATCGCATCGGGCAGCATCGGCCTTGAAGACCATGCCATGACAGGTTCGATCCTGACCCTGCTCAACAAGGACGTCTACCTCGATTGTCACAATATTTGTTTCGGATTGGACAGCGGGAAAGTTGGCACGCTCACACTGACCAGCGCCTGGGCACAGCCACACCCTTTCCCCGACGCGCCATTGGCACTCTTCGCCACGATCGGTCCTATCACCAAGCAGGTGCCAGATCTGCATGCCAAGCTGGTTCAAACGGCATACGCGCTCGACACCCTTGGCGAACTCGTCACCGCCAATACGCGACGCGCCCTTGGAGCCCAATCTATCGACATCTTGATCGATGCCCGCGTTACCAATCAAGAGCTCACTCTGAACGGCACCATAAACAGTGATAAAAACATCCACTACCCGTTCACCATTGCCGGCCCGGTACAGTCACCCAAGCTGACTTCGGGAACCATTATTTCCGGTGCCATTAACCGCCTGAGCGGGGGACTGCGCAACATCACCGGAAACACAATCGGGCTGGGCAGTGAGGTGGTAAGCGGCGGCTGGTCTCTGACCAAGGACCTTGGTTCGGGCTTAGTATCCTTCGGTCGCGCCTTGGGTGGCGGGATTCGTGAGCTTGGCGAGGCCACGGTCACCCTCAATGCCCACGGCATCAGCCAGGGCTTGAGCAAAACCGTCAGCGGAACCTACGGATCCACACGCAATGTCGTCAGCAACTCAACAGGGTCGATTGGCGGTTCACTGCGCCTCTCATTGGATGACTTCCGCGGTAAGCCCGAGCAAAAAGCCTGGCTCCTTGCCGGACCGGAACGTCACCAAGCTGACGCAACCAAAGCAGCGCACGAGGTATTCTCAGCAGATCAAACCGCCGAGCAAAAAGACGGCCACTAGCAGGCTGTCCGGAGGCATTCAGAATCGGAGCACTTGCAATACCTCGACAACGAGGGTGATACGAAATTACCACACCCAAGGCCTTTTGCATGGTGCGCCGGCGCAACGCGACTTGCCCTCGAGATCCGCCCTCCAGGCTCAGCACATATGCGCACAGCATACCTTGCCGCACCCGACTTTAGCGACCAACTCCTCGCTGAATTGACCCCCTATGGTCAGGTAAGCGAAGTTGCAGATCGGGTCTACCTCCAAGACGGCCCCGCCCATCGCTGCGCCTGGGCAGTCGACGTCTGGTTTGATGTCCACGAGGTCCCGATTGAGAGCATTGGCGATGCGGCGCGAATACTCAAATCGATCCAGCCCTTCTGGCGACCCTTGCTACGTCAGGAACCACGACGTACGGGCCTGATCGCCGATAAACTCGGCCTGCGCCCGCTAGCCCAGCAGGAGCCGCCAGATGGGCCCAAGCTCAGACCCAGCGGGGTTTTCACGCTGCTCAGCCGTGATCGACTGCTCTACGCCAGCGCCCACTCGCGCCCCTTCCCGGGTGGCGAACCGCCCCTAACCGAAGATCATTGCAACCCACCCTCGCGCGCTTACCGAAAATTATGGGAAGCACTGCTGTTACTCGGCGACACGCCTCAGCCCGGACAGAAAGTCTACGACCTCGGCGCTAGCCCCGGATCGTGGACCTGGGCCCTGGCGCGCTACGGCTGCGAGGTGATCGCGATCGACAAGGCGCCGCTAGATGACCGCATCACCGCACTGCCCAATGTCAGCTTTCAACAAGGCAGCGCGTTTGCCCTCGACCCACGCCACAACCAGGCAGACTGGATCTGTTCAGACATCATCTGCTATCCCAAACGACTGCATACCTTCGTTGATCGCTGGATCGAACTCGGCAATTGTCAGCGCTTCGTGCTCACCGTCAAACTTCAAGGCGTCACTGATTTCGACGCGCTCAAGGCCTTTCAAGACCTCCCCAACGGCGTTACCACCCACCTCTGGTTCAACAAACACGAGGTAACGTGGATCGGACACCCCAGCCTGAGCCGCGATTCCACGCCCCAGGCCTGGCCCTGGATCGCCACCAAGCCAAGCCCCGAATAACTGGCGCGCGCCAGCCCTACAACGAGAGCACCAAGCTGCAGATCTACGGGCGTGATTTCGACCATACCGACGAGAGCATCCTGACCCGTTCGTCGTAGCGCAAAACCGGCTCTTCCCATCAACCGGGCTTCGCCACCATGCACGGCCATGTCAGAGGAAGCCAGCGCAGCACGGGGATCCGTGTTGGAGATTGTGACTGTCATGGCGCGCCTCGGCTGCATTGCCTTTGGTGGCCCGGTTGCCCATGCCCACTTGGCGCATTTCCAGCGTGAGTTGATCGACAAGCGCAAGTGGATTGAGCCCGACGAATTCACCGACCTGATCGCCTTCTGCCAGTTCCTGCCGGGCCCGGCCTCGAGCCAGGTTGGCATGTGCCTGGGCCTTCGACGCGGTGGCCTGCTCGGCATGTTTGCCGCCTGGTTCGCCTTCACCATGCCCAGCGTGCTACTGCTGCTGGCCGCCGCTGGCATTGGTGCGGTGTCAGGCGGATTGATGGGCTGGCTCCACGGTCTCCTCGCAGCCGTGGTGGCGATTGTGGCCGATGCGGTACTCAAGCTTGGCCGCAAATGCTGCCGCGACCCCCAACGCATCAGCCTCGCTGTTATCGCCGCCGTCATCATGCTTCTGGCGCCACGATCCTGGGTCCAACTGCTGATCATTGCCGGCGGCGGCCTGGCCGGCCTCCTGGTGCTGCCCAAGCCCGATGCCGACACCGGCGTCAGCGCCAAGGGCTTACACAATCATGCTCACTGGGTGGGGCATCCTGGTGGCGCTCGTGGTAGCGCCTATCCTTGTTGCGACCGTGCTGGCAGGAGCGGGTCCGAGTCATCTCCAAGTCTACGCAGCCTTCGCCCAAACTGGTGCATTGGTGTTTGGCGGCGGACATGTGGTGCTGCCGATGCTGCAAACCGAAGTGGTTGGCCCCGGCTGGCTCAGCAATGACCAGTTCCTCGCCGGGTATGGCGTCACCCAGGCTATGCCTGGTCCGATCTTTACCTTTTCGTCGTATCTCGGTGCGGTTATTGGCGCGAACCTGACCAATACCTGGAGCGCCTTTTTCAGCTACGCCGGCATGGCCTTGCTCGGGGTGTTCATGCCCTCATTTGGACTGGTTGCGGCCCTCATGCCGCTGTGGGACCGCCTTCGCGCCGCCCCGCGTATTCGCCAAGCACTTATGGGCATTAACGCCACTGTGATCGGTCTGCTGCTGGCTGCGCTCTATCAACCGGTGCTAACCAAAGCGCTCGCGGTAGAACAGCCGGCTCAGGCCATCAGCTTGGTGCTTGGCTGCTAGCTGATGCTCGCTGTGTGGAAGCTGCCGGCGTGGCTGGGGTTGCCACCGCGGCCGGTGCAGGCGCGGCGCTCAGTCTGTAACAGACATCAGCGGATAGCGCGTAAGCGCACATCATAGATGAGCAGCGCGTTGGGCGGAATCTTACTGCCCGCGCCCTTCTTGCCCCAGGCCAAGTCTGGCGGGCAATAGAACACCGTGCGGCCACCCTCACGCATCTGCAAGATACCCTCGCGATAACCCTCAACAGCCTCAAGCAGGCTGAAGGTATCGGGCCGGTTGTCGCGAAAGGTATCGCCAATGATATTGCCGTTGAGCAGCTTGATGCGCTGATCAACCGTGACCGTGTTGTTTTCACTAGGCACGGCGCCCTCGCCTACCACCAGATGCTCTAATTGGAGGCCCGTCTCGGTGGTGATGACCTCCGGGCGCTGGGCATTCTTGGTCAGAAATTCTTCAGCCGAGGCCCGCCCTTGTCCGGCTCCACCACGCTTCTTGGTCTGTCTATTGCCGCGTCCCATGGCCGCATCATTGCCAGTGCGAGGCCGGGCTCAACAGTCGGGCATCACAGAGGCATCGCACCCTAACGTGTGGGTTCAGGCCGCTGCTCAAAAGGCCGCAGACACTCCGGCAAGTAACGCCGCAGGCCATGACGGAGAAAGTCCTCAATCAACAGTGCTGCCACACGCTCAGCGAGCATCCCCTGCCGATCACACAAGTAACTCATGACCAAGCGATACTGGCGCTGCTGGTTAATGGCATGGTCTTGCCCGGTTTCAGCAAAAACCCACTGCGCAAAGGCATCAAACGCGGCAAAAGCGCTGGCCGCGGTATCCATCAAGGCAGCCATCGCACCAGCAAAGCGATCGCTGTTCACAAACACATCATGGTAACGAGCGAAGCGCTTGAGTTCTTGCATGCGTTGAAACGGAATGCAGTCCGTCTGTAACACATCATACGGCGGCTGCGGATTGAACCGCATCGCATGCGGTTCGACATGACGAGCGATCGGAGCGCCCGGCAGCAACTTCAGAATCCCAACCTGAATCTCGTGCGGCCCCATGGCGCGCAGTTCATCGAAGCTGCGGGCAAACCCGGCCACATCCTCGCCCGGCAAGCCCACGATCAGATCGGCATGGATGTGGGCACCAGTTCGCTGGCGAATCAGACCGATGTTGCGCGCGGTGGCCTCAGCGTCGATGCGTCGGCTGATCCGCCTACCCGCTTCCGGGTCGAGCGTTTGAACGCCAACCTCAAGCTGCACCCCGCCGGCCGGGAAGCGCGCCAGCCCATCAAGCAGGTTTTCATCAAAACGATCGGGGACCATTTCAAAGTGCAGGAAAAAACTATCGTTGCGATCAACCCCCTGCGCAACCTGACGGCTCATCTCTGGCGACACCAAGGCGCCTGCTGCATCACGCGGCCAGCGCTCATAGAAGAAGTCCAGCAGGCGTTGGCAGGTCGTCAGGTCCAAATTAAAGGTGCGGTCGATGAACTTGAAACAGCGGCAGCCACGGGCGATCAAACGCTCGAAGGCTGCCAATAAGGGTTCAAGCGCAAACCGGCGCACCTTCTTGTCCATCGACGACAAACAGAACTCGCACCGGAACGGACAGCCACGACTCGACTCAACGTAAATGATCCGCTGGCGAATATCCTCATCGCTGTAATCGTCATACGGCAGCACCAACTGATCCACGTCTGGCAGAACGCCATCAACGATCGCGGCAACGCTGCGCCCAGCCAACAGGTCGGCGCAGATACCGGGGAATACCACCTCGCCCTCGCCCCGCACCACAACGTCGGCGTCTACCTCTGGCTGCTCGGTAAAGCGCACTTCCGGGCCGCCTACCACCACCTTGATTGCCGGGTCAATCTGCTTGAGCAGCGCGATCACCCGGCGACTCGGCGCCACATTCCAGATCGACAAGCTCAGCGCTACGATCCGCGGCTGATGCCGCAGGATGCGCTCAACGATGCGCTGCGGGTCATCGACAATCAGGAACTCTTCGAGCACCGCCTGCTCGCGCAATTCACCCAGATTAGCCAGCAAATACCGCACCCCGAGGGCGGTATGGCTGTAGCGAGCGTTGAGAACGGCGAGCACGATATCAGACACGCTGCGGAGCTTCGTGACCGCCTGGATAAAGCCAAGCGCTTACCAAAGCATACAGACCAGCAGCACAGTTGACCTGGAGGGAGAGATTGTATTGCTGAGCGCCAGCAGGGTGGATAATACCCGGCTATCCACAGCTAGAATGCCGGTGAAATCCGCCAGCCTGCTAGCCACACCAAGACCCGGAGCTCGCTGTCGTCGCAGTTTCCTAAGGTTTTCGTGAGGACGCTCTTTTCCCCGGGGCCTTTCTCCGGGGCCTTACCCCTTCACCCCGCAGGCTGTCTCGAGACAGCCGGCAAGGAGCTCGGCGCCGTGCGTCAGTCCCTCCTTCTGCCTGAAGCCGCAGCCTTTGCTGGCGACTTCGAGCAGGCTGACACCTCATGGCAGCGCGCCGTCAGCGCGCTGTCGCTCAAGGATACTGTCCACGCCTATCCCAAACCGATAAGCTGTCCCAGTGGCGCTCCGCTCCAGGCCCGCAGCCTGTGGATCGGAAAGCCCGATGCCTACCGCGTGCTCGTGGTGCTGTCTGGGGTTCATGGCATCGAAGGCGCCGTCGGCTCTGCGGTTCAACTTGATCTCCTCCAAGCCTTTGACGCGCAGCGCTGGGAGCTGCCCAGCAACTGGGCAATTCTGCTGGTTCATGCCCTCAACCCCTGGGGCTATGCGTGGAATCGTCGCTGCGACGAGCACGGCGTCGACCTGAATCGAAACGGCATCAATTTCATCCAGCCTCCTCCAGCGAATCCCCATTATGCGGAACTCGTTCCCAGCTTACGGCTGCGCCACCGCGACGAGCGTCAGGCAGCCCTCGCCGCTGCACGCCAGACACTGGGTGACCAAGCCTATGAGATCGGCATCAGCGGCGGTCAGTATACTGATCCGAACGGCCCCTTCTTTGGTGGCCACGAGCCGGCCTTCGGTCGCCTGCTGAGCGAAGAGTTGATTGCTCACTACGCCCTCGCGAAGCGCCACGTGGTCTGCCTCGACGTCCATAGCGGGCTTGGGCCCTACGCTTACGCCGAGTTGATCTGTGATCATCCGAGTGGATCGGAGGGCCTCGCTACCGCTGCGCAGCTCTTTGGTGACGCGCTGGCCCACCCGGCCTCCGGCACCTCCTCCAGCGTTCCCAAATGGGGACTGCTCG
Organism: Planctomycetota bacterium; assembly: GCA_027859175.1. GTDB lineage: Bacteria > Planctomycetota > UBA11346 > UBA11346 > UBA11346 > GH22. Next base: position 9,426 of record JAQIBG010000186.1, on the reverse strand, counting down.
ACGATGTCTGGCACGCCGCCCTGGGCCGCGCCAGTTGTTACGTGACCCTCGAATTTGGCACCCTCGGAACCGAATCCTTGTTTGCGGTTTTGCTTGATGACGCGGCCATCTGGGCTGCGGGCTGCCCGGATAAGGCCACTCGTACCGTGCAGGCCCAGGCAATGCGCGCTCACTTTGTTCCAGCCGATCCTTATTGGCAGGCCCGTGTCCTCTGGCAAAGCCGGCTAGTAATCCATCAGGTCATCGGCGACACCCCATGGGGCTAACTATTCGCGAGGCCACCCTGGCCGATCTCGATGCCATCGTTGCGGTCGAAACCGCCGCCTTCGTCGCTGATCGTTTCAGCCGGCGCACCCTGAGGTCGTGGCTGAACAAAGAACACCGTGTGTTTCTGGTTGCGGTCGATGACGACAACATTGCAGGATATATCCTGGTCATCCACCACCAGGGCACACGGCTCGGACGCGTCTATAGCCTCGCCGTGTCGCCGCTTCATCATCGTCGCGGGATCGGCCGCCGCCTCATGGCGGTAGCGCAAGATGCGGCGGTTCAGCGTGGCTGCATCGACCTGCGCCTCGAAGTCGCCAATTCCAACCTCAGCGCGATCGAGTTCTATCGCAGCGAAGGCTACCGAAGCTTCGGCATCCATCGCGACTATTACAGCAACCACGACGATGCCTTGCGGATGCAAAAGCGCATCCTCCACCCGCAGGCCAACACCAAGCTGATTCCCTTAGAATGGATGCCTCAGCAAACCTCATTCACCTGCGGCCCTGCTTCGCTGATGATGGCGCTGCATTATCTCTTGCCCAGCTACCAAGCCAGCCTTGCCGAAGAAATTCAGCTGTGGCGCGAAGCCACCACCATCTTCATGACCTCAGGACACGGCGGATGCCATCCTATGGGGCTGGCACTGGCCGCGCGCAAACGCGGCTTGGTGCCAGAAATCTGGCTGACCAATTCGGAACCCCTGTTCCTGGATGGCGTGCGCCAAGAAAGCAAAAAGACCATCATCCGCCAAGTTGACGCCGACTTCCGCGCCGCCGTAAGCGCAGCCGGCATACCCGTTCATCAAGCCGGCATCGCACCCGAACTGATCGAGCAAGCCTGTGATACTGGCGCCGTGGTGCTATTGCTGATTAGTACCTGGCGTCTTGATAATACCAAAGCACCGCACTGGGTCGTTGTTTCCGGACACGATACCCACTGCTTCTACCTCCATGATCCCGACCCCGGCAAAGACCAGATACCAGTCGATTGCCAACACTGCCCAGTTGCGCGCAGCGAAATTGAACGCATGTGCCGTTTTGGCAGTCGCCGTTTACAGACCGCGGTGGTGCTTCGCGCGCCGCCATCTCAGGATTAATCACCATGCTCAGCCCTTCAATCATCGTCGACAGCCTTACCGAATGGTCACCCTACGCCAGCGGCCCCAATGTGGTCGCTGCTGCCGATTACCTCGCTGGCGGCGACGGCCAGGCCAACAACCGGCGCATCATCAATCTATGCCGCGATGGTAGCTATCTCAGCATCGGCTACTACGTCTCACTACTCACCGAGGCTCGCGGAAAGCGTGCCATGCCATCGGTTAGCACACTTATTGAACTCACCGATCCAGACCACGTTCCACCGAGCCTGAGTTGGCACCGCAGCGCCGCCAGCCGCGATCAAGATCTCCCTGACGAACTGCTGATCTGCTTTGGGCGCAGCCAAGACGATAAATTCAATAAGATTGCCAACGCCATATTCGGCCGCTACCCGGCACCCATTATACATGCCCGCCTCAAAGCGCGTGGTAGCAAACTGGTAATTGACACGGTTCGGATCGGGGCGATCGATCAACTCAACGACCAAGGTGAAACCTTTTTCGCCGAATCGCTCGACCTCTTCAGTCGCCGCGTGTGGCGCAACCATAGTCACCGCAACACTCGCTTTGATCTGGCGATTCTGGTAGACCCAAACGAAGAAATGCCCCCCAGCGATAAGGGTGCAATCCGCCTGTTTGAACGTGCAGCACGCTCAGTTGGATTTAGCCCCGAAGTGATTACCCTCGAAGACTCCCCACGTCTACTCGAATTTGACGCGCTGCTGATTCGCTGCACCACCGCCATCAACCACATCACCTATCAACTGGCACGCCGAGCCGAACGTGAAGGCATGGCTGTGATCGACGACCCCGAGTCGATCCTCAAGTGCTGCAATAAGGTATTCCTTCACGATCTACTCAGCAGTCATCATATTGGGATGCCGCCCTCGCATTTGGTGACCCGCGATCCGCAACCCAACTATGATCAACTGGTTGCTGAACTGGGCCTGCCAATGGTCCTTAAAATACCAGATGGATCATTCTCACGCGGGGTTTTCAAGGTCGAAGACTCAAACCAACTGATAACACGCTGTCAGGAATTACTGGCGCAGTCAGCAGTGATCATCGCCCAGGCTTTTGTGCCCACGCCCTTTGACTGGCGAATTGGCGTACTCGAGGGCCGGGCCCTCTACGCCTGTCGCTATCACATGGCGCGTGACCACTGGCAGATCGTCAACCATGCGAGCACCAAGTCTGGTCGCCTTGGCGATCACGACTGCGTCCCCCTGTCACAAGTTCCGAGCACTGTAGCGCGCACGGCTGTCAAGGCCGCCCGATTGATCGGCGATGGCCTGTACGGCGTTGACATCAAAGACGTCGACGGACATGCCCTCGTCATCGAAATCAACGACAACCCAAGCCTTGAATCCGAAGTAGAAGACCAACTCCTCGGTGAAGAACTCTATCGACAAATCGTTGCCCATCTCATGAACAAGGTCCAGGCCCGAGGCCGCACCCAATGACCACCGCCAGCCCAACTCACTCTCTGCCCTGCGTTACCGACGGAGAGTTGCTGCTGTATCGCCTCTTCGAGATCGCTGACGACATTGATGTCGTCGCATTGCGTTGCCTCAAGATGCCCCACGCAACGCGTCTGCGACCAAATCGCATTAGCGTGTTTGGGTCTTTACGCGAAGTCCTCCTGGTCATCGATCTCGGCGAATGCCAATTACCAGTCGATGACGGCAGCATTATCTCGGCGCCCGCTGAACTGATCCTTTTCACCTTTGGCGTTGCGGCGGTATGCTGGCGCGTTGGCCTCGGTAACCAGGCAAGCGCAAGCCCCAGTCCGGTCCCTTGGGCTGATCTGGCCGGCCAAGCCACTGCGCTGTCACGCAGTGCGGCCATCACCGATACCGCAGCAGAACTCATTCGGACCTGGCGCCCCATTCTCAATCCAGCCCTGGTGCGCCCAATTGAATGGCCTGCGCACGAAAGCTACATGCTGGTGCGGATCTTTGCCTTCGAACGGGAGGTCACGCCTGATGAAATGCGCGTGAGCCCCGACCTAGCTCGCTTGCTACTGGGTGAACCCCAGCACTGGCGACCCGCCAACACCATGATCCAAAGGATTGCCCAATCGAGCATCTCCTATTCTGACGCTGATCTGGTTGTCGTTGAATGGGATGCCGCCATCGAATTAACCAATGATCCCGGCGAAGATGTACCCCACCTCCTGGCCATGAGCCTGGCGCTCGCCCTGGAGTTCCAGCGCTTCGACAGCATCTTAGAGCAAGAGCTGAATGATCTGTATAATCACGGTGCTAATCTGGCCGCCGGCACCCTATGGGGCCGCACCCGGCGCTCGCGTCGGGCCCTGTCACGCATTCATCGCCTACAAATCGATGTCGCCAACTTCGTAGACCGCTCCGAAAACGCCCTGAAGCTGGTGGAAGATATCCACTACGCACGTATCTACAAACTTGCCATTGAACGCATGCACGTTGCCACCTGGCGGGCCGCGGTCGAGCGCCGGCAAAAGGTCATTGGCGAGTTCTCAATCATGGTCCACGAAGCTGCCCAAACCGGCATCGCCCACGCCCTCGAATTCATCATCATGCTGCTGATCATGTGGGAGATCATCGCCGCGTTCTTGCACTAGAATTGTGAGGACCAACCGACACGGTGCTGCAGTCCCCACCCGACCATCTCACCGACCCAACAAAATCGGCTCTTAGCAGGCTGTTGAAATACAGCCTGCTGGGGGTTGAAGGGGGGTCGCAGACCCACCTGGGTAAAGAGCCGCCTCAAGAAAACTTTGGAAATGGCTCCTGCAGGGAGCCCAAGGTTTTCTTGAGGCTAGCAGGCTGGTGTATTTCAACAGCCTGTTAGTGGCCGGTCGACGTATCCCGCTTCTCGTGAGGCGTGCGCGGACTGCGTAACTCCGCAGCGAATGTGGTGACGGCTTCCAGCCATTCCAAGCGAGCCGTCAAGTCCATCTCACCAGCCTGACGACGAAGCCGCTCAGCATCCGTTTCGGGACGCCAGTCGTCTGCGTCAACTCGTCTGATCGGGTCCATCGCCATGGATCTTAGCCAACTCCGCGAGGTCCAACAAGTCCTTGGGACGGCCGGCTGCGCGTTTCATGTCGCGAAGTCGCCGCAAATCCACGAAGCATATCAAGTGTCCGCTGGCATGCTCTTGAACCATGGCTGCGGCATAGGCCTCGTCGAATACGAACGGCGATTCCAAGAAGAGATCGACCTCAGACTGCGACGACCCGCTGCCCTTGATCACCGTGAAGGCCAGCATGTCTTTGTCATCGCGCCACCGACGCCGCACTTCTGGACTGACAAAATCTGCAAGCTTTACCGGCACACGGGGTCGATACCCGAGCGAATCGAGCACGGCGACCGCTCGCTCGAGTTGTGCCACATCGGGATCGAGCACTAGATCAATGTCGACGGTGGCACGTATGTACCCGTGAGCGATCACCGCCAAACCCCCAACCACCAGATACCGCACGCCAGCATCATCGAAGCCAGCAATCAAATCGAGGATATCCGAAACCCGCACAGACTTACTCCCACTCAATAGTCGCGGGCGGCTTGCTCGAGATGTCGTAGACCACGCGGTTGATGCCGCGGACCTCGTTGATGATGCGGTTGCTCATCCGGTCGAGGACGTCGTAGGGCATGCGGTACCAGTCGGCGGTCATGCCGTCGGTGCTGGTGATGGCGCGGATCGCGGCCACGTTTTCGTAGGTGCGTTCGTCGCCCATCACGCCCACGGTTTTAATCGGGGTCAGCACTACGAGCGCCTGCCAGATTTCGCGGGTGAGGCCGGCCGCGTCCATCTCTTCGCGCATGATGAAGTCGGCTTCTTGCAGCACCCGCACCTTCTCGGCGGTGACGTCGCCGAGGATGCGCACTGCGAGGCCGGGGCCCGGGAAGGGCTGACGCCACACCACCGAATCGGGCAGGCCGAGCGCGGTGCCGATGGCGCGGACTTCGTCTTTGAACAAGAATTTGAAGGGCTCGAGCAGGTCGAGCTCGAGATCGGCCGGCAAGCCACCTACGTTGTGGTGACTCTTGATCACCGAGGCCGGACCACCGTAAACCGACTGGCTCTCGATTACGTCGGGATAAAGCGTGCCCTGGGCCAGGAAGTGCACCTTGCCGCCGTGCTCGGTTTTAATGCGTTCGGCTTCATCGCGGAACACTTCGATAAATTCGTGACCGATGATCTTGCGCTTCTTCTCGGGATCGCTGACGCCAGCCAGCTTGTCGAGGAAGCGGTCTGATGCATCAACGTAAACCAGGCCTTCGCCGATGTAATCGGCAAACATCTCTTGGACGCCGTCGGCCTCGCCCTTGCGCAGCACGCCATTGTTGACGAATACGCAGGTGAGTTGCTTGCCGATGGCGCGGTGGATCAACACCGCCGCCACGCTGGAGTCAACGCCGCCTGACAGACCGAGGATGACTTCCTTATCGCCAACCGCTTCGCGGATGGTTTTGATCTCTTCTTCGATGTACGACGCCATGTGCCAGTCACCGCGGCAGCCCACCACCTCGAACAGCCAATTGCGGAGAATCGCGGTGCCATGATCGGTGTGCACCACTTCAGGGTGAAATTGCACGCCATGGAAATTGATCGGCGCAATGCGCACCGCGGCAAAAGGGCAATTATCGCTCTCAGCGATGACCTCGGCATCGGGGATCGCATCGATGCGGTCACCATGCGACATCCACACAACTTGGTCGTGGGGCAGGCCCTTGAACAGCGGGTCTTCCTTGGTCAGGCGCAGGGTGGTACGGCCATACTCGCGCTCGCCGGCGCTCTTAACTTCGCCACCGTTGAGGTGAGCGGTCAACTGCATGCCGTAGCAGATGCCAAGAATCGGCAGACCCTTCTGATAGATAGCCGCATCGATCGTGGGTGCACCCTTGGCGTACACACTGGCGGGGCCACCCGAGAAGATCAGGCCGCTTGGCTCAGACTGGAGGATCCGCTCCATCGGCGCGGTGCACGGCAGCACTTCACAAAACACACCGGCCTCGCGCACCCGCCGCGCAATCAATTGCGTGACTTGGCTGCCAAAGTCGAGAATAACCACCGTTTCGTGCTTCACTGTTGTGCCCCTGCTAAACGCAGCAACGCCGACTGATGTCGGCGCCGCTGGGAAATTCCGTTGGTGCCGACCGCCTATTCGGGTCGATAATTCGGCGCTTCTTTAGTAATCTGAACGTCGTGCGGATGGCTCTCGCGCAAGCCGGCCGCGGTGATCTTGCGGAATCGAGCATTGCGCTCGAAGGTGCGCAGATCCTTGGCGCCGCAGTAGCCCATCGAGGCCCGCAAACCACCAACCATCTGGTAGACCACCGTCGACACCGGCCCCTTAGACGGAACCATGCCTTCAATGCCTTCGGCCACGAGCTTGTCAGCCTTGTTGCCGCCCTGGAAGTAGCGGTCGGCCGAGCCCTTGACCATGGCGCCGATCGAGCCCATGCCACGATAGGCCTTAAACGAGCGGCCCTGATACAGGAACTCCTCGCCCGGCGATTCGTCGGTACCAGCCAGCATCGAGCCCAGCATCACGGCGGCAGCGCCGGCTGCGAGCGCCTTGGCCATATCGCCCGACAGCTTGATGCCGCCGTCAGCGATGATCGGGATACCGTCCTTCTTGGCCGCCTTGGTGGCGTCCATAATCGCAGAGAGCTGCGGCACGCCCACACCGGCCACTACACGCGTGGTGCAGATCGAACCCGGGCCGATGCCCACCTTGACCGCGTCGGCACCGGCTTTGATCAAGTCTTTGACGCCTTGAGCCGTGGCCACGTTACCGGCGATGATGTCGATATCGTGCTTGGCCTTGATCGCCGACACGGTGCTCATGACGTTCTTTGAGTGGCCGTGGGCTGAATCGACAACGATCACATCAACACCCGCCGCCACCAGGGCCGCGGCGCGCTCGAGCTCACCCACGCCAACCGCAGCGCCAACCCGCAAGCGGCCGCGCTCATCTTTGGACGCTTCTGGGTAGGCCTGCTGCAGCTCAAGATCCTTGAGCGTGATCAGGCCGGCCAAGTTACCGCGGCTGTTGACCAGCACCAACTTTTCAACCTTGCGTTCATACAGTAGATCGCGCGCCTTGTCGTGGCTGATGCCAGGCTTGGACGTGAGTAGATCGCTGGTCATCACCTCGGTGATCGGCGTATCTTCGCTGCGATGGTACTTGAGGTCACGCTTGGTAACGATGCCCACCACCTGCTTGCCGTCGAGGATCGGGATCCCGGAGACCTTGTGCAGATCCATGGTGGCGAGGGCGTCGCCCACGGTGGCAGTTGCGGGCAGGGTTTTCGGGTCGGTAATGACGCCGTTCTCACTGCGCTTAACCTGCTCGACCTCGCGGGCCTGCTCTTCAACGGTCAGGTTCTTATGGATGATCCCAATGCCACCGATCTGGGCCAAGGCGATGGCCAAGCGGTGCTCGGTCACGGTGTCCATCGCGGCCGAGAGAACCGGCACCTGGAGATGGATCCGGCGGGTCAGGGCGGTTGCCACCGACACCTCACGCGGCACCACCTCGCTCCGAGCCGGAACGAGCAAGAGATCGTCGAAGGTGTAGCCTTCCTCGGGCAGGATACTGGCCACGGGCGCCTCCTTGAATCAGGGAAGCGCGTAGGGTAGCAAGCGCGCGCGGATCGCAACGGCCTTGTCGCCGCCGAGTCTCTCCAAGATCATGGCAGCGGAGCACTTGGCAGACTTGCCGGTTGGCTTTCCCACTGGCGACGCCTGACGGGCCGCCTAGCTTGGGCGGCAGATGGGCTCGGAACTCCGTAACCGCTTACTCTTCGGACCTTTGCTGGCTGCGGTGGCGCTCGGCCTGATCGCCACCGACATCTTGCTGGCAGTTCACTGGGGCTCGATGGCCCTGGCCATCCTAGTGCTCCTAACCGCGACCCGTGAGTATGCACGGCTGTGCCGACCCCTGGCGCCCGGCGTACAGCCGTGGTCGATCGCCGTGGTATCGGTGCCGCTCGTGCTCCTGGTCTTCCCGGGGCAGAATCTCCTTGAGACCCCGGTGCCGCTGCCGGGCGTCTTACTGAGCTCAGCCCTACTGCTGGTCTGCCTAGTGCAGATGATGCGGCATGGCCTGGAGAACTTCACCGCCAACGTGGCCGCCACCATGCTCGGCATCGTGTATCTGGGCGTGAGCATGCATCTGCTGGTAGCCCTGAGTTGCATTGCTACCCCTGACGACCCCAGTCGTGGTGCTAAGCTACTGGTACTAACGCTGGCAACCTGCAAATGTGGTGACATTGCGGCCTATTTTGGCGGCCGCGCGTTTGGTAAGCACAAGCTGGCGCCCAAAGTGAGCCCCGGCAAAACCTGGGAAGGTTTCGTGGCCTCGCTGTTTGGTTCGGTGGGTGGCACCTTTCTGTTCGCCTGGCTACTGCAAATGATCAACCCCCCTGCGGTTTTCGCCGGTCTGTGGCAACCTATTGTGTGGGGCCTGATCCTGGGGCCGGCTGGCGTCATTGGTGACTTGGTTGAAAGCTGTCTCAAGCGCGCCGCTGGGGTCAAAGACTCCGGCGCCGGCCTACCCGGCTTTGGCGGTTACCTCGACGTGTTCGACGCCGTGTTGATTGCCGCACCAATCGCGTGCGGGCTAGCCGTCTTCCTATAAAAGCCAATTGTGCCGGGCAATCCTACTTGACCCCGACGCCGCGCACGGGGATCATAGAGACAGGAGACCGACCGTGGCCTGCGTCCGCTACTTGCTGCTGATGCTCCCGCTCGCTGCCCTCGCAGCGGCCGAGCCTGCAGCGGTAGATACGACCGGCAGCGGCGACGAACTGTTCGGATTCGGTCGCAGCATTGTCACCCTGATTGGCCTCGGTGGCGCGCTGATCCTGCTCGCGATCCTATTCATGCTGCGCAAGTTTCTTGGCTTTGTCATGAACGCGGTGTTCATGACACTTGGCGCCGTATTGGTGGTGCCAGCCCTGGTGTGGAGCACGGCTGTCCGTGGCGTGGGCTTCAGCCCGCGGTCCGCATCCGTTCCTCATTGAGCCCAGACCCAACGAACCAATTCTGAAGACAATGCTATGGGT
>JAQIBG010000170.1 GCA_027859175.1 Planctomycetota bacterium | reverse complement strand
ATCGCTTCTCCAGCGCGATCGCACGGTGAACCATGCGATGGCAGTTTGCGCAGAGTAAAGCAAGGTCTTGGACCTTTGTGGTCCTACATACGGAAGCTTGGTGCCGGTCGACTTTTAGGTGGAGAACGAGGCTACGGCCTGTCTAATCCGGCCTATGCGTCGTGTGGCTTTGATTAGCGACATCCATGGTAATCGCATCGCTCTCGATGCGGTATTTGAGGATATGCGCACGCAAGACGTGGAGGCGGTTTACTGTCTCGGCGACGTCGTGGGCTACGGTCCGGAACCCATGGTATGTATGGAGAAGGTCATCAAGGCCTGCGACCGTGAGCACATGATCATGGGCAACCATGACCACGCCGTGGTCCACGAACCGATTGGTTTTAACCGCAGCGCTCGTCAGGCCGCCTTGTGGACCAATAAGGTCGCCAAGCCAGGCGCGCTCAATTGGTTTGGCCGTAAGCGGCGCCAGTGGGCGTGGCTGACCAGTCTGCCGACCAGTTTCACCCAAGAGCGGGCCCTGTTTGTGCACGCGAGTCCGCGGCAGCATCTGGAGGAGTACATCCTCGAGGAGCATACCAAGGGCATCAGTTTTACCGGTGAAGACCCCCAGTTGCTTCTTCAAGAGAACTTCGAGTTGGTTGACCAGGTCGCTTTCATCGGTCATAGCCACCGCCCCGGCTTGATTACTGGTGATGACTATAGCTGGCACACGCTGCGCGAGATGGACTACCACTGGGTGCTCGATGAGCGGCCGGCGATCGTCAACATTGGCTCGGTTGGCCAGCCCCGCGACATGGATCCGCGTTCGTGCTACGTCATTTATGACGGCAAAGAGGTGTGGTGGCGCCGTGTTGAGTACGATATCGAGGCCGTTCGGCGCATGATCATCAGCAATTCGGCCCTCGATGACCGTTTGGGTGACCGCCTGCTGGACGGGCGTTAAGGCCCGGCCTTGGTCGGCATCGGCCCTGCCGCTAGCCGATCCGCACCACGTCCCACATTTCTGGCTAAACAGGCTTGCCAAGGCGTCCCTGCCATCTAGCCTGCTCCGCCCCTGTTTGACTGGGGGACTGGAGCCATCATGCCCAAGATGAAGACCCACAAGGCTTCGCTGCGTCGTTTCCGGATCACCCGGAACGGCAAGATCGTTCGTCGCCAATGCGGCGTGCGCCACTTGCTGACCCACCGCAGCCCTAAGCGTAAGCGCAACCTGCGCGGTCCGGCAACGACCACCGCCAAAGGTTATGTGCAGATGCTGAGCAAGCTGCGCGGCACCTACGCCCGCTAAGCGAGCCTTTCACGAAACCCAAGTAGGCCTTTGGCCTCTCCCGTCGCCGTCGGTGGCGGGGCCTGATAGCAAGGAATAGATCATGCGTGCAACCGGAGTCCCGGCTAAGCATCGCGCGAAAAAGCGCCTGATGAAGCGCGCCCGCGGTTTTTACAGCGGTCGCAAGAACATGTACCGTCACGTCCTCGCCGCCATCAAGCGCGCCGAGAACCAGGCCTACATTGGCCGCAAGCTGAAGAAGCGCGACTTCCGCCGCTTGTGGATCACTCGTATCAACATTGCCAGCCGCAACGAGGGCCTGCCCTACAGCCGGCTCATCGCCGGTCTCAACGCCGCTGGCATCATCCTCAACCGCAAGCAACTCAGCGAACTGGCCATCCACCAGCCTGAGGCCTTCAAGGCGATTGTTGAACAAGCCAAGGCTGCCCTGTAAAAACTGGGCCTAGCTCACAAACGAAAAGACCCGTGCTGACTAGCGCGGGTTTTTTCGTGGGCTAGGTCCAGTTCTGCAGGGCAGCCTCGTTTCGCGTTGGGGGTTCGGTGTGCGGCGTTTCCGGTGTCTGGCGTCGCTTATCGGTAGCCGTGTTCACCGTTGGGGCGCTTGCGATGCTTCGCGTCGCGTTCGTGAGCGCTCCCCGCCCCAGCCGCTCTCTTGCAACGCCGAGCCACCCGCAGTCGTCCCCTTTTGGACCCCCACCCTTGCGGCGCCGTCTGGATGCCCTAAGTATAAGAGGACAAATGGGCTGGCTCGACGGCGTTCTTGGTATGTTCTCGTACGACCTGGGTATCGACCTAGGCACGGCGAATACGCTGGTGGCCGTTCAGGGCCGCGGTCTGGTGATCTCTGAGCCGTCCGTGGTGGCGGTCTACAAAGGCACCAACCGGGTTGTTCAATATGGCGGCCGCCTCGCGGTGGGCGACAACGCTAAGATCATGCTCGGGCGTACGCCGGGTAATATCGAAGCAATTCGCCCGATGAAAGACGGCGTCATCGCCGACTTTGACATCACCGAAGTCATGCTGCGCTACTTCATCCAGAAGGCTCATGGCCGGCGTTTTGGGGTCTATCGCCCGCGCCTGGTGGTGGCGGTGCCGTCTGGCATTACTGCAGTTGAAAAACGCGCGGTCAAAAACTCGGCGATGAATGCGGGGGCGCGTAAGGTGTTCCTGATCCCCGAGCCGATGGCGGCCGCGATCGGTGCTGGTCTGCCGGTTGCCGAGGCCCTGGGTTCGATGATCGTTGATATCGGTGGTGGCACCACCGAAGTGGCGGTGATCTCGCTGGCGGGTGTTGTGTGCGCCGAGAGTCTGCGCGTTGGCGGCGACGAGATGGATCATCACATCATTCAGTTCGTCAAGAATGAATATGGCGTGCTGATTGGTGAAAACACCTCGGAGAATGTGAAGTTCCAGATCGGCAGTGCGATCCCGATCGACGATAACC
>JAQIBG010000141.1 GCA_027859175.1 Planctomycetota bacterium | reverse complement strand
ACCGAAGCCACAGCCACAGCCGCTGCCTCATGGGGCAGTCCGCATTCAGGTAGCCCAACGCCCAATCAGCCGATGTCAGGCTTCGTGGCGGCCGAATAGCCCACCAGGAGGAGAGTTTTGGCTTCACCTCTTAGGGAATTTTGGACACCGATGCTTTATTGGTGTTCCGATGGGCGGTGTGGCCGGTCCGCTTGTGGTATGGTTGATGCAGAAGAATGAGTCGGAATTTGTCGAGGAGCATGCGCGCGAGGCCCTCAACTTTGGGATTACCATGCTAATCGCATTTATCGTCAGCGGCGTACTGTGCTTGGTGCTGATTGGGATTCCGATGCTGATCGCGTGTCTGATTATGAGCGTGGTCTGGAACATTCAGGGCGCGATCAAGGCCTCCAATGGCGCGCACTACCGCTACCCGTTCTGCATTCGCTTTCTGTCTAAGACCTGAGCAGTGTGGGCCTTTGCGGGCTGTTGAAATACGGCCTGCGGGGTTGGCAGCTAGCCCCGCTTGCGCATGATTGCACTGCCCCTGCGCAGCGGCTAGGCTGGGGATAGAATCCCATGCCGACTGGTAACGATAGTGACGAAGCTGCTGGCAGCAGCGTGCCCGGCGATACGCCCACGCGTACCGACCACCCGTCGTTGCCGGGTGCGCGTGAGGGTTTGCCGCCGCTCGAGCAGCTTGGGGCGTACCGCATCATCCGGTCGATTGGCTGGGGTGGCATGGGCATCGTGTACGAGGCCGAAGACACCCGCAATGGCGACCGAGTGGCCTTGAAGCTGCTGCGCTTCAGTGACCCGAATGGGGTCAGCCTGCGCCGCTTTGAGCAAGAGGCCGAGGCAACGCGCAAACTCGATCATCCCAACATTGTTGGCTTGCGCGAAGTGGGGCGCGAAGGCGCCTATGATTTCTTCACCATGGATTTGGTGCGCGGCACCGATTTCACCACTTGGATCCAACAAGATCGCCCCCAGCAGTCGGCTGTCATTAGTGCCTTGGCGACTGTGGCGCGGGCGCTGGAGCACGCCCATCAGCGCGGCATTTTGCACCGCGATCTCAAGCCATCGAATTTATTGATCACCAAAGACGGTACCGCCTACGTCACCGACTTTGGCCTGGCGCGGGCGATCGGTGCGGAGAGTTCACTCACTGCCACCGATCAAGCCGTGGGCACGCCGCAGTACATGTCGCCAGAGCAGGCTCGCGGGCAGCACCAGGATTGTGGACCAAGCTCTGATGTGTGGTCGATCGGCGTGATGTTGTACGAGGCGGTGACCGGGCGGGCACCATTTAGTGGCGAAACGATTTTGGAAGTCATGCAAGCGGTGGTGACCAAGGATCCGCCACTGCCGCGCAAAATTGCCCCCGAAGTACCGCCGCCCCTGGCGCGCATTGCGCTGCAGTGCCTGCAAAAGCGGCCGCAAGATCGCTACCCGAGCGCGGCAGCCTTGGCCGAAGACCTGGAGCGCTACCTGGCAGGCGTCACCGTTCAGGCGCGCCGTTTCTCCACGTGGACGCGCGCCATTCGGTGGACTCGCCGCCGCGTGCGTGCCATTACCTTGGTGGCCCTGGCTTTGGTGGCGGCCGTCGGCATCACCGTGGTAGCGACGCAGCAACCGGACCGCGACCCGGGGCGGTGGGTGGTGGCCTGGGAGTGGGACTGCACTACGCAAAATTTGGATGATGTGGGCATCGTGCCGGTCCACGGCGATGAACGGGTGGCTGTTTCCAAGCGTTGGGAGCAGGGTTCCGAGGGCTTATTGCCGCAGCGAGCGGCCTGGTGTTGGCTTGATCAAGTTCAGGTGGTTGGCGACGTGCGCATTGAGGTGGAGGTGTTAACGGCCGGCATGCTCGATGGCGTGGAGTTGGCTTTGGGCAGCGAGCGCCATGACATGGCGACCTGGTGTGAAGTGCCGCGTGGGTATAGCTGTCAGTTCTCGGGCTATGCCGGGAGCTTGTGTTTCATTTCGCGCAACGAGCAGCCGATGACGGCAAGTTTTGCCCATGGCCGGTCGAGCCCACTCAGGCCCGGCCAGCGCTATCGCCTCGGCTTTGAACGCATCGGTGAGACCCTGTCGATTGATGTCGACGGCGAGCGCTTGTTGCAAGCCGACTACCCCTTGCCCTTGGCTGGTGCTGACATGGGGAATCTGGGGTTCCGGTTTTATGCCGAGGAAACCGAGCTGCTGTCGGTGCGCGTGATGCGCCTTGCCGGCCTTACTGCCAGCGATCCGCTGGCCCTACCTGAGGCAGCCTTGCGCCTTGGACGTTTCGATGAGGCCGTGGCCGGCTTCAATGATATTGCCAACGCCTATTCTGGTGAATTGGCAGCACGGGCATTGGCACGGGCGTACTTGGCGGCCCTGCAATTGCCCGAGTTTGATCTCGGGCAACTCGCCGCCTTACGACGTCGATTGTTCGCGGACCATGATGACAGCCCCTCGGCACTGTCGGTGCTTGAAGTTGAGGCAGCACAGGCTTGGGCTGAGCAAGACTTTGCTTCAGCGTGGGATTTGATCGATGCGTGCTTTGCGCGTTCGCCGCGCACGCAGGTGATGTATCGCATTATCGAAACGCCACAGTCGCCGCCGCAGGGGAGTGGGCATCGTTATCTTGGCTATTTGGGCCAGACCCATGAATTGCGCTCGCTGCGGGTGTCAAGGATGGGCATCACCGATCTCAGTCCGCTTGCAAACTTGGATCTCGAATGGATTGAGGCCGATAATAATGCGATTTCCGACCTCTCACCCTTGACCAGCAAGCAGGTGGTTTGGTTGCATGTTGCCGGTAATCAGATTCAAGATCTCGAGCCGGTGCGGGGCATGCCCTTGTTCTCTTTGCGGATTGATCGGAATCCGGTTGCGTCTTTGGAGCCGCTGCGCGGAATGCCGCTCTCCTTACTGGACATCAGCCGGACACAAGTCACCGATCTGTCGCCCCTGCGTGGCATGCATCTGACCTCAATCGCAATCGATGGAGTGGAGCCGCTTCCCGACCTTGAGCCACTGATGGGCATGCCAGTTCATCGCTTTGCAGCGCGCGGCGATGATGGCCGCGATGGCCGCTTCGATTGTCGGGTGCTGGTTGGCATGCCGCTGCAAACCTTGCATCTCAATGGCCGGTTGCTGGAGCATCCAGAAGTGCTGGCAGAGTTGCCGCTGTGGCAGTTTGGCGCGCGCAGTTGTGGTTTGGCGCGTGCCCCGGCCTTGGCGGCGAGTGTGCAGGTGGCTGATCTGGGGCAAAACCCGATCACCGATATCTCGGCGCTGCCGGTTGAATCCATGCAACGACTGGTCTTGGATCGAACCTTACTGCGGGATGTGAGTCGTTTGCACGGTGTGCACTTAGAGGCCTTGGTGCTCAGGGAAACCGATGTGAGTGACGTGTCGCTGGTGCCAGTGGTTAAGCGCCTGAATCTCATCGGGGCACCAGTACAAGCCTCCAGTGTGCTGGCACTCAAGCCCTCAGCCCAATTGGTGTGCGGCGACAGCGAACGGGCAGGTGTGGTGCGGCCCGGCTTTGCACCTGGTGCCTTGGCCACGGTGATTGCCGGGTTGGAGGCGCAACAGCAGCGGCCGGAGACGGTGCGGGCCTTGCGGGCCTTGCAGGCGTGGCGTGCTGGTGACAGCGCGAATTTGCGATCGCTCGCCCTGGCCAGCGATGGCGGAGCGTGCTTGTATTTACCGCTGAACGTTTCGTTTGAGCGGGCGGTCGAGATCGCCAAACAGTGTGGTGCGCGTTTGGCAACGATGGCGCAGCGCGGCGAGTTGGCGAGCGCTGGGGTGATTCCGCGTGGCGATCATGCTTGGGTGTTCAGCGAGGCGGGCGAACCGAAGCGGTGGTCGGCTGAATTGCGGAAGAGCGTTAGTTTTTACGCGAGCACGATCGCCGGGATGGTGTTGGTCTGGGACGAGTGAGCGGGCCTACTTGTCGTCTTGCTTTTCGGCCGCGTCAGTGTCTTCCTTGTTGGTGCTAACGGCCTCGGGTGGCGGAGGCAGTTCGGCGCCGCCACGGCGAATGCGTAGCGCCTTCTGGAAGAAAATATTATTGGGGACGCGCAGGAAAATATACCCGAGTCCGTTGTGT
>JAQIBG010000068.1 GCA_027859175.1 Planctomycetota bacterium | reverse complement strand
GGGCAGAGTCCGTCGGCATTTCGAGGTGGGCGGTAGGGGAGGTTCCTGGTTCCTGGTGCGCGCCTTCGGCGCGTTGGATGCCGGCTGGTGCTCGCGCGCGTCACGCCTCATCATCCCAGACGGCCGAGAGCCGATGACCATGCCGACGACGCGCGAAGCGCGCACCAGGAACCAGGAACCCGCCCAGCCACAACACTCCGGGACTCCCTCTTGAAATAGTCGTTTAAACGACTATTGTGATGAACGCAAACAGGAGAAATCGCCATGACCATGTCTCATCACCCAGCACAAGATCGCTTTCACTCCAACTTTGGGTGGCTCGATAGCTGGCACAGTTTTTCATTCGGCAATCACTACGATCCCGAGCGGCTCGGATATGCTGCGCTGCGCGTTATCAATGATGACTTGATTGCCGCTGGCGGAGGCTTCGGCACGCACCCGCACCGCGATATGGAGATCATATCGTATCCAGTGGTGGGCGGCCTGGCGCATAAAGACTCGACCGGTTCATCGGGGGTAGTCAGCCCTGGCGAGGTGCAGGTCATGTCGGCTGGCACGGGCATCACCCACAGCGAGCACGCCGCCGGTGAGGGTACCACTCGCCTGCTGCAGATCTGGATCATGCCTGACCGTGAGGGTCATAGCCCGCGTTACGATCAGAGGCACTTCGCTGTCCACGAAGAGCCAAACGTGCTGCATACCTTGGTCAGTGGCGATGGTCGCGATGCGTCGCTGAGCATACACCAAGATGCGATCATGTACGCCGCGAAGCTCACTGCTGGCAGTTCACTGAACTTGCCGGTGCAGGCCGATCGCAAGGCCTGGGTGCAGATCGTCAACGGCAGCGGCAGTCTCGGTGCGCAGCAACTTCAGCGCGGCGATGGTGTGGCGATCGAGGGCGAAGCCGAGCTTGCGATGCAGGCTGATGACGAGCTTGAGTTCTTGTTGTTCGACCTGTCCTGAGAACGTTAAGCAGGCAATTTGGGACTAGGCATTGCGGAATCGTGACGGCGGGATGCCAACCACGCGTCTGAACTGCTTGGAAAAGCAGAACGGATCGGGGTAGCCGAGTTGCTCGGCGGTGCTGGCTACGCTGGCGCCGCTGAGCAGTAGGGCTTGTGCCGCGGCGACGCGGGCGCGGATGTGATAGGCCTTCGGGGTGCAGCCGAAGCGGCGGTGAAAGGCGGCGCGTAGCGCGTCGTTACTCAAGCCGGCTTCGGCTGCCAAGCTGGCAATTGATGCGGCGTTGACGGGTTTGGCGTCGAGTTGTTGGCGAACCCGGTCAACCGCATCGGGCCGTGGCGCGGTGCGCTGGCTCATCGTTGCCAGGAGCGAACTCGCGGCGGCTATGGCCCGCGCTTCTTGGCCGGCCTGGGTGCTATCGGCAAGTTGCGTCACGAAGGCCTCGAGAGCGCTCACTAAACCGTCGGTGACTGGGCAGGTGGCGATGCGTTGGGCTGGGTCGATGGCGCCGAGTTCGACCAGGGCTCGATGCAGCGCCAGCGGAAGACGCAGGAAAAACTCCAGCCAAGTGCCGTCTTGGGTGCGCATAATGCGATGCGGCGTATGGGGCGCGCGAATGAACAGGCTGCCGGGGCCGAGGTCATGGCGAACGCCGTGTTCGTCGATGGCGGCGCCCGAGCCGTCGAGCAGCAGGAGCCAGCGATAGTCGTTGCCGCCAGGGTCGCGGCGCTCGCTCAGGAGGCGGTTGCCGGCCAGGAAGCCACCGGCGATTATCGCGTCTGGATGCCCGCTCAGCTGTGCCTGCCAGCGGCCGAGGGTTCGAAGGTGGGGCAGGTCCATGCCGGCAGTGTACTCTGTTTTTTGACATGTTCCACGCTTGCTGACATGGATTCATGGGCTTTCTCGGTTAGGATCAGCGGTAGAAGGACATCCTTATGACTGCCAAGCCAAACATCCTGATCTTCATGACCGATCAGCAGCGCGGCGACGTGGTGCTCGAAGGCCACCCGGTCAAAACCCCGGTGCTCGACGCCTTCCGCCGTCGCGCCGTGACCTTTAGCGAGACCTTCTGCCCGTCACCCCATTGCTGCCCATCGCGTGCGAGTTTCTTTACCGGAGTGTATCCCAGCGAGCATGGTGTGTGGAATAATGTGACGGTGCAAAACGCGCTGACCACCGGGCTCAAGCCCGGCACGCGGCTGTGGAGCACCGACTTGGTGGCAGCCGGCTATACCTGTGATTTTTCCGGCAAATGGCACGTCAGCTATGAACAGGGGCCGCGCGATTACGCCTGGACTGAGCACCGCGTCAACGCTGGCCCCAAGAAAGATCATGCCGGCATCATGGGCCTCGAGTGGGACGGCTACGCCAAGATGGCCGAAGACTTGCCGCGCCCTGAGCGTGTACGCAAGCCTGGCGAGATCGTTCGCCCCGGCTGGCGCGATTACGTGCACTATGGAATCAACGAGCAGCCCTTCGGCGACCAGCACGTGGTTGATGTGACCAAGCAGGTGCTGGCTAGCAAAGACGCCACTAGCGATCCGTGGTGCCTGTACTGCGGAACGCTGGGGCCGCACGATCCGTACGTGGTGCCGCAGCGTTTTCTCGACATGTACGCCGATGTCGACATTCCCTTGCCGGCCAACTTTCATGACACGCTCACAGACCGGCCACATCTGTATCAGCGCACGCGCAGTTTCTTCGATCAACTCACCGACGACGAACATCGCGAGGCGATCCGTCACTACTGGGCCTTCTGCACCTATGAAGACTGGCTGTTTGGCCAAGTGCTCGAGGCCTTGGAGGCCAGTGGCCAGGCTGACAACACGATTGTGATGTATTGTTCGGATCACGGTGATTACACCGCCGAGCACGGCTTGTGGTGCAAGGGTCTGCCGTGTTTCCGTGGCGCCTACAACGTGCCGATGATGATCGCCGGGCCGGGCATCGTGGGCGACCGCGTGGTCGATGCGCCGGTGTCGTTGACCGACGTCGCGCCAACCGTACTCGAACTGACCGGCACCGAGAGCGACCTGCCGTGCAGTGGCTACAGTCTCGTGCCGTGGCTACGCGGCGAAACGCCAGACACTTGGCGTACCGCGGTGTTTACCCAGTCCAACGGCAACGAGCAGTACGGCATCCAGCGCTCGATCACCGCCGACGGCTGGAAGTACGTGTATAACGGTTACGACTTTGACGAGCTCTACGATCTCAGCAACGACCCGCACGAGCAGCACAACCTCAACGGCGACCCGCGCTACGCCCAACAGCTCGAAGACCTGTGCTCCCGCATGTGGCGTTTCGCCAGCGAGCACGACGACACCTGCATCAACCCCTACATCATGGTCGGCATGGCACCCTACGGCCCCGCCTACGGCCTCCGCACCGGCGTCACCTCCGGGGGGTGAGAAGAGTTAGCAGGAGCGGCTGTGTTTTGATCAAGGGTCAAATTCCGTCTTCCCGGCACCCTTGACCCCAAAACAGGGCACGCAATGCCCTGCCGGTCAGGTGGCAATGTCTCCTTCTGTGAAGACGCCTCACCTGCCCGTTGCACATTTTTGCGTGCCCTGATTTGGCCTCAAGGGCTGCGCCGCCTGCGGCGGTGCCTCAGCATTCGGATACTGGCGGTAACTCCTGCAGAATGCTGTTGAGGTAGACGATGAGTTTGCGCATGCAGGCAGCGAGGGCGACCTTGGCTGGCTTGCCTTTGGCGCGTAACCGCAGATAGAACTCTTTGATCACATCGTTGCTCCGTGCGGCAGCGATGGCCGCCATATACACGACCTTGCGTGGAATTCGTCTTCCTCCAGAGATGCGCCTGCGACCCTCGCGATTTCCCGAGTCGCTTGCGTAGGGTGCGACACCAAGAATAGCAGCGATCTGCTGACGGTTCACATGCCCAAGCTCTGGCACGTAAGCCAGCAGCGTTGTTGCGGTCTGCGGGCCAACTCCCACAACACTTTCCATTACCTCACGCTTCTGCTGAAGCTCTTTTGAGGCCGCGATGACGGCATCAATGGTTCGGTCCAGTGCGGCAACCATCTGCTTGAGCACCTGCATGTGCATCTCAATCCCGGCGCGAATCTCGTCGTTTTGCACACTTTCGAGGCGGATCTTCTCGCGCTTGAGGTCTTCAACCAACTGACCGCGCCGGTCACGATGGATCCGCAACTGCTGGACACAGTCGTCTTGACGTTCCGTCGCTCGTGGCTTGGTACGCTCGGCAAAGCGTGCCAGAACCATGCTGTCGATCCGGTCGTTCTTATGGCGAACGCCGCAGCTCCGGGCAAAGCTGCGTACCCGACCAGGATGGACAACGGCCACCGGGATGGCCGCCTCTTGAAGCGCTGCGACAACGCCTCGTTCATAACCACCGGTCGCCTCAATGGCGATCAGTGTGGGGTCATTATCACGAAGAAATGCGACCAGTGCCGCGATGCCATCTACCGTATTGTCGAACCGGCGATGATACCGATCCGGATCGCCAAGATCCAATGCGTGCTTGGATACATCGATGCCAAAGTAGGATGGGGTTGTCATTGGGGGCCTCCTGTCTTGCAGAAACGAGCTCTGGGTAACCAGGCTCAAACGGCTGTTCGGGGAACCCACGACCGGTAGACGTGCTCAATGCTCCTGCGCGGGCTCATTGGCCCAGGGAGTCGAACGAGCTCCGCCTACCGGAGAGATCCAGGCTGCCACCTGGATCTCTCTTTTCGTGGCGGCACTATTTCAGGCGCCGGCACGAACTTACAAGGGAGTTGAGGGAGTTGAGGTCCGAATGAGTATTGAAATGGTGGCTGCTCCGCCGCTCAAGGCATGCAGCGCTGAAAACGGAGCCGCGTCCGCGCGCGTGGCCAGCTCAGACAAGGGCAGAACCGCAAACCCTTCCCCCCTCACTCGGACCTCAACTCCCCCAACTCCCTCCTGCTAATCGGAATCAAACCACAGGCAGATAGCGGGATTTGCGGTAATCACCGGGGGTGCAGCCGAGAGTGCGGCGGAAGACTTTGCAGAGGCGGCTTGCTGAAGGAAAGCCGCTGGCGTGGGCGATGGTGGTGAGGTCGTCATTGCTGGCGCGGAGCAGTTGGCAGGCGTGGCGGATTTGCTCTTGGTTCATCCACGCGCCCGGTCCGATGCCAAGTTCGGCGGTGAATACGCGGGTCAGGTGCTCGCGACTGACCGTGAGTTTGGCTGCGAGATCGGCCACCGTGAGACTGCCTGGGACATGCGCGGCCACCGCATCGCGAGCGGCCTGCAACAGGCGTTCAGCGCTTGCTTCAAGGCCAGAGCCCGCGAGGTGGCCGAGCAAACCCGCCACCAACATGGCGCCCTCAGCAGCGCTCACGCTGGTCACCACTGGCCCGCGCTGCAAACTTGCCAGCAATTGGACGGCGGGGTGCTGGTCGCCAAGCGTGCGCACCGACCCGTCGCGCTCGACCAATTCGTCCACCGCGGCCGCCGCACCGAAAAACGAGATAAACATGAAGCGCCACGGCACACCGTCACCCGGGTGACCATAGACCACCTCTGGGTCGGAAACGCGGCACAGGAAGGCCTGACCAGCCTCAACCCGCCATTCACGCCGGCCACGCCGAAACAAGCCACAGCCTGACACGGAGTATTGCAGCACCGCAGCGTCGCGATCACGACGCCGCCGCCCAACCGATTGGTACGCCCCATTAACGTGGAAGCATGCCGCCCGCCTCGGACGCGGCAGCGCTCGCAACGGCCGACGGATTGAGAAGGTGCGCTCCCAGTCGCTCACGACAATGGATATCACAAAACGGCAATAGATACCACACCAAACCTGTATTCGGCTAAAAATGTGGCAACAATTGAGACATAAATCGACAAGGACAGCCTCATGACCAACGCCATCAACGAGATCTGCCACCACGCCGAAGCCAGCGCCAGCTGGGACGGCACCACCCTCACTGTCGACACCGGCCAGCTGGTCCGCCAGTGGCGTTGGACCGCGAACGGCTTCGCTACCTGCTCCCTCAAGCGCCATGGCGGGCGCGAGCTCATCACCAGGGCGAGCAACAGCGCCGACTGGCGTCTGCCCGGTGGCGCACCGCACGATGGCGCCGAACTGCGCCGCGTCGCTATACAGCGTAACAACGACGACGGCTTCGTAAGCGAGCACGTGCAAGTGCTGGCCGGCATTGCCTACCCCGCCGCGGGGCTCGAACTCCAGGTCGAGATCTGGGCCCTACCGGGCGCCCCCGGCATCCGCACCGCCTTGAGCGTGCAGGCCTTGCCGGGCTTCAGCCCCCTCGCGAGCGAACAGGCGGTCAGCTGCGAGCATCTCGGCTGCACCACGCTTGGCGCCACCGCCATTGCCGCCGGGTACTATAACGAAACCCAACAACGCAACCAACTCGAGACTCCGATTCTGCGTGAGGAAGCCATCCCCGCCGACGGGGTTTGTGACTGGGCCTCCCTGTGTGCGATTGAATTGGCCGGCGAAGGCCTGTGCTTGGTCAAAGAGTCCAACAAATGCGTCAACCAAAGCGGCCACGACACCGGCGCCTTCATCCTCGGTAGTGACGGCCTGCGTTCCAGCGGCTGGGGACTGTGGTCCAAGGAAATCGGCACCGAAGGGAGTTACCCGGCCTGGGCCCACTGGACTATTTGTTATGCCAGCGACACCGAGCACGCACGCGCACGCGCGGTACGAGCATTCATTGCCGCGCGCTACCCGCATGACCCCGCGCGCGATTGCTACGTGCTGTGCAACACCTGGGGCTCCACCGCGCACAGTCGCGATGCGCGCGATGCCGCACGTGAAGACAACGTGCTACGCGAGATCGATCTGGCCGCGGAAATCGGCGTCGACGTTGTTCAAATCGACGATGGCTGGCAGCTTGATCTCGCCAGCACCACACCCATGCCCACCGAGGACAACGGCTGGCGCCCGCATCCCGAGGTCTATCCCGATGGCTGGGGCGCCATCCGCGCCCACGCTGCGAAACACGGCGTCACTCTCGGCCTATGGGCTGCCGGCACACCCATTCCGCTCGATGATCTGCAATGGAATCGCGACCAGGGCGGCTTTGCCTACTACAAGCTCGACTTCATGTGCCTGCGCGACCACGCCGCGTTTCACGCCTTCCAACGCAAAGTACGAAGCTTTGTGCGCGACACCGGCCATCAGGTGCGGATTAATTTTGACGTCACCGAACTGCCACCACGCGTTGGGTATTTCTGCATGCGCGAGTACGGCTCACTGTATCTCGCCAATCGCAAACCAATGATGCCGGAAAGCACGGTCTATCGTCCGCACACCATGCTGCGCGACGCGTGGCAACTGAGCCGCTACCAGCGCCTGCAAGACGTTCAGATCACGATTCAAAACCCACGCAAAACCAGGGCTGATCTATCAGACGCCCATCTGCACCCAATCGGCTACTGCTTCGCCACCGCGCTCATGGCCACGCCGATCTTATTCCAACAACTACAATTCCTTGCACCCGATCAACGCAAGGAGTTGCGCGAGCTCCTGACCGTGTACCGCGCCCACCGCAGCGCAATCCACCGCGGCGACGTCAGCGGCATCGGCGCGAGTCCCAACAATACCAGCCACACCGGATTCCACTGCCAACTCAACGACGGCACCGGCTACCTGACCGTCTTCCGCGAACGCACCAACACCGAGCCCCAGGTCACCGTCCACCTGCCGCATCTCGCTAACACCAGCATCCGCCTGACCAACCTGCTGACCGACACCACCACCGAGCACCCCCTCAACCAAGCCGGCACCCTCACCATCACCATCGACAAACCCGCCGACTACCGCTTCTTCCGCTATTCTTGATTAGAATTAGATTAGCAGGAAGAATTAGATTAGCAGGAGGGAGTCGAGGGAGTTGAGGTCCGAATGAGTTCAGAAGGGGCTGGGAAGGGTGGCGCACCAGGCGTTCAGGCCATGCACCCCTGCAAGCGGAGTCAGGCCCGCGCTCAAGAAACACGCAACACAACGCAAAAACCTAAAATGCCAACCCTCACTCGGACCTCGACTCCCTCAACTCCCTCCTGCTAATTCTTCCTGCTAATTCTAGCGAGGACCGGATCAGACTAACGGAGTTGGACGAGTTCGGGTTCGATCCAGCGGACGCGGGGCGTGTCGTCGCTGACTTCGCCCTCGACGCGGTTCATCAGGAGTTCAACCAGGGCGCGACCAACCGCGGTGTTGCGCTTGTCGACGGTGGCCAGAGGCGGCACCGATTCGTGGCGGCGCTCCCACATGGCGTCGTTATTCCAGTAATGGTCGTAGCCAACCACGTCGACCTGCGAGGCTGGGTCGAGACCGCATAGACGAAGGCCGGCAGTCACTGGAGCGCAGTCACTGTCTGAGAGCACCATCACCGCATCGGCGGCGTCTTTGCCCTGACAGTGCTCAACCAGATGACCGGCATAGGTGCGGGTGCGCTGATCGAGATTAGCAAGATCTTCGGTGTCGCTGCGCGGCGCCACCTGCATCGGCACTACGGTGATCGGCGGCAAGCCGGCCTCGTCCAAAGCGCGGCGGATTCCACGCTCGCGCTCAATCAACCAGTAGGGCTCATCGGCAGCGGTCGACAGCAATACGAAGTGCCGGCGACCACGCTCAATCAGCAAACGCGTCAGACGATAGCCGCCCTGCTCCTGATCGCTCACGGCGCGATCGTAGCCTTCACACCAAGCATTACCGCCATTGACCACACAGGGCACGCCCGCCGCCGCCAAGACGTCGACAAAGGCCCGGCCACGCTCAGTTGAGCTGGCATAGTGACAGGCAATAACCCCCGCTGGACGCTCCATCGCAATACGACGACCCTCATCCACATCGAGCATATTGGGATGCAAGCTCAGACGATTGAACACCGCCCCAGCTAAAGCCGCTGCCGCACCGCTAACCACCGCCTCATCGAAACCAGGCACCGGTTCACGCTGCTCAACCAGTTCGCCCAGCAACAAGCAGGTGCGCGCCATCAAGCTCGAACCAGTCGTTACCTGCGCGCTCACCACATGGCCGCGGTGCAACTGCTTCTCGAGCAGACCAAGATCAACCAACTCAGCCAAGGCCTGACGCACCGTGCCGCGCGCCACCGACAGGCTCGCGGCCAAAGTCTGCTCGGCCGGCAAGCGCGCGCCGGGTTGGAGCTCGCCGCTCTCAATCCAATCACGCACCACCTGCACGATGCGTGCACGTGGCGGGAGGTCGGGCAAGGGCTGGCTGCCGCTCTCAGATGCGCTGCTTTGATTCATCACTGGGCCCAGGGTTGGTTCACGCAAGGCGCCGGCAAGCAGCGCCATGCATCCACGCCATCACGTGGCGCATCCACCGGTTACCGGCGGTCTCGACCAGTCGTTTGACCACGCCACCATCTGGGTGACAGATTTGCTAAGCAAGGCCGCGCGCTTCGAGACTGCGCAACTCGTTGTGCCACGCCTCGCGTGTGGCCTCGCTGACCGTAGGATCGGGCAGCAGGCTGCGGCGGGTGCAATTGACCAGGGCCTGGAGCGTCTGATAGCGCCGTGCTGCGCCGATATCGGCCGGCAGCAAGTCATCGACCAGCGCCTGCACCCGGTCGGCATCAACACGCCCCAAGGCGGCCAACTCGCGCCGCAAGGCCGCATAGGCCGCCGCGCTGTAGCCTGACGTAGCCGCTGTGATCCGCTCAAGCACGGCGGGGTCGATCTCAGAGCCCAGGCTCGGCTTCAGGGCCCAGGCCACGAAGTCGGCCCGATCATCAGGCTCGGGGTCGAGCACTGGCACAATCAGGTCACCCACGCGGCCGGGCCGGCGCAGGTCGGGCGACAGGCGCTCGATTCGCGCCGTCATCAGCAACCAGAACACCTTGCCGAGCAGGGCCGGGTCAGACATCATCGCCTGGATCTTGCCGGTCAGGCGGCGCTCGGTTTCATGGCTTTGATCGCTCAGGCGGCCAAACTGGGTATCGGCCTCGTCGACAATGATCACCACGCGGCCGAGACTGGTGAGCACGCGGCGCAAGCGTTCGATGATGACATCGGTCTGCCCAAACCACTGCGAACGAATGCTACCAAGCTCGAGCACCGGCAAGCCTAATTCGCCAGCCAGGGCCTCAAAAATGAAGGTCTTGCCGGCACCGATCGGGCCGGCCACCGCGCAACCACTCAAGGCCCCGGCGCCACCAGCGCGAATCCGCGGCGCAAGCTCGTCACGCAAAAACCCGGTCAGGGCGCGCGCACCTACCACCTGGCGCAAACCATGCCCCGGCCGCTTAAACGACACCACATCCTCACCCAATTGGGCCTGAATGTGGCGCTCAACCCGCGCCACCACGGCGGCTTCGTCGGGCGCCTGCCCGGCATGCTCAGCGGCCATCGCCAACTGACGCAAGGCCTGCAGACCCAGGCCAGCGGTGCCGTCGGCCAAGGTGTCCAACTCGCTGTCAGTGGGGCACCAACGCTCGCCGCTCTGCGCCGCCAAGAAGGCTCGCCGCACATCGCGATCGGGCTCATCTACCGATATCTTCACCACCTCGGGCAAACGCAGCAGGCGCGCATTCAGGCCAGCTGCGGCCTCGGTCAACAAGGCCACCACATCGGCGCCGGCCGCAAAGCCTGGGTCTGCAAACCAATCGAGCGCAATGTGGAGCCGTTGGCGATCGGCATCGGCCAAGCCGGTTACCGGGGCCTCGGGCAGGATCAGGTCGGCACCCTCAATGATCAGCGCCAGGTCGGGCTCAAGGAAGGCCGCACCCTTGCTGTCGCGCGCGCGCGAGCACAGGCAGCACTGGCGCAGCAATTCGAGCGCCACCGTGGGGCGGCCCACCGCAGCCAGGATCTGCTCATCGAAACTGCGCGAATGGGCCAGCAACTCGTCGCGAGCCGCGCCGCTAGCTGCTAGGCTGGCCAGGGTTAGGTCGCCAGAATCGCGACCATGGCGCCAGCGCAGCCAGGCGTCTTTGACCAGTTGGCGGTCTTGCGGGCGGTGAAACCGGATCGGCCCATTGATCTCATAGGTCAGCACGATGCGGCCCGGCACCTGCCAATGCCCGGCCAACACCTCGGGCAAGGGCTGCCAAGCACCACCGGGCGCCGGAAACAGATCGTGGATATTGCCTGTCAGCACCGCCACCCGCGCCTCACCGCTGTTGAACAGACGGCCAATGTCGCTGAGGAAGGGTGGGACGGTCATGCCGCGGTCCGGAGGCGGGGAGGGTTCCTGGTTCCTGGTTCCTGGTTCCTGGTACGCGCCTGCGGCGCGTCGGAGACCAGACGCGCCCGACGGATCAGAGCAAATCGGAGCAAACGCCGCCGCTCGCTGCTTACTGCCGGCACCCAACGCGCGAAGCGCGCACCAGGAACCAGGAACCAGGAACTAGGAACCCTCACTCCGGCAACTTACCCTCGGCCGCGGGCCGATCGGCAGCAGGGCTGTCGGCGGCCGGGGCGTCGGCCTGACCAGCGAGGCCGATCAACTGATCGAACTCGTCTTGACCCTGAGTTTTCTTAGCAAATTCGAGGAATTCTGCCTCGCGTGACTTGGCGTCAGAACCCGACAGCTCCTTGGAGACCTTGGCCTCGGCCTTGAGCTCCTGGCGCAGGTTGCGCAACTCGGCGAGCTTGTCGTCGGCACTGTTCTCGGTGTTCAGGCCAGACAGCGCGTCGTTGAGTTCCTTCTCTTGCTTGGCCGAGATCACCTCCGCCACCGCGTCGGCCCGCTCAGCCTTGATCTTCTCAATGTCGGCCACCAACTCCTTGAGCTGGCGATGGTGGTCGGTGATGCGCTTGCCGTATTCCGACACATCGGCTTCAAGCTCACCGATCCGGGCTTCCTTCTCGCTCAGCGTGCCCTTGAAGTCATTGAAGGCCGACAGGCACTGCTGGTAGTCGTCATTGCTGTGGATGGCCTCCTTGGCTGCACCGCTGGCCTGGAGCGCTGCCACCGTGCTCTGGGCCTTGGCCAGGGCGCCGGCCTTGAGCGACTCAAGGCGCTGGGCCTCTTCCATCAAGGCCTTGGCTTTGGCCATCTTCTGCTCTTGCTGTGCGATCAAGCCGGCCACGGCCTGCTTATACTGCTGGATGCTGGCGGTTTTCTCGCGCAGCACCTCGTCGTACTTGGAGCGAATCGCATGTGGGTCAGTATCGAGCCCACGACGCGAGGAATCAACCCGGCCAGACATGAAGTGACCGAGGGAACGGAACCAGCGAGCGATGGCGCGGAACATAGGGACAGACCTCTCTGCAGTAAGCTCAGGCAGGGTGGAGGGTAACGGCAAGTGCGAGCCCCCTCAAGGGCATGCCCTGAGCATGCGCTGAGGGCAGCAGCACACGTGCGCGAATCGGTTTGGGACACCTGCATGCATGCTACCAGGGGCGGCGCAGAATGACCGTCGACAGGAGGCTACCAGCTATACGGTAGCGAACCCCGATGCTCGACCAGCTTATCGCAGTGATCGAATCATTCCCCACGGCCATTTGGACGGTTCCAATGGCCGTGTGCATGCTGTATTGGTCGCTCATCATAGCCGGCGCCCTTGACCTGGATATGTTCACTGCAGACGGACCTGATGCCGATGTCGATGTGGACGTTGACATGGATGTCGACCCAGATCTGGACCTAGACGCAGACGCGGAACTCGGTGCCGATGCCTCCTCCGGCGGCCTGCTCTCCTCCATGCTTGACGCCCTCGCCATCGGCACGGTACCCGTCACGATCGTCGTCAGTTTCATCACAGCCTTTGGCTGGATCAGCAGCCTGATCGCGGAAACCACCATCGCCCCCATGGCACGCGAGCTCGTTGGGGCATGGATCTATGGCGGCGGCATGTTAGCTGCGACCTTCCTGTTTGCGGTCTGGCTAACCACCCTTGCAGTCAAGCCACTGAAACCTGCCTTCATCACCGTATCGCAGCATGGACAGGAATACCTTATCGGCCGTACCGCAACGGTGACCTCCAGCAAAGTGACCAGCACATTCGGCCTTGCCTCATTACCAACAGACGACGGCACCACCTCACTTCAGCTGAACATCGTGTGCCAAGACGCCAACCGGCTTGCAACCGGCGACGAAGTCACCCTTCTCGATTATGACGAAGCCAAGCAGCACTACGCAGTCATGCCACTCGGACCAAACAAGCTTGTCATCAGCGCCGACATCGCAGTTGACGCAAATATGCCGCCCCCAGGGGCACAAGAACGCCTCCCTGCTGGCATCGACGCCCATACTCACCAACACAAAGACTCGACCGGCACCCCCGACGCCTCGAAAGGATCCCCATGAGCATACTCATAACCATTGCGGTTATTGCTTTCACTCTCTTCTTTCTCCTGTTCGCAGCAGTGGCCTTTTTCAAAGCCTTCTACCGCAAAGTAGATCAGGGCAAGGCGCTCATTGTCAACACAATGCGAGCAACGCCGACAGTGACCTTCACCGGCTGTCCGGTCTATCCAGTCATCCACCGCGCCGAGGTCATGGACATATCGGTCAAAACCATCGACGTTGACCGTCGCGGCAAAGACGGCCTGATCTGTCGGGACAATATCCGCGCCGACATCACGGTGGCCCTCTTCGTGCGCGTCAACAAAACCACCGAAGACGTACTCAACGTTGCCAGCTCGGTGGGTGTCGACCGTGCGTCTGACATCCGCACGCTCGAAGCGCTGTTCCAAGCCAAGTTCTCCGAAGCGCTGAAAACCGTCGGTAAGCAGATGGATTTCATCGAGCTCTATAACGAGCGGCAGCGCTTCAAAGAAGCCATCATCGATGTGATCGGCAAAGACCTCAACGGTTATACCCTCGAAGACGCCGCGATCGACTACCTCGAGCAAACCCCGCTCGATAGCCTCGACCCCGACAACATCCTCGACGCGCAGGGCCGCAAGAAGATCATCGAGCTGACCTCCGACGAACAGGTCAAGGCCAATCAAATCCAGCGCGACGCGCAAAAAACCATCAAGAAACAAGACGTCGAAGCCCGCGAGGCGATCCTGGCGCTTGAACGGCAAGAAGAGGAAGCGATCTCGATTCAGCAGCGCGACGTAGAAGTGGTTCGCGCCCGCGAGACGGCCGAAATCCAGAAGGTCCAATTCGAAGAGCATCGCCGCTCGGAAGAAGCCAAGATCCAAGCCGAACAAGAACTCGGCATCCAGCGCGAGAATGCCCAGCGCGAAATCGAAGTAGCCAACCAAAACCGGCAACGCTCGGTGCAGGTTGAAATGGAACGGGTCAAGAAAGAACGCGACCTGGAAGTCATCAACCGCGAACGCGCCACCGAACTAAGCCGGATCGAAAAGGAAAAGGCCCTCGAGATCGAGAAGAAAGCCATCGCCGATGTGGTTCGCGAGCGCGTTGCGGTCGACAAGAGCGTGGCCCAAGAAGAAGAGCGGATCAAAGACCTGCGCGCGACCATGGAAGCCAACCGACACAAGGAAGTGGCGCTAACCAAGGCCAGCCAAGAAGCCGAAGACGCCAAGTTGCGCGAAGTCAAAGCGGCCGAAGCAGCCGAACAGGCCGCCGGTTTCGCTGCCAAAGAGAGGCTGGTGTTGGCCGAAGCCGAGCAAGTGGCCGCCGAGAAAGAAGCCATCGCCGACATCCGTCGCGCCGAAGGTGTCCAGGCCCGCGAAGCCGCCAGCGGCCTCGCGCAGGCCAAGGTCAAAGAAGCCGATGCCCTCGCCAACGAGAAGCAGGGCTTGGCCAAGGTGCGCGTCGACGAAGCCGAGGTTGGCGTGATTGCCGCCCGCGGTGAAGCCGAAGCTTCGATGATCAAAGACAAGGGCGCGGCCGAAGCCAGCGCGGTGCAAGCCAAGATGGCGGCCGAGGCCAAGGGCATCGGCGACAAGGCCGAAGCCATGAAGCTGCTCAACGAGTCGACCCGCGAGCACGAGGAGTTCCGCCTCAAGCTCGAGAAAGAACTCGAGATCGCCAAGGCCGAGATCCAAGCCAACATCACCATTGCCGAGCGCAACGCCGATATCCTCGGCCGCGCCATGTCGGGCGCCCGCTTCGACATTGTTGGCGGCGACGGCGCCTTCTTCGACCGCTTCGTCAAGGCGGTGTCGGTTGGCAAGTCAATCGACGGTGCGCTGGATCGTTCCACCGCCCTGCAGACCGCAGCCAAGGAATACATCGATGGCGATCGCTCGCTGCCGCAAGACCTCAAAGAAGTCTTGTCGAACAGCAAGCTCGGCACCGACGACCTGAAGAACCTAGCCGCCACCAGCCTGCTCTCGAAGCTGGCCAAGGGCAAGGATCCAAAGCAAGTCCAGGCCCTGCTCGACAAGGCCAAAGAACTGGGCTTCGGCGACGAAATCGCCGGCTGGCTTTCGGGCGGTAAGTAATAACAGGCCCTAGGCCGTAGGAGGGGCGCGTCGCGCCCCTGGTAGGCCCTCGACTGGGACCCCTACGGCCCACTAGGGGCGCGACGCGCCCCTCCTAGGACCTAGGCACCACCAAGAACCAGGAACGCAGCAAGGCGAACCATGGCAGACGAAGTAGCATCCGAAGTAAGCGATGGCGGTGAGATCGAGGCCTCAACCTATGAGGTGATCCGCAAGCGTTTGGTGGATCAAGGCACGACCCTGGGCGAGCGCGTTGGCTCGCTCAATACCCGTCGGCAAGAATTATTTGGTGGGGTTGAAAGTGCCCTGATCAGCACCGAACGGGTGCGCACCGAAAACAACTGCATCCCGCGCGACGTGGTTTCCCTGAATGACAAGCAATTGCTACTCGGCTACCATGTCCGCATGGGTCTCAAAAAGGAGACCTCGGTTGGCGACGTCTTCGCCAAGCTCGCGTTTGATGGCGAACACCTCAACAACGACACCTTCTCATTGCTGAACGACCCGCGTTTCGGCAAAGACTTCACTGAGCTGTTCCAATATTACAAAGACGCGCGCCTGATGCAGCTGCGTCGCACCGACACCCACCTGCTGATGGTGTTCCAAACCGGTGAACGCGCGTCTGACATCAAGGTGCTGCGCTGGGGCCTGGACACCACCGGCGTGGCCGCCTACATCGACAACCGCGGCGAACGCGACCACGTCTACCCACCCTCGTTTGATTTCGAGTGGATCCGCACCACTCGTGAAGACCACGTGCTCGGCGCGCACCCACACGTCAACGTTGCCGATACCATCTTCGTCGAATGCATCGAAGGCGATTTGACGATCAAGGTCGAAGACAATACCGACGACGGCAGCGGCGTGTACGCCGAAGACGTTGAGGAACAGAACCAAGGCCTCGACGACGCTGAGATCTTGTACGCCAATCTCGAGACGATGATCGTCCTCAAGATTCGCCCGTACCGCGAAACCGCCTACCGCTACATCGTCTACAATAAGCAGACCCGACAGGCCACGCGCATCGACTCGCTCGGCTACAGTTGCCAGCAGTTGCCCGAAGGCCACGGTCTGATTTTCCCCAACGGCTTCTACCTCACCGACGGCACTCACAAAGTGTTCCCGATTCCGGCCGAGGACATGGAGTTCATTCGCAAGATCCGCGCCCCCAACGGCGAAGACGTGGCCTATGTCTACCATCACCGCGTTGACGGCCGCTACATCTTCCTGCAATACAACCTGATCACCCGCGAGGTGGCGCAGCCCCAGGTCGCCAACGGCTACTGCCTGTTCCCCGACGGCAAGTTGATCGTGTTCCGTGCCGACCCTGAGCCGCAACGCCTGCACACGATGCAGGTGTGGACCACCCCGTTCTGCTCAGAAGATTTCGCCAGCGAAGTTGAAGACGACAGCTGCTTCCTGGCCACCATCGGCAACCGCGAACTGGTACGCGGCATTAGCGACCTGCTGCAGGTCAACCGGCTGATTGCCAACCAAAAGCCGAGCACGGTGGTCTACCAAGACCTGCTCAAGCTGATCACGCGCGCCTCTGACAGCTACCACTGGCTCGGCCACGACGAGGCCTTTGGCCTGCAAGCCCAGCTGCAAGAAATCCGCCGCACCGCCAACACCGTGATCGATGAATTCGAGAAGGTGCAGCAGATCCAGGCGCAAACCGCCGGCCAAGTGCAGGGCCTCGAACACGAATGCCACGCGCTGTTCCGCGACATCACCCTGGCCGAGCAGACGGTCATCGAAGATTACGTCGGCGCGCTCGATCAACTGCGCGCCATCCGCGGCCGGGTCGACACCGCCCGCGGCCTACGTTACGTTGATAACGCCGCACTGCAGGCGCTTGAAGACGAGATCGTCCGCAATCAAGACCAGCTCAGCCAGGGCGCGGTTACCTGTCTGCAAGACGAAGACGCGCTGGCCGCCTACACCAACAACATCGCCGGCCAGCTTGAAGCGGCAGAAACCATTAACACCGCCACCGAAGGCGAGACCATCGGCGGCGAACTCGACAGCATCTCCAGTCAGCTCGATCTGCTGATGGAGGTCGTCAACGGCCTCGACATCGCCGATGCCACCGCACGCACCGATATCATCGAAGCGATTTCGGAAGTGTATGGCCAGCTCAACCGCGCGCGCGCGGTGCTCGGCAGCCGGCGCCAAGAGCTCGGCGCCAGCGAAGGGCGCGCCGAGTTTGCAGCCCAGTTCACCCTGCTGTCGCAAACCGTCAGCAACTACCTCGGCCTGTGCGACAGCCCCGAGAAAACCGACGACCTGCTCGCCAAGCTGATGGTGTCGGTGGAAGAACTCGAGGCCAAGTTCGTTGAGTTCGACGAGTTCGCAACCCAACTCGGCGACAAGCGCGAAGAGATCTACGAAGCCTTCCAGGGCCGTAAGCAGCAACTGCTCGACGAACGTCAACGCCACACCCAGCAGTTGAGCCGCAGCGCCGAACGCATCATCAGCAGCGTTCGCAAGCGCTCGATGAGCTTCAAGGAGATCGACGAGCTCAACGCCTATCTCGCGTCTGACCCGATGGTGATGAAGCTCAAGGGCATCATCAAAAATCTGACTGAACTCGGCGACACCGTCAAAGCCGACGACTGCGCCTCGCAGCTCAAGGCCGCGCGCGAAGACGCGGTGCGCCACCTGCGCGACCAAAGCGAACTGTTCGAAGGCGACACCATTAAGCTCGGCCGCCATCGCTTCAGCGTCAATCGTCAGGCCCTCGAGCTCACCATGCTGCCGCGTGATGAGGGCACGGTGTTCCACCTCAGTGGCACCGATTACTTCGAGCCCGTCACCGACGAAGCATTCTTGGCCACGCGCCACCTGTGGAGCCAAGAGCTCCCGTCCGAAAACACTGCGGTGTACCGTGGTGAGTACTTGGCGTGGTCGATACTGGATGCCGCCGACAATGAACGCGACGGCCTAAGCATCGCCAAGCTGCGCGAAGCCGCGATGAAAGACAAGGGCCTGCTCGAGATGGTGCGGGGCTATGCCTCGGGCCGCTACGAAGAAGGCTATGAGCGCGGCTTGCACGATGGAGACGCTACCGCAATCCTCGAACAACTCCTGCATATGACCGAGTCGGTTGGCCTATTGCGGCATCCGGCCGACGCCCGCGCCGCAGCCCTGCTATGGTACACTGGCATCGATGACAGCGAGCGCGACGCGCTAACCCGTCGCTGCCGTTCGCTCGCGCGCCTGCGCGCCGCCTATGGCTTATCCGACGAGCACTACGCCCTGGCCGCCGACTTGGCAGCCCCCATCGCCGCCAGCGCTCAAGCCCTAGGCCTGACCCTACCAGACCTCACCGCCGCCGCGGCGGGTCGCTATGCCCTCGATCAACTCGGAGCCGACGGCGAACACTTCGTGTGCTCAGGCGAAGCCGACACCTTGATTGATGGCTTCGTTGAACACCTCGACCTCAAGCAACTGCGCACCGCCTTCGACGACGACCTGCGGGCGCTCACCGACGACCGCGCCGCCACGCGCCGCCTAGTGCGAGCCTGGCTTGAGCGCTACGCGCGCGGCGAAAAGCCAGGCAGCCTCCCCGTGATCGACGAAGCCGTCGCCACCATCCTCACCAAAGACAGCATGCAGCACGAGGTGGTACACGCGCGCACCGCGGTCACGGTGAAGGGCCTCCTCGGCAATCACCCACGCATTGCTGACAAGCAGCTCGACCTGCGCATCGATGAATTCCTGCCGCGCCTCGAACGCCATCACCGCGAAACCATCCCTGCCTACCAGGCCTATCTGGATCTCCGCAAAAACCTGATCGACCGCGAACGCAGCGGCCTGCGCCTCGGAGAATTCAAGCCGCGCGTGCTCACCAGTTTTGTTCGCAACCGCCTGATCAACGAGGTCTACCTGCCGATGATCGGCGACAACCTCGCCAAGCAGATGGGCGCGGTTGGCGATACTAAGCGCACCGACCTGATGGGCCTGCTGCTGCTGATCTCGCCCCCCGGTTACGGCAAAACCACCCTGATGGAATACATCGCCTCGGTGCTGGGCCTAACCTTCATGAAGATCAACGGTCCGGCGATCGGCCACGAGGCCACCTCGATCGATCCCGCCTCGGCCCCCAATGCCACCGCGCGCCAAGAGCTCGAAAAGCT
Source organism: Planctomycetota bacterium (assembly GCA_027859175.1). Taxonomy (GTDB): domain Bacteria; phylum Planctomycetota; class UBA11346; order UBA11346; family UBA11346; genus GH22. The sequence goes on along the minus strand of JAQIBG010000068.1, from coordinate 862 downwards.
CAACCTCGCGCTGGAGATGGGCAACAATGTGATGCTGTACCTGGATGACATCCAGCACTGCAATCCTGAGTTGCTGCAGAAATTCATTTCGCTGTGCGACGGTCAACGTCGCATCGAAGGCGTGTGGCGCGGCCAAACCCAAACCTACGACCTACGCGGCAAGAAGGTTGTGGTGGTGATGGCGGGCAACCCCTACACCGAATCGGGCGAGAAGTTCCAGATCCCCGACATGCTCGCCAATCGCGCCGACACCTACAACCTGGGTGACATCATCGGCGGCACCGCCGAGGCCTTCGAGCTCAGCTACCTCGAAAACTGCCTGACCGTCAACCCGGTGTTGAACCCGGTTGCCAGCCGCAGTCAGCAAGACTTCTACCGTCTGCTCCAAATCGCCGAGGGCGACGACAGCCTGCGCAGCGAACTCGAGCACCCCTACGCGGCGGTTGAACTCGATGAGATTTGCCAGGTGCTGCGTCACCTGCGCCGGGTGCAGCAAGTGCTACTCAAGGTTAACCTGCTCTACATCGAATCCGCGTCGATGTCAGATGAAGACCGCACCGAACCGGCCTTCAAGCTGCAAGGCTCGTACCGCAACATGTCCAAGCTCGCCGAGAAGGTGGTGGCGGTCATGAACGAAGACGAGCTCGAACAGCTGGTCATCGACCACTACCGCTCGGAATCGCAGACCCTGACCTCCGCCGCCGAAGCCAACCTGCTGCGCTTCTACCAACTGGTGGGCCACATGGACGCCGAGAAGCAGGCGCGTTGGGATGCGATCACCGCCGGCTTCGAGCGCCGCCAAGAAATGGGCGACGACGACGACCCGATGCAGGTTGCGGTGCGCCAGCTAGTCAGCCTCAAC
>JAQIBG010000060.1 GCA_027859175.1 Planctomycetota bacterium | reverse complement strand
GCCCCATAACGAGCCCCCATGCGTACCCTCATCCTCTTGCTGACCATGCTCAGCGCTCTGAGTGCCAGCGCGTTAGATGCCTATGCGACCACGTTCAGTGACCTGCTGCGGTCTGACCATGCGGTGTGGTTGCATGAGCTCGAGGCCGAAAAAACCGATCGCATCGATGACTACCTGCTCGCCTTGGGCAAGCGCGAGGTCGCGGTTTTGGACCAGCTCCATGCGGCGCTCGCGGCCGATGATGGCCCGGCTCTGCGGCGCAGCTTTGGGGCCTATCAGGCGATAGAAGAATATATCGCGCGCCTCGACGCTGAAAAATACGACTACGACTTCGATGAACTCGGCGACTGGCTCGGCGAGTTCGGTCAGCAACACCGCGCTGCGCTTGCTGAATTGGCGCCCTTCGCGGGTATGACTGAGCAACTCGAGGCTACTTTGCTGCGCCTTGAAGCCGGTACGGTTGCGGTCACCGAAGCCGATGCTGTGGTGCGCGTGTTGGTAGCCGACGAGCCCTCGCTGTTGTTGTTCCAGTACCCGCGCTACGTCGCTTACCTACGCGCCAACCGCGCAGCCCTGGTGGCCTTGCATGCCGACCACGATGCCGCCTATGCCAAAGCCATGGCAACCTTCATGGCCATGATTCAAGAAGACGCCGCCAAAGACGACGTGTTCACCCTCAACGCCGCCCTGGCCGATCTCTTCATGCACAAACACAGCAAACTGTTTGGCCAATTATTTGAGGATGAGTGAGACCATCGTTAGTTGGTTGTTACAGGAGAAACAGAGGAGCGGAGGGGAACAGAGGAATTAAATGGGCCTTGGTGCCATGGGCGCTCGTGTCAGCCGTAACGCTGAATGCCTTGCCATACGTGTGGCAGGCAAAAACACACTCTTCAACTCTGTTTCTCTGTTCCTCCTGTAATCGCCCCCTCCGCATTACCGCTAGGCGTTGCGCCAGTCGCGGGCGGTTTCGAGGCAGGCGACGAGGTTGTCGATCGGGGTCAGGGCCTGCACGTTGTGAATGCTGTTGAATACGAAGCCGCCGCCAGGGGCGAAGATCCGGCAGCGTTCTTGAACCTGGGCAGCGACCTCGTCCGGGCTGCCAAAGGGTAAGACCTGTTGGGTGTCGATGCCGCCGCCCCAGAACACGATGTCCGCGCCGTTGGCGGATTTGAGGGTGGCTGGGTCCATGCCGGTGGCCGAGCATTGAACCGGATTGAGGATGTCGAAGCCGGCCTCAATGAACAGCGGCACAAACTTGGCCACGGCTCCGCAGCTATGCTTGAAGCATTTCCAACTGGTGTGCTGGTGAATCCAGTCGGTGATCTGGCGATAACGCGGCAGCCACATATCTTGGAAGGTGGTGGGCGAGCAGAACGTGCCGCTCTGGGTGCCGAAGTCGGTGCCGCATAACATCACGGCATCGAGGCGATTGCCCACACGGGCATGCAGGCGCTGCAGGTTGCTCAGGGCCAGCTCAACTTGGCGATCAAAGATGGCGCCGGCGTAGTGCGGATGACTGACCAAGCCCATATACCATTCGGCGATGTCGCGCAGGCCCTTGGGTTGCTTGAGAAAGGGCGCTGGAACCAAGGCGATGTCGCCCAGGGCGGTGCCGCCGATGTTGGCGATAATGGCGCGCTCGGTGGCTTCGCAGCGGGCAACCTCGCTGGCGTAATGGTCCAGGTCGGCTTCTGTGTAGTGGTCGAACTCTTCAAGATTGTCGGCCACATCACAGGTATCGAGATCGAGATCGCGCTGCGGTTGACGGATGATGGTGTCAAAGAAATAGCCGGACGCCGGCATGTGCCCGGACGCTGGCGCGCTGGGGTCACCCTCGGGGTGGATGTAGACGTTGCCGCTGGCGTCGCTCTTGGTGACGAAGTGTTCTGATACCAGCACCTCCTGACGCCAGGGGGTGCGCCATGGTTTCCAGCCCTCGTTGGCGAAGCCGAAGATGGTTTTGCGCGGCGCGATACCAACCACGTCAATGTCGAGAATGTCGAGGAGCTCCTCGTCCACCTCCCCGAGCATCTGGTACGGCTCCGTCACTTTGACCGGTTTGGCGGTCAAACCATAATGTGCACGCAGCGCGGCTACGCAGCTGACGTGCATCCCCGAAACCGGGGTCGCGCCGCAGTCGATCGCCATGCGATCGCCAGTGCGGTGTTCGATGCTGGCGGTAAAACGATCCTTGTGATTCATTGCCCGGTCTCCCCGGGCGAGCAGTCTCTGGTGATGACCCAGTCTAGGCCGGCGCCGGACGATGTCTTCTCGCCGCAGCACGATCGCTTATCGAAATTCCAGGATTCCTTGCGCGGTAAGGATGTGACCTATGGCTATGACGCCGAATGCTGCCGCCCGTACCTGTTTACCCCGCACTGCCATGGCGACCTGGAGCTCAATCTGGCTCTGAGTGGCCCTCTGGTGGTGCGGATTGGAACCCAAGATGTTACGCTGGCACCCGGCCAGGTAGCCTGCTTTTGGGCTGCCGTGCCGCATTATACCGAACGCAGCGATGCTGAGTTTGTGTGGGTCACGATTCCGCTGTCGGATGCCTTGGCCTGGAATCCGCCGCGACTCGATCAGTTGCTGACCGGGTCGGTGATCGTTGATGAGCGCATCTGCCGCGATGACCCCGACCGCTTTCGGCGCTGGCTCGACGAGTTGGCCAGCACTGATCCGGAGTGGCGCCATATCGCGCGCATGGAAATCCAGGCCCGCTTGCGGAGACTGCTGTACGGCGGGCAGTTGAATGCCGCTGAGCGCATGCCGCCGCCGGTTCAGGCCATGTTAAGGTGTGCGATTGAACGCGCCTATGCGGGCATCGAGGCGGGGGAGGTGGCGGCTGCTTCGGGGCTCAACCCGCGCTGGGCTGGAACCGCCTTCAAACAGCAGCTGGGCTGTACGATTTCAGCCTATCTCACGCGGCTGCGCCTCGGCCGCGCGCAGCGCCTACTCGCAACCACAACGCGCGATGTGACCGCCATTGCTTTGGATGCTGGGTTCGGCTCGGTGCCAGCCTGCTACCGCGCTTTTGCCAAGCACCTCGGCATGCCGCCGGCGAGCTATCGCGCGCGGGTTCAGCAGCGGTAAAGACTAGTCAACGAGACGTTGGATCGCCAGCACGGCGCGGTCGTCGGCTGGGATGTGGCTGCTGCTGTAGCGGTCGGTAGCGGTGATCAGGCTGTCAATGCTGGCGTCGAGGGCTTCGGTCCGGTTTGCGTCGAGGTGGTCAGTAATGCGGTCGTCACCGAAGGCGCCGTGGTCGTTGTGCCAAGTTTCGCTGATGCCATCGCTCATCAAGTAGCATCGGGTGTTGGGCTCAAACTGGATGTCGCGGTTGAAGCAGTCGCATTCGGGCCGGGCGCCCACAAACAGGTGGACGCGTGGCTCGCGCGCGCGCGCGCCATCGGCGTCGATTAGGAACGGGGCTGGGTTGCCGGCGCTGGTCCAGGTGGCGCTGCCATCGCGGGTGTCGATGATGATATAGCTGATCGCAATCATTTGGGGCGCATTGGCTCGAAGCGGAAATTGCCCGTTGAGTTCACGCATCAGGGCGGCGGGGTCGGTGAGGCTGCCGGAGCCGGTTCCGAGCGAAGCGCGCAGGGCGGCAGCATGCAGATACCGGCTGACTTGGGTTGACAACAGCGCGGCGGTGACGCCGTGGCCGGTGACATCGAAAACGTAACAGGCAACGTGGTGCTCATCGAGATGCAGGATGCCGACCGAGTCTCCGGCGAGTTCTTCGCACGGGCTGACGCGCCAAGCAAAGCGCCAGCCGGGAATGTCGGGGAGTTCTTTCGGCAGCAGGCTCTGCTGGACCTGGGCCGCGGCTTGCAGTTCCTCGCGCATGCGGCGATTCATCTGCTCGATCTCGCGTTTCTGGGCGCTAAGGGCGTGGGTCATGGTGATGATGCGCTCGGCCACGCTGAGGCGCGCATTGAGTTCGGCAAAATCAATCGGCTTGACTAGGAAATCGTCGACGCCGGCGGCGCGGCCCTTGCTGAGGTGCTCGTCTTCGCGGTGCTGCGTGATCATGATCACATAGGTATAGCGGTCGTCTTGTTGGGCGCGCACCGAGCGCACCAGATCGAGGCCGTCACGGCCCGGCATCGACAGATCGGTGATCAGGATGTCGATGTGCTCGCTGGCGAGAATCGCGGCGGCCTCGTCACCGTCGTAGGCCGTGAACACTCGGTGGCCGAGACGCTGGCCGAGTTGGTCGAGCAGCTTGACCGTGAGGCGATTATCGTCGGCGACGAGAATCGTTAGGGCATCAGCGGCGATGACGGCGGCATCCATGATGGGGATGGTAGCTAGAATGCCCTCCGTCGCCACTGTTGACCGGTGGAATTGTCGAAAACCACGAGGCTAGCACCCGCCATCAAGCCCAGCTTGTTACTTGCACCTTGCGATTACGGGCACCATAATCACCGCCTGTCCCCCCGCGAGCGCGATTGCAGTCATGAGAACATCAACCAGCAGCCAGTATCGGTCGAGCGATGTGGCGAACACCTCGGGTGTCTACACCACCACGCGGAAGATCACGCGGCACGACAGTTCGGGCGCGATCCACCGTTACGGCGAGGGCGCGCAGTTGTCGCGTTTGCTTGCCAGCTTGGTGTTGGTGGCGGGCTTATGTGTGAATGGTTTGGGCGCGGTGCTGTCGGCACCGGCGCCAGTCCTGCTTGGCACTATTCCGGTGATGATCCTGGTGCGCGGCGGGCGGCGCGGTTTGGCCCTTATCGCGGGCATTGGCGCCGCCTTGGTTGCCGGCACGCTGATCGGCCCGCAGGTTTTGGCGCCGGTATTGGCCGTTGAAGTAATGGCCTTGGTCATCCTCGCCAAACGCGGCGCGATGGTGAATCCACTTAGCATCGATGTGGCCTTCTGGCTGATGCTTGGCATACCGGCGCTGTGGATCAGCCATGATCGCACCGGCGCAGAGGGCGACCCCGCCCTGTTCGCTTTGGTCGCGGCACTGGTTGGCATGACCAATGTGCTGGTGGTGGAGCTACTATGGATTGCTGTGGCGGTGGCGCGGGCGTCGCGTGGGCGTGCACGGTTGCAAGAATTGCTCGTCGCAACGCTGTCGGTTGTGGTGTTGGTGCCGGCGCTGTTGGCTGCGGCCCTGAGCCAGCGCAGTGTTGAGGCAAGCGCGGTTGAGGCTGTGATTGTGCCACGCTTGGTGCCGGTGGTTAGCCAGTTGCGCCAGAACCAGCCACATCGTGACCAAGCTGCGACGAACAGTGTGGCCGAGCGCTTGGTGCGCGATCACTTGCTGGCGGCTGCACTGAATGATCGAGGCATTGAGGTCAGCTCTGATCGCAGTCAGTGGACCGAGATGGGATCTGGGCAGGTATTGCGCCGGGTTACCGGTGTAGGCCGCATTGGTGAGCGCAGGTATGGGCTCCCGGTTCACCTCGGTGATCCAGCCTACGTGCCCATCGTTAGTCTGTCAGGCGCGCAGGTTGAAGCCCTGCAGCGTGCGGCGTTGGTTCATGGATTGATGGCAGCCGTCGCCCTGCTCGCCTGCGCCGTGCTTGGCGGTTCTCTGGTGGCTTTCGGTTTGGGCCAGGCGTTGCGCTACCTCAACCATTGGGCTGGCACGGTGATTGATGACCCCGAGAGCCGCGCACCAGTGCGGCGCCTGAGCATGGTGCAAGAGATTCGCGACCTTGATCGCAATGTGGCGGTTTTGGCGCATGCGGTGGTCAACCGCTTTAGCGATGTGCGCCAGCACTCGGCAGACTTGGAACAACAAGTCGAAGATCGCGATCGGCGCTTGGTGCAACTGGCCCGCGAGGCCAGTGCTGCCGAGGGGCGATATCGTCAGTTGATGGCCGATGCACGCGATGCGATTATTCTGATCGACCCCGGCGGCGGCCGAGTGTTTGAGGTCAACGAGCAGGCGGTGCGTCTGTTTGGCTGGCCGGCCGAGTCTTTGTTGGGCGCTCTGCACGAGGAGCTGTACCCTGAAACCCGCGCGACCTTCTATGTTGACGTGGTTCAGCGTTTGGCCGAAGGCGCTGGGCTCGGCAATGACGGCGCTGAACTCAAGGTGCAGGATCGCGACGGCTCTTTGATTCCGGTGGCGGTGTCGGCGAGCCGTGTCGAGGTCCACGGCCAACCGTTCTTGTGTATTCGCATGCGCGACATCACCGAAGAGCAGCGTGCTGAGATTGATTTGATTCGTCGTGAGCGCTTGATGTCGGCGGTGACCCACGCCTCATGGGATATTTTCACCAGTAGCAACTGGGATGAGACCCTGCACCGAACCTTGCGAGATCTTGGCGAAGCGATTGGGGCCTATCGTGCGTGGTTTTTCGACTACATCGTTGATGGCACCGGGCGCAGTGATTTTGTGTATGGCGCCGATTGGCCGGGCGGCGTTGATGCGCTGCGGCACCTACCACAGCGGGCGGACTTGCTGGAGCTCATTCCGCAGTTGACCCAGCACCGCGCCGGCCCTGAGCACCCGTGGCGTTTGGACCCGATTCAACAATGTCAGATTGGGGCTGGCGGCAAGAGTAACGGGGTGCTGATTATACCGGCGATGGCCCATGGGCACCTGGTTGGTCTGCTGGGCTTTGTGTGCGAGGATAGCGCCCGCGAATGGCATATGATTGAGGTCGCCACTATGTCTTTGGCGGCATCGGGCATAGCCGGTGCCGCGCTGCGCAATCGTGAGGGTGAAGAACACGTTGCGGCGCGCCAGGCCGCCGAACAGGTGGCTGAGCTGAAGAGCGAGTTCTTGGCCAATATGAGCCATGAGATTCGCACGCCGATGAATGGTATTATCGGCGTGACTGGCTTGCTGCTGGATACGGCACTCGAGGACAATCAGCGCGATTATGCTGAGACCGTGCGCACCTGCGCCATGAACTTGCTGTCTATTATCAACGACGTGCTCGACTTCTCAAAGATTGAGGCCGGAAAAATCGATCTCGAGGAGGCCGACTACCGCATCGCGGCAACCTGCGATGATGTGTTGATGATGTTTGCGACCCAGGCGGCCGATCGCGATAACCGTTTGAGCTGCCATATCAGTCATGCTTTGCCGGAGTGGGTGTATGGCGATGAAGGCCGTTTGCGCCAAGTGCTCAACAATCTGGTGTCGAACGCGATTAAGTTCACCAAGGGTGGTGAGATCCATCTCGACCTGCGGCGCGATGTGTCGAATCCCGAGCGCCGGATGGTGATCGCGGTTAGCGACTCGGGCTGTGGTATCGATGTGGCCGAGATTGAACGTCTGTTCCAGCCATTTACTCAATCGCGCACCGGGCAAGAGGCCGGCGGCACCGGCTTAGGCTTGTCGATCAGTCGCAAGTTGGCCAAGTGCATGGGTGGCGATCTACGGTGCCGCAGTACCCTTGGCGAAGGCACGATGTTCGAAGTGGTGATGCCGATTGTGGCGGCGCAGCAATTCTACCCACCGCGTTGGCTCGGCGAGGAGTTGTCGAGCCTGCGGATACACCTAGTCGATAAACCGGGCAAGGCACGCACCTCCTTGGCCGCCTTCCTGCGCCAGCTCGGCGCCGAATGCAGCGTTCACGACCACCTCGGTGCCGTTGAAGCCGGCATTGAGCGCGACTCGGTGGCACTGGTTGACGTGTCGGTGGTTGATGCGGTGGACGCGCCGGCGCGTTGGCGGCGTCTGGGGGCACTGAGTCAATACTGCACCAGCGTGGTTGGAATCCACCCGCTGTCGGCGCAATATACCAGTGACAATCTGCCGCATGTTGGGCGTCTGCATGGCTTGTCGCGGCCTCTGCGGCAGGTTCAGTTGATGGAGGCCCTGTCGGTTGCGCGCGGGCGCAGCAAGGCCCTGGTTGAGATCAATGTGCCCGGTAATGCTCGGCCATGTGTGCAGGGGCGGGTGTTGGTAGCCGAAGACAATCAGATCAATCAAAAGATTGCGATGACAGTGCTCGAGTCGATTGGCCTGCGTTGTGACTGCGTTGCCAATGGGGCCGAGGCGGTTCGCGAGATATCGCTGCGCAGCTATGACTGCGTATTGATGGACCTCAAAATGCCGGAGATGGACGGCTTCACGGCTAGCCGCGAGATTCGGGCTTACGAAGCGGGGTCGGGTCGGCGGGTGCCGATTATTGCGATGACGGCGAGCGCTCTCGCGGGCGAGCGCGAACGCTGCCTGGAGGCCGGGATGGATGGCTTCGTTAGCAAGCCAATGAGACCGGAAGACTTGATCGCGGTTGTGATCAAATGGATAGCTGAGGGCGGGAGTTCGTCGTACGACACCACGCCACTGCGGGTGCCGATGCCGAGCCTGGAGGCCTCAGCGCCGCCGCCCTTGTCGAATGACCCCTTGATCGATCGCGATGAGATCGTGGCGGTATTGCGTCAAGTTTATGCGTCGCGCTCGATGAACTGCAGCGACGTTATGACTTTGTTTGCGGCTGACGCAGAGGATGCGATCGCTCAATTGGAGACCTCTGACGAGTCGACGGCTCGTTTTGCCGCAGCGTGCCATAAGCTCGCTGGGTGTAGCGGCAATGTGGGGGGAACGCGCTTGCGAACTCGTTGTCAGTACTACGAACGCATTGCTTTGCAGGATGCCGAGGAGTTCGAGAAGCGTGACGCGATTGTGGAGATGCGCGATCTTTTAGCGCAGACTAGCGCGGCGATGGAGGATATGGTGATTGAAGAATGGGAGCGCCTGGTTGGCGAACCGGAGGCAAGCGATGAGTCAAAGTACTGAGGCCGATCACCAGGCAGTGCCGAAACTTGCCGAAGAATCGCGGCTGAATGTGTTGGTGGTAGACGACTCGCGTTTACTGCGCGAAACCTGCGCCGGTTTTTTGACCGGGCGTGGTCACAGTTGCATACGCGCGGCTAGCGCCAGTGAGGCGATGCGCACGATCGACAGCGAAGCCATCGACGTGGTGCTGTTGGATATCGGCTTGCCCGATGGCAACGGCCTCGACCTTCTCGCCGAGATCAAGGCCTCGGATGAAACCATCCAGGTGATCATTATGACGGCCACCGCTACCATCGAGAATGCGGTGGCGGCGATGCGGCATGGTGCAGCCGATTTCGTCACCAAGCCCATCGATTTTGATCTGTTGGATAAGAGCTTGCGCATCGCGCTACGCACCCGCCGCCTCGCTACTGAGAACCGGTCACTGCGCGGGCAGGTTGCCCAGTCGGCCGGGATAACAGGTTTGGTGGGCGAGGCCGATGCGATGCGGGCGGCGGCAGATCTGATTCGTCGCATTGCGCCGAGTAATGAGACCTGCCTCATTCTTGGTGAAAACGGCACCGGAAAGGAAGTGGTGGCGCGTGCGATCCACCGCCTGTCTGAACGTGTTGACGGCTCCTTTGTGCCGGTCAACTGTGGCGCGATTGCCGAGAATCTGATTGAGAGCGAATTGTTCGGGCATGTTCGTGGCGCTTTCAGTGGCGCCGATGCCGCCCGCAAGGGGCTGATCCGTCAGGCTCAGGGTGGGACCCTGTTCTTGGATGAAATTGGCGACATGCCGCTGCCGATGCAGGTCAAGCTGTTGCGTGCGCTTGAGAATCGCGAAGTGGTGCCGGTGGGTGCTGACCACGCCGTGCCGTGCGATATTCGGGTGGTGGCCGCCACCAATGTGGACCTGCACGAGCACATGGCGCAAGGTAAGTTTCGCGAAGACCTGTATTATCGACTCAACGTCATGACCATTGTGGTGCCGCCGCTGCGCGAGCGCACCGGTGACATCCCCTTGTTGGTAGCACACATCTTGGCCGAGAATGATTCGCGGCGCGGGGTGAGCCCCGAAGCGATGGATGCGCTCGAGAGTTGGCCGTGGCCGGGCAATGTGCGTGAGTTGCAGAATACGGTGCGCCGGGCCTGTGTGCTGGCTGATGATGAGATTCATGTTGAGCATTTGCCGCCGCGCATGGTGGAGGCCCGTGGTGAGCCCGGTAGCGGCTGTCGGGTGATTGGTAACGGCGTGATTCCGCTCTCTGAGCTGGAGCGGCAGGCGATCAAGCACGCCTTGGCTGCGTTTGGTGGTGACCGGGCGCGCAGCGCGCGGGCTCTCGGCATCGATCGCACCACCCTCTATCGCAAGTTACAGCGCATGGATGGAACCACTGAATCCGAGTCGTGAGCGCGCCAGGTGCTTTTAGGCGTGGCAGGCTGCAACCTGGTTAGTGGTGCGATGCAAACTGCAACCGATCGCGAAGTCGTGTATGGCTATTCTCAGCCGATTAAACTGGGCAATTGTTGACCAAAGCACTGTCTGTGCCCGGTTTATGGCGTCTCAGGTCGAAAACTCCTCGATTTTCATAGGAATTTGCCGGGCTGAGACTGCCGGGGCTTGTTTGGCATAGATCTGGCTCTGATCTCTGTGGGAGAAGGTCATGGATCAGGTGCAACGGTTTCACGGAATTTGGGAGGTCGGGCCAGACGTTGTGCTGGTTCGAACCGAAGAGGTGGAGGTGACGGCAGATCGGGTTGCGGCCTGGAGTCGACGATTCGGTTTTGGCGTGCGCGCCGTCTTGGTGGATT
>JAQIBG010000442.1 GCA_027859175.1 Planctomycetota bacterium | reverse complement strand
TCTTAGGACTAGGCTGTTGGAGAAATGGGGGCGCATCGCGGGCTGAAGCCCACGCCACGGAGGGCAATGCTCGGCATCAGTTGACCCTCGTAGTGGTGGCCACCCGTGGCGTGGGCTTTAGCCCGCGATGCAGCGTCTACCACGATGGCGTGAGGTCTCCCGCTGCGTCGCCTTAGCACATGTTAGGACTAGGCTGTTGGAGAAATGGGGGCGCATCGCGGGCTGAAGCCCACGCCACGGGGCGCTAACGCTGGGTGGCGTCCATCGGTAGCAGATCGTCACTGTGGCCTTCGAGCACCAGCGCTAGGCGGGTCAGGGCGTGGATCAGGATGCTCGGCATCAGCTGACCCTCGTAGTGATGGCCGCCGGTAGCGCCGCGCGGCAGTGGCTGGCCTGGCTGCCAGTACGCGGCGATGGCCTCGCCAGCGCGGGCTTGGGCGGCTCCGAGCCAAGTCTGATCGTCAGTACGCAGATACAGCTCAAGCAGGCACTGCACCACCAAGCCCGGGTCTTTGGCCATGATCTCTGATTCCTGCGGCAGCGGCTCTGTGCAGCAGGGCCGCATCAATACGGTGGCGTCTTCCAGCGCACGCTTGTCGGCACCGGCGCGGTGCGCCGCCAGCAGGTGGAGCGCCATGTTGGCGCCCACCGGCCGACCGTAGCGACTGCCCCAGGTGCCATAATATCTGACGATGCTAGGATCATCGCGGCGCAGGTCGAAAATATAGGAGCCGCCTGCGCGATCATGCGGCGCAGTATACACGGCATCGAGGTAATGCGCGGCGCGTTCGCGCATGGTGGTGGCCACAGCCGGATGACGCGCGTCAAGCACGTTGGCGGCCTCCAATAGACTGGCGGCAAGACTGGCGGTTTGGTTGACGGTCAGCATCTCATACTGGCTATCATTTGCGCTGGGCGTGCGCGACTCTATCCGCAGCAGGCCGCTCGGCTCTTGACGCTGCCACCAGTAATCGAGCCACAGATGGAGTTGGGCCAGCAGGGCGGCGTCATCCTCGCGCGCGAGCACGCAGGCCAGGTCGACCAGGTACAGACCGGTGTGACGCGGGAAGTCGCACGAACGCGCGGTGCGGTCCATAGCGTTACGGCCCTTGTGGCCGATCGCGGCATGGCGCAAGAACTCGAGTTCGGGCGTGTCTTTGAAATGATTGTCGAGACCGTGGCAAAAGGCACGCACGCGCTGCGGGCTGCGCTGCCAGCAGCGGTCCCAGAACCAGGGCGGAGCCTGGCGCAGGTGATCATGTGTCAGTCCGCCGCCGCGGCCGGCCTGCTCGTAACTATTGCCGGGCGCCTGGGTGATGAGGTCCCAAAATGCGTGCTCGCCCCAGGGCCATAGACCGGAGGGCGTATCGGTGCACTGCGCCATCCAGGTATCGAGGTAGGCCTCGCCGGCAGCCGCCAGCTCGGGTAGGTCCCAGGCCTGGGCCGCGGCGCTCCAGGCCTCGAGAAGCGGAATGTCGTGCAGGAGATTGCAGCCACGCACCGCGCGGTCGCCCTGACGCTGCCCAGTGATTGCGGGTGGGCGCTCACTCAGGGCTTGCCCGGCCAGGTCGAGCACATTGGGCACTAGGCCCTGATGCGGCGCGGCCGCTGCAGCCAGGGCCTGCAGGCTGGTGGTGGCGATGTGACGGATCTGTTCGGTAGCGATGGCGGTGCTCATGACGCCCAGTATCGCACAGGCCGCGCTGGCCCGCTTCCGCATTTGCGATAGCCTCTACCGCATGAGCGACACGCGCCGAATCCTGGTTCTGCTGTCGGCCGAGGCGGGGCTGTCAGGCGAACTGCTCACCGGCGTGATGGATATCGCCCACGAACACAGCAGTTGGCTGGTGCATCCGGTGGTGGCGAGCGCGCACACCAGCATCGCGAGTTTCAAGCCGGCCGCGGTCATCGGCGACCTGTCTGAGCTCAAGCGTAAAGACCTCCCGCGTGCCTGCGCCGCGGTTGACCTCGGACAGCGCAGTCCACGTCGGGGCGCCTGGCCACAGGTAGCAATCGACCACGCGGCCGGTGGCGCGATGGTCGCCGAACATCTGCTCGAACGCGGCTGGCGGCGCTTCGCCTTCATTGGCAAGCACAGCAGCCTGTTTTCAGACGCCCGCCTGGAGGGCTACCGCAACGCGCTCGACGCCCAAGGTCATCGCTGTCAGAGTTGGTACACGGCTACCACGAAACGTGTTCCTTGGCCCATGCAGATACAGGCCGACGAGCGCAATCTCACCACCTGGCTGGCCAAGCAGGGCCTGCCACTCGCGGTATTCGCCGGCAAAGACGACACCGCCTTGTTGGTACAGCGCTGTGCGCGCAGCCTCGGCTGGCAGGCCGGCATCGATTACGCGTTGGTGGCCTGTCGTGATGGCATCGTGCCCTTGGTGGCGGCGCGACCGGCGATCTCGGCGCTGCGCCTACCCGGCCGCGAGCAGGGTCGCCGCGCCGCCCGCAGCGTGCTCCGGCAACTGGCCGGCGAGGCGGTAGACCGTGAACTGCTGGCGCCGCTGGAGGTGGTGGTGCGTGCGAGTTCAAGCGCACGCGTAACCGGCGACCCCCTGCTGACGGCAGCCCACGAACACATCCGCGCCTATGCCAGTCGCGGGCTCACGGTTGGGGCGCTGGTGCGCGCCCTAAAGGTAGACCGGCGCCTGCTCGAACGCCGCTTTCACGCCGCCGGCAACAGCGGCCCTGCCGGTGCGATTCGCGATGAACGCCTCGCGCAGGCCAAAAACCTGCTAGCCGACACCGCCCTCCCAATCAGCACCATCGCCCTGCGGGTTGGCTTCGCCAGCGCCACGCGCTTTGCCGAAGCCTTCCGCCGCCGCTATCGCTGCACACCAAGTGCCTACCGCGCGCAACTGAGCGCCACCTAGCAACTGGGTTCACTACAGCAGCACCTCCAGTTTTCGCCGATCGCCAGAACTGAAAGCAGCTGTCTGCGCCTGTGCTAGAATGTTGGGATCGCGGGCCTGCTGGTGGCAAGCGGCAACGCCAAGCAAGTGAACCGATGCGCCCCCTGAACTCGCGACCTTGGCCGCACCGTGCGTCGCGGCGCCGCTCAGGGCAAGCCACCAGAAACAAAGGCCTGGCGCAAGCGCTCAAGATTATCGTGCTGAAGACGAAACCAGTCACCCTCGGCATTGCCGCCTGGGTCTACCACCACGCTACGCACACCGAGTTGCTCCAGCGCGGCTACGCTCGCAGCAAGCGGCTCACCTTCCCAGATCATCCATTCTGCCGGGAAGCCGTCGCGCAGCGTAGCGAGTTCGGCCAGCGCAGCGGCATCGGGCACCACATCGGGCTCCCAATGCAGCGCGCGTACATTCACGCCGTAGCGACGCGCCCAATACTGATACACCGGATGCGACACGATGAGCGGACGATCACCGATCTGCTGCGCGAGCGCGGCCATCTCAGCGTCCAACTCAAGCAGTTGGGTCTGCACCTCGGCGCTGGCCTGGAGATAGGCGCTGGCCCGCTCCGGCACCAAGCCCGCCAAGGCCTCGCCCAACATCCTGACCTGGGCGGCGGCCTGCCGGTAATCCATCCAGGTAGTGAAAGCCGTGTCCCCATGCTGGTGCGCGGCGCCTGCGCCATGCCGGTGGGCCGTGCTCGCTTCGGTAGCGATCAACTCATAGCCGACACTGGTGTTGACCTGAATCGAAGCCGGCAGGCTCAGCCCTTCGCGCCATTTTTCATAGCCGGCACCGTTGAGCACGAGGAGGTCGGCCTGCTGAAGCCCTTGCAACAGCGCATCGTCGGGCTCTGCGAATGCGGGGTCGCCCTGCTTGGTATAGCTTGGCCGCAGATCAAGGTCGGTGCCGGCAATCGCCGCAGCAAACTGCCGCAAGGGCTCATTCACCACATACACCACCGGCTTACCAGCGTGGTCGGCCGGGGTCACCGAAGCGCCGCCGGCACAGCCGAATAGAAACACGCAGCCAAGTACGATAAGGAGATGACAGGTTCGCATTCACAAGACTCCTACGATTAATGACCCGGCCCACATGTGAACCGCAACGGTAACCACCACCATGCCCCCAGCAGCAAGCATCAGGAGCATGCCCAGCTCGCCGGCGATAATGCCGGCAATCCGCGAGCGACTGGCACCCAACAGACGCATGGTGCGAAATTCCTTGTCGCGCTGGCGAAGCGATAGCGTCATCACTAACACCGCCACCAGCAGCGTGGCGGCAAAGGCCGCCGCCAAGCCGAGTTGCACCCACCACTCCACGACCGCTACGGTTGCAAACAGCTCCGTGATCTCGGCTGCTGGCTCAATGACCTGATAGGGCGCGTCATCGGCGAGATACGCGCCGCGCAACAGGGTGCCGGCCTTATCGGTGGCCGGGAACACCAGCGCGAGGCTGATCGGCAGGGCGGCAGGGTCACCATGCAAATGCATGCCGCTGCCAGCATCAATCCGGCGCGCGATCGGCATCGCAGCGTTCACCACCACCTCCTTGCCATCACGCTGCAACAACAATGACGCATCAGCCGAGGCTGCGTCTTGATGGCCATGACCATACCCAGCGATGGCCCAGGTGGTGCGCACATCGCATAACACGGCGCCGTCATCAGGGCTGCCGTGCGGCGCCAGCACGCCAACCACATCCATTTCAATCGGATAGCTGCCAGCCAGGTTGAAGGCCGACTCAGGCGAACTCACCACCACCGATCCCGGCGCCAAACCACGCGCCTGGGCCAGATCGGCACCAACCACGCATTCACCCGGACGCATAAACCAACGGCCACTCGCGCGGCCAAGGCCACGCTGACGCAAGTAGTCGGGGTTGGTGCCCACGATGGGGGCCTGTTGCGCATGAAAGCCCAACAGCAAGGGCACCGCCACCACATCGGTGCGTGCGTTCAATTCGTCGATCAAGCCAGCCGGCACACTACCCACATCGTGATCGCTGAAATAGGCGCCCGCCAAAACCTGCTCCAAGGCGCTGCCGCGCGCGGCTACCACCAAGGGCGTGGCCACGGCGCGCGCATGCACCATCTGCTCAGCACGCTGCACCAGCACATGCAAACTCAGCGGCAGCGCACCGCACAACACCAAGGCCAGCAGCAGCAAGCCATTGCGGCGCCGATAAAACCACAGCGCAGCCCAGGCAAGGCGTAGCACCTTCATTGGGATGCACCGGGCGCGATCACAGAAGCCAGGGCTAGGTCAGGCATGTTGGCGCACACTGTGCGCATGGCGACGCCAAGACAATGCGGCTCTACGCTCGGAGCCCTGGCAGCCCCTTAGCGGCGAGCCAGCGCGCGGTAGACTTCGTCATAATACAAGGCCGCGTCTACCGGTGTGTTGGCCGGGATGTGGTTGCCCACCGCCAACATGAAACCAGGGCAGGACTTGCCAATCGCCATACATCGCTCCACTTCTGCCTTGATAGCGCCGCGATCGCCGCCAAGCAAGACTCGCGTGTCCACATTGCCGACAAAGAAATGGCTGCGCCCGTACCGCTCGGCAATTGCGGCCATATTGGTGGTCGGCTCCATGACAAAGCCATGAACCCCGCACGCGGCGATGTCGTCAATGAACAATGAAAAATCACCATCGGAGGTGTAGGCAATGCGCTTGCCACTGTCGATCAAGGGCTGCAACAGACGCCGATAATTGGGGAACACATACTCGCGGTACCAGGCCGGTGAACAGAATGGCCCCGACGACCAGCAGATATCATCGTGCACCATCACCACCGGCACCTCAGCATCGGCCAGGGCCTCGAAATATGGGAGCACCCAGTTAGCGTAGCGGGTGGTCAGCGCGCCAAAGCCCAGTGGGTCCAAGCCAAGGGCGGTGAGCAAAAGCTCCCAACCGAAGATTTCTATCAAGCCCGACACCAAGGTCACATAAACCCCTGTCATCGCAACACAGTCTGGCTGCGTGGTCACCTGCTGCTGGTAATGGCGCTCAAAACGGCGCACCCATTCGGCGTGGTCTGGTCGGCCCCAGGTGGCGACCGGATCAAACGCGAGTACCTCCTCCGGAGTGGTGAACGGGCAAAACTGTTCATCGTCGCGGTCACCCCCGCCAGCAGCGTATACGGCGTGCCCCATCTTGGTGCGGATGCTGCCAAAGGCCTGACGGCTGAGAAGTATCGACCATCTGAAGGCATAGTCCCAGCCCTGGGAGCCGGTGAACGCGCTTTGCGCATCCAGCTTGGTGGCGTCTGAAGAATTCAGGGTCACCGGATCACCAGTGACCGCGGCCACCAGATCCCAATGCGATTCCGCGCTGTATTCGGTACGCGGAACGCGCGCCGGCATGTCTAGGTGCAAGGCCGCCCAACCGTCTGCATAGCTCATGCTTTGTCACCTTCTGCGGTAGTGTGCGAGCGGCGGCCAAGAACCATGATCCCACGCTGCGAGTCATCGGCACCAGCATGCGCACTACCGCGATTGGCGGTGCTGGTGCCACTCACCGTTACATAATCGCCTGGCCGCCGATAGCGGTGAATAAACACCGGCCGGGGCGCGGCGCTGTGATTGGGCCGGGAGCCGTGAATAGTGCGGACATGAAAGAAAATACTGTCGCCGGCCTGGCCGCAGATGGGCAGCGAGCGCTGCCACGGCCAGTTGGCTGAATCCAGGGCCAGATGCGAACTGGTGTCAATGTGCTCCAGCATGCCCAGGCGATGCGATCCCGGCACTACATGCAAGGCGCCGTTACTGCCATCCGTGTCTACAGCGTAACTGAGCACCGCCATCGGACCCTCAAAGCGATGCTCAAAATACGCAGCATCTTGATGTAAGTTTTTAGGGTGACCACCCACGGCCTCCTTGACCAGGCATTGGCCTGACTGAAACAATTCCACGTCAGGGCCCAGCACAGCGCCGACCACAGACAGGGCCGCGGGGTCTAGCGCTGAGCGCAACAAGGCCGCACTGGTCTGATAGCGCATGCCAAGGACCATGATCTGGCGCTCGCGACCGAAACTCGAAGGAGCAGGGATAAACAGCGTCCCGTCGGCTCCCTGCCAACCCTCGGCGACTGGCGTTGCGGTGTCCATCGCGTGGTAGGCCTCTGCAAGAGCGGCATCAAGATCCTGGCGCACCGCGGCCAAGTGCGGACGCATCAAGCGCCGTACCACGAGGCAGCCATGTTCTTGGTAGATCGCAGCAGCGCGTTGGGGGTCGAGCGTATCGGCATCGAGTGAGATGTCTGCAATCGATGGCAGCCTGAGATCGACTGCTTGCGCATGTTTCGTCATGGCCACTTAGCATAATGAATAGCAATTCTGGTCCATGTCCCGCGACGCTGGCTTTGTATCCATAACCGATATGATGATGCCATGGTCAGCGCCCTGCCAATCCGCGTTCTCCGTGCTGGGGCGCTCAGCATTGATGCAGCCTGGAACGCCCAGGCGGTGTGTTCGAGCTATTGGCGCTGCTACCTCAACGGAGACACGGGAGCGAGCATCGTCCTCGAGTCAGGCCAACGCTACGCCATCACCGCACATACGGTTCACCTGATTCCGGCCTGGGTCGGCTTTTCCTGTCACTGCAGCCAGCAGGTCGAGCACTGGTATGCCCACTTCGACGTGGTTGGTTGGCCATCGGCACTGGTTGGGCAGGCTTTCCCGCGGCCCATCGCCCTCACCGATTCTGACGTGGTGGCGCTTGCCGTCAGCACCGCCTCCCAGCACGAACGGATTAGCGCCGTTGGCGCGATGACCGCGGCCAGTGCGGTATGCGCGGCGAGCTTGGCCCGCGCTTGGGAACGCTGCCCTGACACCAAACGGCGCCCGCTGGCAACACTCGAGCAGGCAGGCCCGCTCCAGGGCATCATCGGCTTTATAGATCACCACCTCGACCAGCCACTCGACAATCGCAGCCTGGCCAAGCAGGCCGCTTGTAGTGATGACCACCTGATCCGTCTTTTTCGCCAACACCTCGGGCAAACTCCGGCTACCTATGTGCAAGAACGCCGGATAGCGGCCGCTGCCGAATGCCTGCTCAACAGTTCCGACTCGATTGATGCTATCGCCAGCCGCTACGGCTTCGCCAACCGCTACCACTTCAGCAGAGTCTTTGCCAAACGCCTTGGTTGCCCACCTGCACGCTATCGCCAACGCGATCGGGTGTGATGAGAGGGCGCCGCGCTTTACCGGTGCCAAGCATCTGCGTGACTGCCGAGTCATGGCCCGATTGACGCTTCGCCTCTTGGGCAGATTGGTTTACGCTGGCCAGAATCCGCAGCTCCCTGTCGCAAGGAATCGTCTCGATGCTCAAAGTAACACTATTTGCCGCCTTACTGTGCCTGCCGGTAGCCACCCTGATGGCCGAGAGCATCACCTTTCCGCCCGGCGTAGTGTCGGATCTGGTAGCCGATTACGGCATGGTTGGTGATGGCAAGACCGACAACAGCGAGGCCTTTCAAAAGGCCGTCACCGAGCTCAAAGGCAAGAACCGCACCCTGTACCTGCCCGACGGCGTGTACCTGATCTCCAAGCCGGTGGGCGTGTTCAACGGCAAGCCGCACAGCTCCGACCGCTTTCTGACCTTCCAGGGTCAAAGCCAAGCCGGCACCATCATCAAAGTTGCCGACAACAGCCCAGCTTTTGCCGACCCCGAAAACCCAGCGATTGCGCTGTGTGTGTACGAGGGCAAGAGCACCGGCGACGTGATGCACAGCTATGTTCGCAACCTCTCAATCGACGTGGGTGCCGGCAACCCCGGCGCCATCGGCCTGCGCTTTCTCACCAACAACACCGGTGCCATCGAGCACGTGACGGTGCGCTCGAGTGACCCGAAAGGCGCCGGCTTTATTGGGCTGGATATGCGCCAAAGCCAAAACGGCCCGTGCCTGGTGAAAGACGTGACGGTTGAGGGCTTCGCCAAGGGCGTGGCCACCGGCAACACCTTTTCGCTGGTATTCGAGCATCTCAAGCTGTTAGGCCAAAGCGAAGTCGGCTTCGACTGCTCAAACGCCCGCACCACCATTCGCGATCTGCACAGCACTACCGCCGCACCGGCGATTCGCGTACGGGGCTGGGGCCACCTCAGCCTGATTGAAGCGGAACTCACAGGCGGCGCCGGCGATGCCAGCGCCATTGAAATTAGCGGCAAAGGACCGCGCACCTATCTGCGCGACGTCACCACCACGGGCTACGCCCACAGCGTTAAAACGCGCGACGACAAGTTTGTTGATGGCGCCATCGATGAGTGGGGCGACGGCCCGCGCTACACCCTGATCAGCAAGAAAGACCCCGCCTCGCTGCGCCTCCCAGTGGAAGAAACGCCACTGGTGCCGTGGGAGAATGACCACGGCAAATGGGTGATCGTAGACGGCAACAAAGGCGAAGATATTTCAACCAAGCTGCAGCAGGCGATTGACGACGGCGCTAGCGCTGGCGCCACCACCCTCTATATCCGCGGCAAGAAGCTGAAGATCACAGCGCCAATTCGGATTCACGGCAGCTTTAACCGCTTTATCGGCATGTCAGGCATCATCGACATCGCCGACAAGCCGGGCCATTTCAAAGACGGCGCCAATGCGGTATTCACCTTTGACGATCTCAAGGGCGACACCTTCGTGGTTGAGCGCTTCTTCCTGCTCGGCGGCTGGGATTGCCCAACCTACGCCGTGATGTTCAAGAACACCTCCAAGGCCACCATGGTGATCAAAAACGTCAACATGCGCGGCCAAACCAAGATGGAACAAGAGGGCGGCCGATGGTTCTTTGAGGACTACTCACCCAGCCGGCAAAACACGCTGCGCATCGGCAAAGGCGAGCAGGTTTGGGCGCGTCAGTTCAATCCTGAGTCACCACAGAATGACATGATCGACGTCAACGGCGGTCAGTTGTGGCTGCTGGGCTTGAAAACCGAAGGCCGCGCCACCCACTGCGTAGCGCGCAACGGCGCCAAGGTCGAAATTCTCGGTGGCGTCAGCTATCAGAGCTGGGGCAAACAGAAGGTCGACCCGCCGATGCTGAAGGTGGAGAACGCCACCATGTCAGCCAGCTTCGGTCTCTATCACAGCTCCGGCCATGGCGACCCCTTCACCATCATCGTGGAAGAGACCCAGGGCAAGGAGACCAAAACCCTGGGGCGCAAAGAACTCAAGACCTACCACCTGCACCAGTACCGCAGCGCCGACGCTCGCTAGCCCAGGCCTCCCGGCCGGCCGCTGACACGGCGGCCGGCTCGCCTCAAGGAAACCCCGGGATTGCGACGCTCGTTTCCCCCTAGGGCTTTCCTGAGGCGGCTCTTTGCCTTCGACATCGGCTGGCCGCGAGAGCTTGTGGCAAGATTCAAGACTAGCCCTTGACCCCCGACCTGCGTCCGGGTATCATTGCGCTGTGTTGTCGCACCTCCCCTCCGGTTGGATTCGTGCAGCCCAAGGTCTCTGCGCCTGGGCCACAGCGCTGCTGTTTGTTGCCACGCTCGGGATCAGTCAGGGGCCGCACAACCGTACCTGCAAAACCGAGCACCACCGGCATGCAAGCTCCGCTTGTGACACCGCGCATGGTGCCGGGAATGGCGCCAAGCCTGGTGCCGACAACACGAGTGCTGAGCTGCAAAGCCCGCACCACCAAGACGCCGGCCCACTATGTCTTGCCTGCGCTTGCAATGATACGCCGCTTGCCCACGCCTTCGTGGTTACGGCAGACGTCTCTAGGCCGGCAATTAATGAGCGCTTGGCAGCAAAGGTCCCAGCTGCGGGCGTAAGCTCCGGCAGCCAAGCCCCCTATCTCTCCCGCGCCCCGCCCCTACGGCACATCTGAACCTCCGGTACCGCGCCTGATGCGGTATTGCCCGTGATGGGCGGCACGTGATGCCGTCCCGTCGCCGGTTCACATATGCCACTCGGGGAGACGAACTCGTGATCGTCGAGATCGAAGAACTCTGCTTCAAGCGCGGAGCCTTACCAATTATCGATATTCCTAGCTGGCAGCTCGCCTGCGGCGAGCAAGCCGTTATCCATGGCCCATCCGGCTCTGGGAAATCGACGCTCTTGCACCTGATTGCAGGCCTTTTAACGCCAAGCGCTGGCTCCCTTCGTGTGTGCGGGCGGATCTTGACCGAGCTCAGCGAAGCCAAGCGCGACCGATTTCGCGCCCGCCATCTCAGCTATATCTTTCAGAGCTTCAATTTGGTCCAAGGGTATAGCGCGCTTGAGAATGTCTGTCTCGGCATGTACCTGAGTGGGCGCAGCGTCAGCCGCAGCGGGGCGCGCGCGGTGTTGGCCGAAATGGGGCTTGAGCACCGCTTCCATCATCGCCCGCACCAGCTCTCAATTGGCGAACAGCAGCGGGTAGCGGTGGCACGGGCCTTGGCCATGCAGCCGCAACTGATCCTAGCCGATGAACCCACGGGGTCGATTGATCCGCGCCAAACCGACATCGTCATCTCTACCCTGCGCAGCGCGTGCCAAGATCGCAACTGCAGCCTGATTTTGGTGTCGCACGACCACCGCGTGGTCCAGCAGTTTGACCACCAGATCAGCTTCATGCACCTCAACGCCGGCATTTCGTCCGAAGCCGAGGTGGCACCATGAATTTCCCGATCATCGTCTGGAAAAGTCTACGC
>JAQIBG010000407.1 GCA_027859175.1 Planctomycetota bacterium | reverse complement strand
CACCGCTTCTGTCGTTGGCTGAGTGCTGATGAAGGCACGACGTATCGCTTGCCAACGGAGGCCGAGTGGGAGTTTGCGTGTCGTGCGGGGAGTGATGCGCCTTGGTGGTGGGGGCCACGGCCGCTTTCGGGTTCTTTCGTCCATCGCTTCGTGTCTGTCGACTATCGTGCCTACTCTGGTACGATGAGTTTCGCTGGTGCGTATCCGGCTAACCCGCATGGCTTGTACGATATGTACAGCAATGCGTTAGAATGGTGTGAGGACTGGTTTGATCCTGACTATTATCAGCGCTCACCAGTTCAGGATCCTGAGGGTCCCTGGCGTAGCCCGCATCATCGACGTGTGATTCGTGGTGGATGGATCGGTTCGATGGAAGAGGGCATCGATAGTTACTTTCGCACTGGCGAATCACCGGATCGAGGTTTCGGTGGCATCCGCTTAGTACTCCCGATCCGTGATGGTTTCCGCCTGCCCGCCTCGGCCCGTCTGCCGGTTGCGGATCCAGCGCCGCCGACCACGCCGCCGCCAGCCACGCCGTTGGAGTCCTTGGTGGTACCTCTTGGTGGGTCGGTGACGATGGAGTTTTTGCAGTTGGAGCCCGGTCGGTTTATGATGGGGAGCCCGGCGGAGGAGCTTGGTCGTGGCTATTGGGAAGGCCCGCAGACGGAGGTCGTCATTACCAAGCCCTATTATTTGGCCCGCTATGAATTGACCAACGCTCAGTGGGCCGCGATGCGTGGGGAAGCCTTGCCTGCGGGGGCGGTTGCCGATGAGCCGTTGCGGGGGGTGAGCTGGGTTGAGGTGCATCGTCTCTGTAAAACGTTTACTGAGAGCGAGCGAAAGGCTGGCCGTTTACTTGAAGGCGCTGAGTACCGACTTCCATACGAGTATGAGTGGGAATATGCCTGTCGATCTGGTAGCGAGACTCGCTTTTCGCACGGCGCATCAATCGAGGAGTTAAGCTGGTACGCTGTCTATGAACACCTACCGGGGCCGCTGCCGGTTGGTTCGCTTCGGCCGAACCGTTGGGGTTTCTACGACATGACCGGCAATGTTTGGGAGTGGACCAAAGACCGGGCAGTCGAATACCCTGGCGGTACGGTTGAAGATGGCGCGATCCCTCACCGGGGTCGCGGTGTTTTCAATATTGGGCGCGGCGGTGGTTACAACTTCGGTTGGATCGCATGCCGGCCTGCGATGAGGCAGTTCTTTGATTTCAGCGTTGGCTATCCCTGGGTCGGTTTTCGTTTGGTTCGAACGATGCCTGATGCGGTCAAGCCTTGACGATCGGTTAGTTTGTACCTGGGCGAAAAGGGTGTGGTTTTGTTGAATCCGAACGGGCTCTCGGCCTCTCTCTTGCGGTGACCTTGATCTGGTTCACTTGGGCCGGGCTTGGCTGTTTCTAGTGCCGCTGAACTCCGATCCTCCCGTTCGGCTACGACCCTTGGGCATTCAGGCGACGGTCGCCGTAGCACCTTGGCGTGCTTCCGCTTCAGTTGGGCAGTGTATCTGTCAGACTGTGGTCCTCGGCAGTCTTTGAGGCTGGATGTTGGATGGATCTGATCAAGCGCGGTCACATCAATTCGGTGTGGAATTTGATTGGGCGTTGCACG
This sequence comes from Planctomycetota bacterium, assembly GCA_027859175.1. Lineage (GTDB taxonomy): Bacteria > Planctomycetota > UBA11346 > UBA11346 > UBA11346 > GH22. The sequence continues at coordinate 1,616 of JAQIBG010000407.1, read as the reverse complement.
GTGGAAGGTGGTCCGGTGCCATGAAGACGTGGCCGAGTCGAGGACGCTCATGTCCAGGATCTCATCGGCGGTGGGGAGCTGCTTGACTTCCATCTCGCCGGCGGCGATGCGGCGTTGCTCGTCTTGGCGTTGCGCGAGGGGTTTGATCCCGTCGTCGATGAGTTCCATCAGGCTGTACTTGACCAGGGCTTCGGTCAGGACCTTGGGGGTGTAGAAGCTGGCGGATTCGGCGCGATCGCGGCCGGCGAGGCGGAACACGAAGGTGCCTTCGGGGATGACGCGGTAGGCCTTGCCGCGGCCGTCGTCGCGATCGTCCCACAGCAGTTCATCCTTGTGGAAGCGCTCGCGATCGGTCTCGGGGGCGAACCAGGTTTGAATCTCGGGATCGTCTTGCTTGTCCTGCTTGCGCTTGAGCTCGATCAGGGGCTCGGTGGCGAAGAAGCCGGAGTAGCTGAGGAGCGATTCGTAGACCGAGCCGAGCTGTTCGATGCCGAGGGTGGCGTAGCTGATGCGGCCCCGACCGTGGCGGCGGCTGCCGGTGGAGAGGCTGAGCTTCTGGATGATCTGCTGCAGGATGTGGTTGGGGATGGTGAGGCCGCGGGGGCTGGCTTGAGGGACAGTCTGGGGGCCGCTGCCAGCGTGGTCGGCTGACGGGTCGGTAGCGCGGCGGCGGCGCTTGAGCTGGGCGTTGAGTTGGGCGGAATTGAGCAGCGGGGTTTCGCTGGGATCGAAGAGCTCGGCGACCTGGGCCTTGAGGGTGAAGCCGCCATCGACGATCTCGCTGGCGTCGAGGGGCGCGCTGGTGTCGAGGGTCTGCTGCTGATCCGTGGCGCTGGCGCCGGTGGTGGGGTGGCCGCGGTAGATCAGATCGAACAGCCGCTCGAGGTGCTGCTGGAAGTAGCTGCCGTCGCGGGCGTGGGGGTTGGTGAGCGCGGCCTGCTCGAGATCGCGCAGGGCCTCGAGGCTGTAGCCGAGGCGGTAGGCTTCGGCCAGCATCGGGACCACCTCGAGATCGGGACGGGCCTCGACGTAGAACAGGAAGAGCAGGCGGTAGAGGTAGCGCATGCACTGGGTCTTCAGCTCACGCGCGGTGGCGCGACCCTGGGGGTCGTCGTCGTCAAAGAGCTTGCGCTTGAGGGCGCGGCGGCGTTCGAGCTCGTGGCTGGCCCAGCAGTTGGCGAGCAGCTCGACGGCTTCGATGATGCCGTGCTTCAGGTCTTTGGTGACGCCGTAGGCGTGCTTGTGGGCGTTCTCTTCCAGGCGGTCGTGGAGGAGTTGCTCGCCATCGGGGACCAGGGTTTCACGGCTGCACAGGGCGGCGGCGACGGTGAAGGCCTTGTCATCCTTGCGGCCGATGGCCATGTCGAGGTCGAGGCGCAGCCAGCGGCCCTGGACCCACTTGTGGGCCTCCAAGAGCAGGATGTGGGCACCGGCGAGGTAGATGACGAAGCGGGGGCGATCTTCGGCGGCGAAGATCGCGTCGATGGCGCGCTCCCAGGTCTGCTCGAAGGGGATGGGGTCGCGCTCGGCGGAGCCGAGTTGGGCCTGGGTGCAGGGCAGGGCCAGGGGGTCGACGATGGTGGCGGCGTCGCTGTCGTCACCGGCGGCGGGCAGGG
>JAQIBG010000033.1 GCA_027859175.1 Planctomycetota bacterium | reverse complement strand
CGGCTACACCGGCCTCAAGGTCGCCTGCGGACCCAAGAAGCGCAAGCTCGGCAAGTCGGTCCAGGGCGAATACAAGAAGGCTGACGTGGCGCCGCGCCGCTTCCTGCGGGAAGTGCCGGTGATCGAGGGTGTTGAAGTTGGCGCTAAGCTGACCGTCGACGCGCTCAACACCGAGGCCAAGGTCGACGTTTTTGGTACTTCTAAGGGCCGCGGCTTTGCCGGTGTCATGAAGCGCTGGAACTTCAAAGGTGGTCGCGACTCGCACGGCTGCCAAGGCCATCGCCTGCCCGGCTCGATCGGCATGCGCATGGACCCCGGCAAAGTCTTCAAGAACAAGAAGATGGCTGGTCACTTCGGCGCAGAGCGCATCACCGTCAAGAATCTCTCGGTCGTGAAAATCGACATTGAGAATAACCTTGTCCTGATTAAGGGTGCCATCCCCGGACCGAACGGCGGTCTGGTCGGCATCAGTCAGAAGTAAGGAGACGGACTGATGACTGCTATCCCCGTTTATGATGCGTCCGGTGCTAAGACCCGCGACATCGAGATTGACCCCACCGTCCTTGATAAGGCCGTTCGTAAGGCCCTGTTGAAGGAAAGTCTGATCGCCTACCTGGCGAGCCAGCGTCAAGGCACCCACAAGGTGAAGCGACGCAGCGAAGTTCAGGGCGGTTCGGCCAAGCCGTGGCGCCAAAAGGGCACCGGCCGTGCTCGTCAGGGCACCATCCGCGCTCCGCATTTTGTTGGTGGTGGGCGCGCCCATGGCCCCGCCCCGCGCGACTACAGCTATCGCCTGCCCCGTAAGCAGCGTCGCCAAGCCGTGCGTTCAGCTCTGCGCTTCCGTCTCGACGAAGGCAAGTTCAGCGCTGTTGAAGGTCTGGCCGGCGCCGACAAGCCGCAAACCAAGGCTGTTGCCGGCTTCCTCAAGGGTGCTGGCCTCGAAGGCCGCGGTGTGCTGTTCGTCTCCGAAGGCATGGATCGCAACCTGTACCTGTCGGCCCGTAACATCCAGAAAGTGGAAGTGGCCCAGCGTGACGCTCTGAATGCAGGTCAGATCCTGCAGCGCGCCAACCTGGTGTTCACCGCTGAAGCGCTGGATGCTCTGGTCAAGGAGGTGGCCCAGTGAATCTCAATACTGCTGACATCCTGCGGCGCCCGCGGATTACCGAGAAGTCGGTATTCCAGCAAAACGCCCACGGTCATTACACCTTCCAGATTCATCCTGATGCCAACAAGCAGCAGGTGAAGGAAGCCGTCCAGCGTCTGTTCGACGTTAAGGTTACGGCCGTCAAGATTCAGAATTACGCCGGCAAGACGCGCCGTACCCGCATGGGCAGCGGCCAGAAGGCCGACTGGAAGAAGGCGATCGTCGTTCTTGCGAGCGGCCAGACGCTTGAGGGGGTTTAACGGATGGGTATCCGCAAATCCAAACCAACGACCAACGGTCTGCGTAATGCAACCTTCTTTGACTTCTCTGAAGTCACCAAGGGCGCACCCGAGAAGAGCCTGACGACTGCGCTTCGTAAGAAGGGCGGCCGCAACAACCAGGGTCGGATCACCATTCGCCATCGTGGTGGTGGCCATCGCCGCCGCTATCGCATCATCGACTTCAAGCGCAATAAGTTTGACGTCGAGGGTGTGGTCAAGGCGATCGAATATGATCCCAACCGCAACTGCCGCATCGCCTTGGTTCACTACGTGGACGGCGATAAGGGCTACGTCCTGGCTGCTAAGGGCCTGGAAGTTGGTGCCCGCATCGTGTCCGCTAGCGGCACCTGCGAGCCCCAGGTTGGCAACTCGATGCTGCTCCGGAACATCCCGCAGGGCCTCAGCGTGCACAACGTTGAACTCCATGCTGGCAAGGGTGGCCAAATCGCCCGCGCCGCTGGCACTTTTGTGCGCCTGATGGCTGTAGACGGTGATTACGCGGTTATGCTGCTGCCTTCGGGCGAGTTGCGCCGCATCCATGCTGATTGCCGCGCCACCATTGGTGAAGTTGGCAACTCAGAGTTCAGCCTCCGTAACTGGGGTAAGGCGGGTCGTACCCGCTGGCTCGGTCGTCGCCCGCATGTGCGCGGCAACGCCATGAACCCGGTCGCCCACCCGTTGGGTGGTGGTGAAGGTCACTCGAATGGTGGTCGTCAGCACTGCTCCCCGTGGGGCCTGGTTGAGGGTGTCAAGACTCGCAAGGTCAACCACCCGACCGACAAGTTCATCATCCGTCGCCGGAATAAGAAGTAGGAGGGGCCACCATGAGTCGCAGCTCCAAAAAGGGCCCGTACGTTGACCTCAAGCTGCTCGGCAAAGTCGAGGAGCAGAAGGAAAACGGTAAGCGTCAGCCTATCAAAACCTGGGCCCGTTCGTGCACCATCGTGCCGGACTTCATCGGCCACACCTTTTCCATCCACAATGGCAAGGGCTTCGTCCAGCTGATGGTTACCGACAACATGGTCGGCCATAAGCTCGGTGAATTCGCTCCGACCCGCAACTTCCGCGGTCACGCGGCCAAGAAGTGACGGAGGACTGACGGATGGCTATCGAATATCGTGCTACCCAGCGCAACGCGCGCATCAGCCCGACCAAGGTCCGCCTCTCGGCCGACCTGATTCGCGGCAAGCGCGTGGAAGAAGCTCTGAACAACCTCGAGTTCGACACTCGCCGTGGCAGTTTCATGCTCCGCAAAGTGTTGCAGTCGGCGGTTGCCAGCGCCCAGAGCCGTGGCGGTGTTGATCCGCTCGACCTGCGCGTGACCCAGTGCTTCGTTGATGAGGGCTTCACCCTCAAGCGTTGGAAGCCCTGCGGCCGTGGTCGCATTCATGGAATCAAAAAGCGCTGCAGCCACATCAATGTGGTCGTGGCGGCAGGGGAGTAATTGACATGGGTCAGAAAATTCACCCCTTCGGCTTCCGCGTCGGCATCACCGAGCTGCACCGCTCGAACTGGATCGCCTCGCCGCGCGAATACGGCACGCTGGTCGCCAACGACTACAAGCTGCGCAAGTTCCTCAAGGAACGCTTCCGCAGTGCCGCTATCGAGCGCATCCATCTGGAGCGCAAGGCCGATCGCATCACCGTGACGCTGCATTCGGGTCGCCCCGGTGTGGTTATCGGTAAGCGCGGCGCCGAAATCGATGCCACCACCAAAACCCTGGAAGACCTGACCGGTCTCAAGGTGAAGGTGAACATCGTTGAGGTCCGCAAGCCCGATCTCTCAGCCCAGTTGGTGGCCGAGAACGTGGCTGATCAGCTCGAGCGTCGCGGTTCGTTCCGTCGTGCCGTCAAGCGCGGTGCTGAGAACGTGATGCGCGAAGGCGCCCTGGGCTGCAAGATCAAGATCTCCGGACGCCTCGGCGGCCATGAGATTGCTCGCAGCGAAGAAGAGCGCGCTGGCTCGGTGCCCCTGTCGACCTTGTCCGTCAAGATTGACTACGGCTACGCCATCGCCCGCACGACCTATGGTGTCATTGGTGTGCGCGTCTGGATCAACCACGGTCGCTACAGCGATCTGAATAGCGAGGGCTGATAGCAATGCCGCTTCTGCCCAACAACGTCAAGTTCCGCAAGCAGCACACTCGCGGATTCGACCCGAAGCACACCGCCTCGCGCGGTACCGACGTCAGCTTCGGCGAATTCGGGATCCAGGCCCTCGAAGGCGGCGAGATTACCTCGCGCCAAATCGAATCGGCCCGTGTTGCCGCCACCCGCTTCCTGGGTCGTGCTGGTAAGATGTGGATTCGCGTCTTCCCGCATACCCCGGTGACCGCTCGCGCTGCTGATACTCGTATGGGTAAAGGTAAGGGCAACGTCAGCTACTGGTGCGCCAAGGTTAAGCCTGGCACCGTGCTGTTCGAGATCGCCGGTATCAGTGAAGACATCGCCCGTGAAGCGCTGCGCCGTCAGGCGCACAAGCTACCGCTACGCACCCGCATGGTGCGTCGGGAGGACTGAAAATGAAAAAGTCCGAGATTCAAGACCTGCGTACCAAGTCGATCGAGGAACTGGAGACTTCTCTCCAAGCCCATCGTGAAGAGCTGATGCGCGGTCGCTTTGACCAGGTCACCAAGGGTGAAGGCATCGGCGTTCGCGCCCGCAGCCTGCGGCGCAACGTTGCCCGCCTGCAGACCATTATCGCCGAAAAAAAGGGTGAGGCCGCTAAGGCCTGAGGAGTGATACTGTGAGCGAGGCGACCAATACCCGCGGTAATCGCAAGCGCGTCATCGGCCTAGTGGTCTCGGACAAGATGTCCAAGACCCGCGTCGTGGCTGTGACCGAGCATTACAAGCACCCGCTGTATGGTAAGTACCTGAAGCGGACCCAGCAGTTCCATTGCCACGACGAGGCCGAGGACTCGAAGCAGGGCGACAAAGTCCTGATCACCGAATCCCGCCCCCTGTCCAAGACCAAACGCTGGCGCCTGATGAAGGTGCTTGAGCGTGCGGTCTGATCCTGAGTAACGAGGAGTTTGAACCATGATCCAGATGCAGTCATACCTCGATGTCGCCGATAACAGCGGCGCTCGCCAGGTCATGTGCATCAAGGTGCTCGGCGGTTCCAAGCGCCGTTACGCCAAGGTGGGCGACATCATTGTTGTCAGCGTGAAAAAAGCGCTGCCCAGCTCTGACGTCAAAACCAAGACCGTATGCAAGGCCGTCATCGTCCGCACTGCTGCCCCGATCCGTCGCGATGACGGCAGCTATGTGCGCTTCGATTCCAACGCTGTTGTGCTGATTGACGGTAACGGCAATCCGCGCGGCACCCGCATCTTCGGACCCGTTGCCCGTGAGTTGCGTGCCAAGAACTACATGAAGATCATCTCCCTGGCCCCCGAGGTCGTGTGAGCGGAATGGGCGGCAAGGAGGTAGAACAATGCCACTAACAGGCGATAAAAAGATCAAGAACCCCATGCGGAAGTTCCACGTGAAGACCGGCGATACCGTCGTTGTTCTCACTGGTGCAACCAAGGGCAAGACCGGTACCGTGATCAAGGTGCTGCGGGACAAGGAACGCGTGCTGTTGGACGGCGAAGGCGCTGTCTTCAACATCAAGCACGTGAAAGCCGACCCGCAGAATCAGATCGAGGGCGGTCGGATCCAGCAGCAGCGGGCTATTCACATTTCCAACGTGGCGCTGGTTGATCCCAGCACCGGCAAAGCTTGCCGGGTCCGCCGCGAGCGCACCGATGGCAAAGTCGTGCGTGTTAGCAAGGCCTCTGGCCACAAGTTCGAATAAGGGAGGGGAACCATGACAACTGCTATCCAGACCTCCACCAAGGAGCTTTATGCTCAGGCGATCACTGAACTGCAAGAGCAGTTCAGCATCAAGAATCGCTTGGCTGCTCCCCGCATTGCCAAGGTCTCGCTCAACATGGGCGTGGGCCGCGCGATTGCGGATAACCAGATTCTGCCGGTGGTAACCGAGCACCTGACGCAGCTGGCTGGCCAGCGCGCGGTGGTGACCATTGCCAAGAAGGCCGTTGCGCAGTTCCGCTCGCGTGAAGGCAACAAGATTGGCTGCCGAGTGACCCTGCGCGGTGAGCGCATGTGGTCGTTCCTCGACAAGTTGATCGGCTTGGCCATCCCCCGGATCAAAGACTTCCGCGGCATCAGCCCGAAAGGCTTTGATAAGCAAGGCAACTATAGCATGGGCCTCACTGAGCAGGCTCTGTTCCCCGAAGTTACGCTCGAGAAGATCGAACATAACCAAGGTCTCAACATCACCATCTGCATCGAGAACACCGATCCCGAGAAGTCGCTCGTACTTCTTAAGGGGCTCGGCATGCCGTTCCGCGAGCGCTGAGGGAGACTATAACATGGCCAAGAAGAGCAAAGTCGCCCGTCAGCAGCAGCGCACCGTCCTTGTGGACAAGTTCGCCGCCAAGCGCGCCGAGCTGCGCAAGCTGTCGAAGGACCCGAAACTGAGTCTAGATGAGCGCATGGAAGCGCGCGCTGCGTTGGGTGAACTGCCCCGCAACAGTGCTGCGGTGCGTCTCAAGAATCGGTGCATGATCACCGGCCGTCCGCACGGCTATATTCGTCGTCTCGGCGTCAGCCGGAACATGGTTCGTGAACTCGCGCACGACGGCTTCTTGCCCGGTTGCCGCAAGGCCAGTTGGTAAGAAGGGGACAGGAATGAGCTGCAGCGATCCCATCGCCGATATGCTGACCGTGATCCGTAACGGCGTTATGGCCGCCAAGGACACAGTGAGCTTCCCACATTCGCGCCTGAAGGTCTCGATTTGCGAGGTCCTCAAGGACGAAGGTTACCTGTCTCGTGTCGAGATTCTGGAAACCCAGCCCGCAAAAACCATCACCGTTGGTCTCAAGTACGACGATGACGGCATGAGCGTGATCCATCAGATCAAGCGCATCTCGCGGCCGGGTAAGCGGGTCTACCGCAACCGGAAGGATCTGAAGCCCGTTATCCGCGGCTTCGGCATCACCGTCGTGTCCACCTCCAGGGGCGTTCTGTCCGACCGCGCTGCCCGCGCCGCCAATATTGGTGGCGAGGTGCTGTGCGAGATCCGCTGACGGACCGGACGAAGAAGGGAGACAAATCATGAGTCGAGTTGGTAAAAAGCCGATCACCCTGCCGCAAGGCGTTGACGTTAAGGTCAGCGGCGACCTGGTGACTATTAAAGGAAAGGGCGGCGAGCATCTCGTTCCCCTGACCGAAGGCGTGGCCGTACAGGTTGAAGGCAGCGAGTTGACGCTCGAGTGCACCAGCGCTGAGGCCCATCCGCGCGCCATGTTCGGCACCTTGCGTGCCGTCATCGCTAACGCGGTGCAGGGTGTGAGCGAAGGCTTCACCCGTCAGCTGGAGATCCAGGGCGTTGGCTATCGCGCTCAGCTCCAGGGCAAAAAGTTGGTGCTCAACGTTGGCTTCTGTCACACCGTGGAGATTGAGGCCCCCGAGGGCATCACCTTCACTGTGCCTGAGCCCACCCGCATCGATGTGACTGGCTCCAACAAGCAGCAGGTCGGTCAAGTGGCCGCTGATATCCGCGCCGTGCGCAAGCCTGAGCCCTACAAGGGCAAGGGCATCCGCTACGTGGGTGAAGCTGTCCGCCGCAAGGCCGGCAAGCAGGGTAAGTGAGGTAATAATGGATAATCAAATCATCAAGCGTCGCTCCCTAGACCGTAAGCGTCGTCGTATTCGCAAGAATCTGTCTGGCACTGCCGAGCGTCCGCGCCTGTCGGTGTACCGCAGTGAGTGTCACATCTATGGTCAGCTGATCGACGATATCGCGGGTCTCACCCTCGTGTCGGTTAGCACGCAGGCCAAAAACGGTCGCGACGCCGTGAAGGACCTCGGTCCCACCGACGCCGCGCAAAAGATTGGTGAATTGCTGGCTGAAGCAGCGGTTGCCAAGGGCATTAGCCAGGCGGTGTTTGACCGCGGTGGTCGGCGTTATGCCGGTCGCGTTGCGGCTCTTGCCGAGGGAGCCCGCAGCAAGGGCTTGCAATTCTAGGTTTCACCAGATACTTCCACACCCTTTGCCCTGGCAGGGGTGTCATCCGGCGAGTTCGGATTGACGCAACCCCCAGGGCTGATTCTGTTTAGGACGCCAAGCACATGGCTAAGGAAAACGAGCAGAGCGGCCAAAGCGGCCAAACCGATCGTCGCACACGCGGCGGTGGTGGCGGCGAAGGCGGCGGCAAGCGCCGCGGCCCGGCCGCACGCGAGCCCCGCTCTAAGCTGTACGACGAGGAAGTCATCCGGATCAACCGTGTTGACAAGGTCGTCTCAGGTGGTCGTCGGTCGAGCTTCTCGTCCTTCGTCGTCCTCGGTAACAGCCAAGGCAAGGTCGGCTTCGCGCAGGCCAAGGCCAAGCAGGTTCCGTCGTCGATCGACAAGGCCGTGCGCCATGCCGAGAAGACCGTCAAAGCTTACCCGATCGTGAACGGCACCATTCCGCACGAGGTTGAAGGTCGCTTCGGCGCCAGCCGCGTGCGCCTGATTCCGGCCCGCGATGGTACCGGTGTGATCGCTGGCAAGAGCGTGCGCGCCGTGCTCGAAAAGCTGGGTGTCCACAATATTTTGACCAAGTGCTACGGCTCCACCAACCCGGTCAACGTTGTCCGCGCCACCATTGATGCGCTCGAACAGCTCAAGACCAAGGAACAGTACCAGGCGCTGCGGGGGACCAACCTGTGAGTCTCGATAACATTCTCAGCGCCGATACCGGCCGCAAGTTCAGCCGTCGCGTTGGCCGCGGCTCGGGCTCCGGTGTTGGCAAGACCTGCGGTCGCGGTCAAAAAGGTGCGGGCGCCCGCGCCGGCAACAATGCCAAGAGCCCGACTTTTGAAGGTGGTCAATTCCCCTTCTGGCAGCGTCTGCCCAAGCGCGGCTTCTCCAACTACCGCCACACCACCCGCTACCAAGCGGTGTCATTGGGCCGCGCCGTCAAGCGCATCGAGGGCGACGTGATCGACCTCGAGAGCATGATCGCTGCCGGCCTGGCCGACCAGGGCGAGTTGATTAAGCTGGTGTCTGGCGAAGCCATCGACCGCAAAGTGACCGTCAAAGTGCACAAGGTGACTGCTTCAGTGAAGCAGGCCGTTGAAGCTGCCGGCGGGAGCGTGGAAGAACTCAATGGCTGACCCCGAGATCGGCGGCAATCCCTACCAGCAGTTGCTGAAGCGATTTGCCATCACGCTCCTTTTGGGCGTGGTGGTGTATCGTCTCGGCGCATGGGTGCCCGTGCCGGGTATCAATGTAGACGTGCTGCGGGATCGTATCAGTGGCGACGGCTCCGGTGAAGGTGCTGTCGACGCGGTGCTTCGTTGGGCAAACATGTTCAACGGTGGCACGATCGCAAACGGCTCGGTTTTTGGTTTGGGCATCATGCCCTACATTTCGGCTTCTATTATCATTCAATTGATGGCGTTCAGTTTCCCGGCCCTCAAGGCGCTCCAGAAGGAGGGCGAGGTCGGCAAGCGTAAGCTGAACCAGTATACGCGTTACGTGACGGTGGGTATTTGTTCGGTCCAGAGCCTGTTGGCTGGTTTGGCCTTGGCCAAGCTAGACAGTGGCGTCTTCTTACAGGCTGGCGTCAACCAGGCGCAGTTCATTGCACAAACGGTGCTGGTGGTAACCTGTGGTTCGATGGTCTTGCTGTGGCTTGCCGAGCAGATCACTAAGCATGGTGTAGGTAACGGTGTTTCGGTCATCATTATGATCGGTATCTTGGCTGGCTTCCCGCCAGCAATCGGCGCCATGTTTGATGATCCCAATACTGATCTGTCTAAGTTCTTGCTGCTGGCTGGTGTGTTTATCTTGATCGTCGCCGGCATGGTGGTTGTCACTCAAGCGCGCCGCTTCCTGAACATGGAACAGCAGCGCCGGGTCAAGGGCAACCAAGTTTACGGTGGAGCAAACACCAAGCTGCCGCTGATGTTGAATCAAGCTGGTGTGATCCCGGTTATCTTCTCGTCGCCAGTGATGGTGGTGTTGGTCATGGCTTTCAGCGGTATCGGCTTGGCCGGTCTGCTTGACCATGGCGGCCCTGGGTATCGTTACCTGTTCGCGGCCATGATCGTGTTCTTCACCTACTTCTACATCTCGATCACGGTCGACCTCAACGACTGGGCCAACAACTTTAAGCAATCCGGTTTCTTCGTGCGCGGTATCAAGCCCGGGCGTAATACTGTGGATTACATTCACCGCATCCTGATGCGCATCACCTTTATCGGTGCCATCTCGCTGGCGGTGATCACCATCATGCCGAGCGCTCTGGGTACCGCCCTGGGCTTGTCCGGTCCGGTGGCGCAGATGATCCTCGGTGGTGTCGGTCTGCTGATCGTCGTGGGTGTATCCCTCGATGTGATCCAAAAGGTGAGCGCGTTCCTGCTCGCTCACCAGTACCAGGGAATGATGGCTGGCGGCGGCCCGGGTGGCAAACCCGGCGGCGCACCTGCTAGTTCCCGTTACGGCAAAAAAGCCGCGTCAAAGCGGTTTTAGGAACCATGGCAAAAGAAGAGGCGATTCGGCTCGAAGCCAAGGTCAAAGAAAAACTCCCGAACGCGCGCTTCAAGTGCGTTCTGGAGAACGGGCACGAAGTGCTCGCCCACATTTCCGGCAAGATGCGGCAGCACTATATCCGCATCCTGCCTGGTGACACCGTCACTCTGGAAATGTCGCCCTACGATTTGTCGCGCGGTCGCATCGTCTACCGCGAGGCCTGAAGGATAGGTGTTATCATGAAAGTACTCGCGTCAGTTCGCCGTCGTTGCGAAGACTGCAAGATCATTAAGCGCAAGGGGCGTGTTCGCGTCATTTGCACCAACCCCAAGCACAAGCAACGTCAGGGCTGAGCTATGCCACGTCTACTCGGTGTTGATATCCCGAACAACAAGAAGGTGCCTTACGCGCTGACCAGCATTTTTGGACTCGGTTTGTACCGTGCCCAGCTGATCTGCGAGAAGTGCGGCATCGATGAGAACAAGCGCGCCTACGAGCTGTCGGAAGATGAGGTAGCCAGGCTGACTGGTTTCATCGACCAAAGCTTCGTGGTTGAGGGTAACCTCAAGCGTGAGGTCCAGGCCAATATCCAACGGCTCAAGGAGATTCAGGCCTATCGTGGCCTGCGTCATATCCGGAGCCTGCCGTGCCGTGGCCAGCGTACCAAAACCAACTCGCGCACCCGCAAGGGCAAGAAGAAGACTGTCGCGAACAAGAAAATCGCGCGGAAGTAGGGAATAAGAGATAATGGCGACCTACAAGAAGAAGAAGGCCAAGAAGGTGCTGCGCTCTGGCGTGGTGCACGTCAATGCCACCTTCAACAACACCATCGTTACCATCACCGACGAAACCGGCGGCGTGGCCTGCTGGGAGAGCGCCGGCACGATTGGCTACAAGGGCAGCCGCAAGGCGACCCCGTATGCCGCTCAGCTTGCCGCCGAGAAGGCTTCCGAGAAGGCGTCCAAGATGGGCCTGAAGGAATGCGAGGTCCGCGTGCGTGGTCCTGGTGGCGGTCGCGAGAGCGCGATTCGCGCCTTGGTCAGCTCGGGCATCAACGTCAAGGCCATCGTCGACGTGACCCCGCTGCCGCATAACGGTTGCCGCCCGCGTAAGAAAAGGCGCGTGTAGGCATTCCGTATCGAGGGGGCCTTGGCCTGCTGAGGATCGGACGACTAAGCGTCATCCGCTCCTGAGTCTGGTCTTTTGTCTCCTCGGGCTCCCCCCGGTACGCTGTGATCGGGGGGTGCTGGTTTTGCGGAATCCCTGCATGCCGGCTGCTCATCTTTCGATCTGGTCCTGCCTGGTATCTGACCACCGACCAAACCACCCTCTCTCCTAGGAGAACGTCCATGCGCATCCGTTGGCGTGGCTTTGAATTGCCCACCCGCGTCGAGAAGGACGAGGAAACCGCTACTCCGTACTACGCGAAGTTCAGCGCTGAGCCCTTCGAACGTGGTTTTGCCACCACGATCGGTAACAGCCTGCGGCGTGTTCTGCTGTCGAGCATCCAAGGCGCCGCCGTGCGTGCGGTGCGTATCGATGGTGCTAACAACGAGTACACCTCGTTGGATGGCGTGATCGAAGACACCACTCAGATCATCCTCAACATCAAGCGCTTGCGCTTGCGTCTGCATTCCGATGAAGACGTGACGATCCGCCTTGAGAAGAGCGAGACCGGTGCGGTGACCGCGGCCGACATCACCCCGCATCAGGACGTTGAGATCATCAACCCTGATTTGGTGGTGGCGACGCTGTCGAAAGACACCCGCTTCGTGATCGAAATGGACGTTGGCGCTGGTCGCGGCTTCGTTCCTGCTGAGCAGCAAGACACCGAAGGTTCGCCAATCGGCACCATCGCTGTTGACTCGATTTACTCGCCGGTGGTGCGTGTGGCCTTTGAGGTCAACCCGACTCGCCTCGGCAAGCGCACCGACTTCGAGGAACTAACCCTTGAGGTCTGGACCGATGGCAGCATCAGCCCCGAATTGGCGCTGGTTGAGGCCACCAACATCCTGCGCAAGCATCTGAACCCCTTCATCAAGTACTTCGAGATTGGGCGTGAGCTCGAGTCGGGTGTTGGTGGCGGCCTGATGCTTGAAGGTGATGGCGAGCGCAGCTCCTTGCTGGGCAAGCAGATCAGCTTCCTGAATCTGTCGGTTCGCAGCGAGAACGCCTTGCGTGCAGCCAACATTAAGACCATTGCTGACTTGGTGCAGATGGACGAGGCGGAGGTCGCGTCGATCTCCAACCTCGGCAAAATCAGCGCCAAGGAACTGAAGAAGAAGCTGGCCGACCACGGTCTCAGCTTTGGCATGAAGCTCACCGCAGCGGCTGCGGCCGCTGTTATTGAGGCCTAAGCCGAATCTTTGACGCCGCGTAGCCCTTGGGTTGCGCGGCGTTTTCATTTGCTGCCATTCCACAGATAGACGGTACCTGATACGGCCGTGTATTCGGCAGCTCACCGTTAACGGAACCAATAGGGGAATACCATGCGTCATCGTAAAGCAGGCCGCAAGCTCGGCCGGACTAGCGCCCATCGTGAAGCCATGCTTCGCAACTTGGTGTGCAACTTGTTTGAACACGGTCGGATTCAGACCACCGTGCCCAAGGCCAAAGAGGCCCGCCGTCTGGCCGAAAAGGCGATCACCGCTGCCAAGCGCGGCGTTGCAGCCTTTGCTGCTGTTGAAGCCGAACTGCCGGCGCTGAAGACTGAAGGCAGCAAGCTGCGTGAGCAGCTGGAGAAGGCAGGCAGCGACGACGAGAAGCGCAACCTGCAGAAGGCCATTGAGCGCAACGGTAAGAAGATCTCTGGCCTCAACGCCAAGGGTATGCACTACCGCCGTTTGGCCCTGCGCGACCTGCATCAGCGCCGCATCGTGCGCAAGCTGTTTGAGGAACTGGCTCCGCGCTATGCCGACCGTCCGGGTGGCTACACCCGCGTGCTCAAGGCTGGTTTCCGCAAGGGCGACAACGCGTCGATCGCACTATTCGAATTAGTCTGACGAAGCGCGACTGTTTAGTCGTGAATCAAAAGGCGGCCCCAGGGCCGCCTTTTGACGTACCGGCTGACTTCACGGTTAGATGCGCCGTCTTTGTCGGTTTTCTGCTGTGCGATTATGCAGTCCGAACACGATTAACGCTTCCCCTTGGCGACAAGGAGGGGCATAATTCCAGCCCCTCGCCAGGAACGCCTCGCTACCCCCGACCGGAGCTATCTGTGGGCCAGCCAGAATCAGACGAGGTCCTCCTTCCGCCGATGGAGGATCCAGACGCGACTGTGCTCGCCGGCAGCGTTCTGCCGGCGACGCCCGATGCGTCGACCGCAGCTCCGGCACGTCCGATGACGGATGTGCACGTGAGCGATTTCGCCTTGGCGTGGGCCTTGCGGCATGGCTGGATTGGGCCTGGGAACGTTGAGGCCTTGCGCCGCCAGTACGGCTCGATTGACGCGATCAGTGACGTCCCGCGGATTCTCTTGGAAGCCGGCTTAATTGACCGCGACCAACGGCGTGAGCTGAACGAGGTGCTGGCGCTTGGTCGGCAGGTGCCTTCGGTGCGTCTGCGCCGCCGTTTGGGCTCTGGTGCTGTTGGTGGCGTGTACCTAGCGCGTTCGGTTGACGAAGAGCAGCAGGTGGCAATTAAGGTGCTGCACGGCGAGATCGCCGAGCAGCCTGAGCAACGTGCGCGTTTCGAGCGTGAGGTTTCAACTCTCAGCAAGCTCAAGCACGAGTGTATTCCAACCCTGTACGGGCACGACTGCGATGCCCGCGTGCCGTACCTGATCATGGAGTTTGTGCCGGGTGTAACCTTGGCCGAGTTGCTTGATGAGGCCGGTGCACTGCCAGAGACCTATGTCTTGTGGGCGATGGTGCAGGTTGCGCAGGCGCTGGAGTACGCACATCGGCGTGGCGGCGGTTTGGTTCACCGCGATATCAAGCCGGCCAACATCATTGTGCAGTTGCCCGAGGGCATGGCTGCCGAAACCCTGTTCACCTCGCGCTACCCGCTCAAACTCGTCGACTTTGGTTTGGCGCGTCCGCAAGATGAAGCCACTTCGCTGACCATGACCGGCATGGTAGTGGGCACGCCCCGCTACATGGCGCCGGAACAGGTGCGTGGTGAGGATCTCGATTGGAGCGCCGACCTCTATTCGCTCGGTGCCACTATGTACCATCTGCTCACCGGCAGTGCTCCGTATGGCGGCAGCAGTTCGGCTGATGTCATGATGGCGCATCTCCAGCAAGACATTCCCGATCCCAGCGCAGTGGTGCCGGCGATTACTCGGCGCACCGCTGCGATCGTGATGCGGACGCTGGCTAAAACGCAGGACAAGCGCTTCAGCGATTACCGCGCTTTTGTGCATGCTTGCGAACAGGCCCTGTCTGCTCTCGATACGCGGCCAGTTGTGTTGCTACGTAAGCCGTTCCGGCTTGATAAGGAAACCAGCACCAAGCAGCGCTCGGGTAACGAGTCGGTGCAAGCCAGGGCGCTTGGGCAAGGGCTCGATGCCACCGTCACCGCTGACCTAGCTGGCGGCGAACCGACCGGCGCCCCAGATGGCCCGTCGCGCACCGGGGCCGTGCGCTCGCGCATGACGCGGCACTATGATGGCAACAAGGGCACCGATCGCATTGCCGTGCGCAATGGTTCGCCTGGCGGCCTTCCGAGTGATAGCGACGAAACCTGCGCCACCGAGCAAGCCTCTGGTGGGCGCTTGCAGCGGCATGACGATTTTTTTGGCGATGATCCCGACGACGAAAGCTCGACGGGTCGTGCCACCAACGCCTTGCGGCGCTTGCTTGAGGCGCGCGCTCGCGGTGAAACCACCGAGCTCGACCTCGAAGATTTGCGTGACCACACCGACCGCATTCGCAAGAGCACCGAGCGTCTCATGGAAGCGGGCAATCGCAAATCACGCATGCCGGCCTTGTTGCTGATGGCGGCGGCGGTGTTGTTGGCTGTGGTTGCTGTGATGCGATTCATCTAAGCGGCAGCGATTCGGCAAGGCCGATCCAGTAAAAGAAGAAGCGACGGAGGCAGTAGTCTCCGTCGCTTCGTATGAGAGCAGAGTGCAGCCCGTTGGGCTGCGCTCTGGCGTGATCACTTGAGGATCGACTTGCCTTCGCCGCGCAGGTCCTTGACGGCCTGGATGATGCGGTCTTTCATGCCACCGGTGGCGGCCTTCAGGTAGCCGCGGGGATCGTAGAACTTCTTGTTGCCAACTTCGCCGTCGACCTTGAGGACGCCGTCGTAGTTCTTGAAGAAGTGATCGGCGATCGGACGCGAGAAAGCGTACTGGCAGTCGGTGTCGACGTTCATCTTGATGACGCCGTAGTCGAGCGTCTCGTGGATCTCTTCCAGGGTCGAGCCGGAGCCGCCGTGGAACACGAGGAACAGCGGGTTGTCGCTGGTCTTGAACTTGGCCTTCACCGCAGCCTGGCCGTCCTTGAGGATGGTCGGCTTGAGCTTGACGTTGCCGGGCTTGTACACGCCGTGCACGTTGCCGAAAGTGGCGGCCAGCATCCACGGCCCGATCTTGTCGAGGCGCTCGAAGGCGTCGCACATGTCTTCGGGGGTGGTGTAGAGCTTGTCGGCAGAAACACCCGAGGTGTCGTGGCCGTCTTCTTCACCGCCAACCACACCAGTCTCGATTTCGAGGATGATGTTGAGTTCGGCGCAGAGCTTCAGGTACTTCTCGGAGGTATCGAGGTTCTCTTTCATCGGGACCGGCGAGCCGTCGAACATGTGGCTCTGGAACAGGGGGCCCTTGCCAGCGGCAATGCGCTTGCGTGAGGCTTCCAGGAGCGGATCCAGGAAGGGCTCGAGGTTGCTGGGGTGGCAGTGGTCGGTGTGCAGGGCGAACAGGACGCTGTACTTCTCAGCCAGGGTGTGGGCCGCTTCGGCCAGCACTTCGGCGCCGAGGGCCATGTCACCGATCGGGCCGGTGGCATGCTTACCACCGCCGGTCGAGACCTGGATGATACCGTCGGTCTCGGCTTCCGCGAAGGCGGCCATGCTGGCGTTGAGGGTTTCCAGGCTCGTGATGTTGATGGCGGGGAAGGCGTACTTGCCCTCCTTGGCCTTTTTCAACATCTCCTGGTACTGTTCGTTAGTTGCGATGGGCATCGCTGACTCCTAGGGGGCCGTGGAACGTGGTGTCGTACCACTATCGGTATGGGTTCGGCAGTATGCGGTGGGGGGTGAGGTTTCAAGGTTCGCAAGCGGAAATCTGGGCTCGCCAAGCCTTTTTGCATCAATGGCTTGACGTCCCAGGCCCGTGCGAGACCTGATCCTGGCACAGCCCTTGCGTAGTGACCCTCTGAGTGCCGGTCCACGGCACGTGTGAGAGCAAGGATTGGACACCATGCGTTGTCGTCTGCGACATTGTGATTGTCATCAAAGGGGCGCTGCCCCTTTGGATCCCCGGGTCGCCTGCGCTGCGCTGGGCTCGCGGCCTTGGTCGGGCCTGGCCAGCAAGCTGGCCTGCGCGGCGGGCGCTTTGCGCCCATTATCGCCGCGCACCGGTCCTCGGGCGTCCGGCGCTCGCGTGGCTCGCTGGGGCGCTGCCCCTTTGGATCCCCGGAATCAGACCGTTGGACGTGGATCGCTCGTGCTCGCTTTGGAGTCCCGGGGGGCTGATGGCCGCCGTGGGGTGTTGGGGCGGGTGTGGCG
>JAQIBG010000334.1 GCA_027859175.1 Planctomycetota bacterium | reverse complement strand
GGGCCGCTGCAGGTGGCGGTGTGGATCGATTCGGGGCGCATGTCAGTAGTGTAAGTCGTCATGTCGAAAGCAAGCTACGACGGCAGGCGGGTGAGTCTGGATCGCCGAGGGTTATCAGCCGACCTCGCCGCGCGCGCGGAATTGGCGGGGGGTCAGGCCGTAGCGCTGCTTGAAGCAGCGGTAAAAAGTGCCGAGGTGTTCGAAGCCGGCATCGAGGGCTATGTGGATAATGCTGTGACGGCTGAATTGCAGCAGGCGTGCCGCGTGCTCAATGCGCAGTTGGCGGATCAGGTCGCCGGCGCTGCAGCGATAGTGTTGTTGGAGGGCGCGATTGCAGTGGCGCGGGCTTACCCCGCAGCGTGCTACGAGGGCGGGAATGCCGTCTTGCAGGGCCTCGGCGTTATGGCTGAGATCGTGGATCGCATCGCGGAGCCAGGCTGGTATCGCGCTTGGGTTGTCGCTGGTGGTGTTGAGCATGCGCAGAAATCCGAGCATGAACCAGTCGACATCGAGGCGATTTTGTTCGACGCCGGGCACCGCTTCGGCGCTCAGGCTCAATTGCTGCATCTGCTGGCTACTGAGTTGAAACGCGAATGGCTGATCGCCATCCCAGGGCCAGTGGGCGCAGTCGTGACGGTAGCGTTGGTGCAGGGCGCGCATGGTATCGGCGGCAATGGCGACGTTCATCCACTCCATGCCCTCGTCCTTGGCGAGGAAGGTATGAACGTCGTGCGGGCGAATGCAGCGGCCCTGGCCGGGGCTGAGCGCTTCATTGCCGCTGGGTTGCAGGTGCAGGCCGCTGCCGCTCTCAATCCAGAACAGCTCGTAGTAGTCGTGGTTGTGCCAGCGTGGTTCGTTGCCGCTGCGGGCATGATGGCGCGCCGCAGCCAGGTGGGGGCTGGGGGCGTGCTGGTGCTGCCAAAGGTAGCGTCGTGGCTCCATGTCTTCTGATGAGAAGTATGTGGTCCGATTATGGGAAGAAACGGGCAATCGGGGTCATATCATGTCCGCCAGAGGGAAAACATGACAAGCGCCTGGAATGATCTCAAACAAGCGGTGGACCTCGTTGATCCGCTGATCGACTGCAATGAGGGCCGGTGGATCTACTTCCACTCGGCGCATCGGCCGTTTGGCCTGGTGTCGCTGGCGCCGGATACCCTGCCGGTGGGTGACTGGGGCGCGGGCTATCGCCGCAACCATGAGACCATTCACGGCTTCTCGCACATGCACGAGTGGCAGTTTGGTGCGGTGCCGGTGTTGCCGCTGGGTGACGATCCACGGTTGGATGCGCCGCGAGCGGCGGTGGCCCAGGGGTGGGACCGGAGCACCGAGGAGGTGCGCCCAGGCTACCATGCGCTGACCCTCGCCAATGGTGTGCGCGCTGAGCTGACGGCGAGCTGCCGGGTGGGCCTGCATCGCTACACGGCACCGCGTAGCGAGCGCTTGTGGTTGCGCATGGATGTGGGTGCGGAGATCGGGCCGCATGAAATGGCGGTGGTGAGTGTTCGCCAGGATGGTGCGGGGTTTGACGTGGAGATGCTAGCGGCAGCAACGCGGCGGCGGCCCAAGCCAGCTCCGGTGTTTGCGCGCATCGATTGCGATCGCGTGCCCGATGTGGTGCATGAAGCTATGGCCCCAGAGGGCGCGTGTCTTGCGCTTGGCTTTGATGTGGCGGCCGGTGATCAGATTGGTCTGAAGGTGGCATTGAGCTTTGTGGATGCTGCTGGTGCTCGATCCAACCGTGATGCCGAAATGCCCGATTGGGATTTTGCTGCTCAGGTGGCGGCAGCGCGTGCGGATTGGCAGGCGCGCCTGGGCCGCGTGCGGGTGCAGGGCGGCAAGCCCGAGCGCCACATCAAATTTTATACCGACTTGTTTCATGCCATGTGTGGCCGTGGTACCTGCAGTGATGCCGGCGGTCGCTACAGTGACATGACCGGTGCCGAGCGCAGTATTCGGCAGATCCCACTCGCTGACGATGGCACCCCGCGCTACCGGCATTTCAACTCCGATGCGCTGTGGAACGCGCAGTGGAGCCTCAACGCGCTGTGGCCCCTGGTGTGCCCCGACGTGGTGGACGAGTTCTGCAATTGCCTGCTTGATATGTACCGCACTGGCGGCTTGATTCCGCGCGGTCCGTCAGGTGGTAATTACACCTTTGTGATGACCACGGCGCAGTCGACGGCGTTCTTGGTGTCGGCGTGGCAGAAGGGCATCCGCAATTGGGACGCCGACGAGGCCTGGGCCGGCATGGTCAAAAACCACGGCCCGGGTGGGCTGATGGGCAAGGCCGGTTACGAGCACGACAGCGCCGATTGCGGTGGTATTGAGCAGTACATGGCGCGTGGCTGGATTGCCGAGAACCTTGGCGGTGCAGGGTATCACAACAAGGGCTGCTCGCAGACGCTGGAGCACGGCTTTCAAGATTGGTGTCTCGCGCAGTTTGCCCTGGCTACTGGTCGGGATCCGGAGCCGTATCTATCACGCAGCGGCGGGTGGCGCCATTGTTACAACCCGGTGAGTGGCTTTATGCAGCCGCGCAACGACGATGGCTCGTGGATTGAGCCGTTTGATCCGGGTAGCGATCGCGGCTTTGTAGAGGGCAATTCGTGGCTGTACACCTTTTGGGTGCCGCACGATATTCCAGGCTTGGCGGGCGCCATGGGCGGCGCTGCCGCCTTCTGCGCCAAGTTGGAATCGGCCTTTGAACAGGCGGTGCCGCATCGGTTTATTCCGGCGGGTGAGCGCACCCACACCGAGTGCACGGTGGACTACGGCAACGAACCGGGTTCGTCGATGGCGCATCAGTTCTCGTGGGCCGGCCAACCCTGGACCACGCAGTATTGGGTGCGCCGCGTCCTCGAAGAAACCTACGGCGGGATCACCGAAGACACCGGCTACCTCGGCGATGAAGACCAGGGCGAGCTCGGCTCCACCTCGGCCTTGATGAGCATGGGCTTATTCCAAGTACGCGGCGGCTGCGATGCCGGCGCCGTGTACGAACTCACCGCGCCCGCGCTCGAGCGCATCGAAATCGATCTCGACCAGCGTTATTATCCAGGTGGCAGCGTCGTCATCCGCACCGAAGGTGGCGATCCTACCGACCCAAGTAACTGCTACATCCAGTCCGCCACCTGGAACGGCGCCACCCGCACCGAATGGTGGCTCCCCCATGGCGACCTCGCCGCCGGCGGCGAACTCGTCCTCACCCTCGGCACCAACCCCACCCCGGCCTGGGGCACTGGCCTCCCCGCTTGAAGAACAGCCTTAGCAGGAGGGAGTTGAGGGAGTCGAGGTCCGAGTGAGGGGGGGGGATTGTTGTGGCTGCCGCGCTGAATGACGAGCGCCTCGAGCGCGGAAATAATCCCGTCATGGCAAACCCCCTTCAACCGGTGCAGACGCCCCCCCAATGCTGTTTCCCTAACCGAA
>JAQIBG010000028.1 GCA_027859175.1 Planctomycetota bacterium | reverse complement strand
CGGCCATGCGCTGGTCGGCTTCAGCGCCGCCCTCGCCGCCGAGGCGGAGCCCGCTGGCGAGTGGGTCGACCTCCGGGTGCCCGGTACCTGGCCGGCCTTCGACGAGCAGGACGGCGAAGCTGTGTTCCGCCTGGTGCTCGACCTGCCGGAATCCTGGGCCGGGCGCGAACTGACCCTGTCCCTGGGCCCGATCGACGACCACGACCTGACCTGGTTCAACGGCGAGCAGATCGCCGCCGGTAGCGGCTGGAACACCCCCCGCAGCTACCGCGTTCCGGGCAGGTTGGTGCGCGCCGGTCGCAACGTCCTCGCCATCCGCGTGTTCGACGACTTCGGCGGCGGCGGCTTCAACCACGCTAGCCCCGAGCAGTTCAACCTGCAGCCGGTTGACCGCGACGCGACTACCGTCGGCTACTATCACGTCGACTACCGCGGCGACTTCGCGTTCGGCGACAGCCCCTACCGTTACTTCCGCTGGTAGCGGGATCGGGCGTGCCGGGATGGGGCCTGCCTCCGGGCCCGACATGGCGATGATGGCCGGCATCATCCGGAGGAGGAACGGCATGATTCGGTATCAGGGGTGCGACGCGCGCGAACTCGATCGCAACCAGATCCAGCATTTTATCGACGACGGCTACCTCGTGGTCGAGGACCTGATCCCGGCCGAGGTCGTCGTGGTGGTGGTGCCCGAGATCGAACACGCCCTGGGCGACATCCCGCGGCGGCCGGAGCTGTGGGGCGGCCACGGCGGCTACCTGCTCAAGGACTCGCCCGACACCGCGGCCACGGCCAAGGCGGTGGGCGAGCGTTACCGGCGGGTGGTCGAGGATCTCTGCGGTCCGGGCCGGATCCGAGCGATGGGCAGCGGCCTGGGCTACATGCCGATCCGCTTCCCCGATCCCGAGGGCGGCGGCACCGCGATCCGGGTCGGCTCCAACCGCGTGGTCTCGCGCCTGCTCGCCGCGGCCGAGCCCGACCGGCCCAAAAGGAGGCCGTGGCGCGGATCGATCTGAAGGACCTTCGTCAGGTGGCGATGGATGAGACCTCTGCCCGTAAACGACACGATTACATCAGCATGTTCTTCGACCTGGCTTCAAGGCGATTGATCTTCGCATGCAAGGGTCGCAGCGCATGGATTCCCGGGCAATTCACCGATTTTATGCGATCCCATGGTGGTGATCGAAAGGGCGTCCGGCAGGCATCGCGCGACATGTCGCCGGCGTACATCAAGGGGATCGGCCAGCACCTTCCGAACGCATCCATCACCTTCGATTGATTTCACGTCATGAAGATCATCACCGGCGCAGTCGATGCCGTCAGGCGATCAGAGTGGCGCAAAGACAAGACGGTTAAGGGAAGTCGCTATGCGCTTTTGAAGAACCCAGAAAACCTGACCGCGAGGCAGGAGGCCGCGCTGGTCGAGATCGTCACTCGCAACGCACCGCTCGTTGAGGCTTATCGCCTGAAGGAGACGTTCAGAGATCTCTACAGGCAACCCGACTGGACGTCGGCCAGGGGATTCCTCAAGGCCTGGGTTCTAGCGGCGCGCAGGTCCGGGCTTGAGCCAATGATGAAGGCCGCCGAGACCATCAAGGCCCACTGGCACGGCGTTCTGAGATGGCACGCCACCAAAATATCGAACAGAATCATGGATGGTCTGACCAGCTTGATCCAGGCAGCGAAGCGAAAGGCCAGGGGCTATCGCAACCATGACGCCTTCATCTGCTTGGCCTACCTCATCGCTGGGAAGCTGGAGCTAGGTACCCACGAAGTGACGCAGAGCCTGAAAGGCTCTGCGTCGTTTCGTGTGGGTACTTGCAGGTGTCCATGAGCGCCCATCTTGGCGCGCATGGACACCAAGCCTCGACTAAGTACGCTAGCTGAGCAGGCTGTTGACGCGCATCAGGCTTTACTGGTTGGGGCGGTTCCAGGATCGCAGCAGGAGCCATGAACAGGCCAGGCCGCCGCCAGCCAGAGCGGCACCCAGGCCGGGGCCGAATTCGAGCTGCTGCTCGGGCGCCAGCACCGACACCGACACCACCACCGCGTTGTGCCCGAAGTGCACCAGCATCGCTGGCCACACGCTGCGGCAGCGCACCACCAGGGCACCCATCACCACGCCGAGGGCCAGCTGCGGCACGAAGCGGTACGGGCTGCCATGCAAGGACGCGAACAGGAAGGCCGACACCAGCACGCCGCCGAGGTCGCCCAGGCTGCGGCGGAGGCCGGCCAGCAGGGTGCCACGGCACAGCAGCTCTTCGCAGATGCCCGGCGCCAGCGCCATGCAGACGATGGCCAGTGGCAGGCCGCCGGTAGCGAGGATCGTGTTCATGATCTCTTCTACCTGGCCGGCGTTGCTGTTGGCCGGTGGCGCACCCACCAGGGCGGTTTGCAAGGACATCAGGCCGAGGGAGATGCCGACCCCGATCGGTACCAGGAGCACGGCCCGGGCCCAGTCGGCGTGGGCGGCAGGGGGCCGCCATGAGAGTGCCGTGGCCGGTTTGTACGCGCCAAGAATCACATGCACCACGCTGGGCAGGGCGATGGCCACAACCAGCGGACCCACCACCTGGGCGATGGCGCCAAAGGGCTGGAAAACCGGACCGAGGTACAAGAAGCCAGCCAGTGCTACTGCGAACACCGCCAAGGCTTCAAGCCCGCTGGGGGCCGAAGGGCCCTGGCCCCACTTGCGGAACCGGCCCCAACCAGCGCGCACCAGCCCCGGATACAGGAAGCCTTCGCTGTCGAGCAGGCGCACCGACCAACTCACCACCACCGCGGCCAGGACGCCAGACGCGGCCACCGCGAGCCCAACGTGGCCCCAGGGCAGCGTGGGTGACTGCAGGCTCTCCTTGAGCGCCAGCAGCGGGCCAACCACCGGCACCAGATCGAGCACGGCATTGGGTGCCGAGCCAGGGATCATGGTCACGAAGGCTGGCACCATCACCGCGATGAATAAGGGCGAGAGATAGTTCTGCGCTTCTTTGAAGCTGGCGGCAAGACCGGCAATCGCCAGCGACACCGCCGATAGCGTCACCACCAAGGGCAGCAGGGCGACGAAACACATCGCCAGCACCCCCGCGCCAAGGCTCAGGCCGCCGGCCAGGTTGTTGACGGCCTCGCCGCCGAAGCCGCCTTGGCTGCCGAGGATCAGCATGGTCAGGCCGAGCGAGGCCAGATTCAGCAGCACCGAGATCACCGCCGCCGCATTCACCACCAGCAGCTTGCCGAGGAAGATGTCGCGGCGATTGCCGGGCCAAGCCAGCAGGCTCTCGAGGGTGCCGCGTTCGCGTTCGCCGGCGATCAGATCGAGCGCGGGGTAGAAGGCACCTGACAGGGCCATCAGCACGAGCAACAAGGGGATCACGCCGGCTACCTTGGAGCGCAGCGCTTCGCTGGCGGTGGCCACCGGCACCTCGGCAGTGCGCAGCGGGCGGACCAAATCGCTCGGCAGTTGATACTGGGTCAGCCGTTGGGCGATCAGTTCGGTTTCGTAGTCATTGAGGATGGGGCGCAGAGCTTGGTGGACCTGCACCTGGAAGCGATGGGCGTCATCGATCAATACCAGCAGGGCTTGTTCGGACAGTTCGCTATCGGCTTCGTGCGCGATCGTGCGCACCGCGATCAGGGCTGCGAGCTCGTGCTCGCGCATGGCCTCCAAGGCAGTGGCCCGGCGTTCAAGTTGTTCTGGGCTGGGGCCTTTGTTTTTCGCGTCCTTGTCTTTCTTCGCCTTGGTCTCGGCTTCGGGATCGGGCCGCTTGGGATCGGGGAAGGCGCTGAGGATGCTGGCCAGTTGAGCACGAACGTCTGGCTCGAGTTCGGCGTAGCGGAAGCGGGGGCCTTGTTGGGCCGGCTTGGTGGCTTCGCTGTCTTCCGCGCTGTCTTCCGCGCTGTCTTCCGCGCTAGCCTCTTCGGCCGTAGCTTCGTCGCCGACCGGTGCGGCGCCAGTTTCCTCGTCTTCCTCAGGCGGCACCGCGGCTTGGCGAACCAAGTCGCTGAGCATGGAGCCCTCGTCGAGCACGGCGATGCGCGGCAGGTCGGCGTCTTTGGTTTTGGTCAACTGCATGACCTGAATCGCAAACAGGGCCAGCACCGGGTACATCAGCACCGGCAGGCCCACGTTTACAAACAGGGTGCGGCGGTCGCGCAGTAGCTCGAGGCCGTCTTTGCGGAACACATGCAGGATGGTGTCGAGGCCCCTCATGATGCGGCCTCCGCAGTGGTGCCGAGGGTGCCGGTGCCACCGATGCGCTGGTGGATGGCCGCGGCCAGCGCGAGGCCGGCACCGAGTTCGCTCGGGGCACCGTCGAAATCAATCTGGCCCTTGTCGATCAGGATTAGGCGGTCGGCCATGGCTTCCACTTCGGCCATCACGTGGGTGGCGATGATGATCAGGCGATCGGCGCGGCGCGCGGCTTGCACCGCGTCGACCACCATCTTGGCGGCTACCAGATCGAGGCCGGTGGTGGGCTCATCGAGAATCAGCACCGGCGGATCGGCCAACATGGTGCGCGCGAGGTTGACCCGCTGGCCCTGCCCGGTCGACAGGGCGTCGCAGCGCTGGTCGATGAAGTCGGCTATGCCGAAGCTGGTGCTCACGTGCTCAATGCGCTCGGCCAGCGCGGCATCGCGCAGGCCGTAAAAGCCACCGGCGTAGGCCAGCATCTCGCGGCCGGTCAGGCGCGGATACAGGCGGGTGGTGGTTGACAGGTAGCCCAGGCGCTGACGCACGCCGGCTGGGTTGCTGCGGGTATCGATGCCATCGAGGACCACGCTGCCGCTGTCGGGCATCAGCAGGGTGGCGATCAGGCGCAATAAGGTGCTTTTGCCGGCGCCGTTGGCCCCAACCAGCGCCACCACGCCCGCATCAAGGTGGAGGTTGATCCCATCTACTGCCCGCACTTCGCCGCGGCCGGGGTCGTAGAAGGATTTACGGAGCGTTTCGCAGGTCAGCACGGCGGGGCATGGTGCCAGCGGGGGGCCAGCCGCAAGAAGCACTCTGCGGCTGTGCGGGCGCAGCGGGCAGCTTGGATCTGATCCGCAGGCTGGCATTCTCTGGTCATGGAAGCGCCGAGCGACTCCGGGCCCTGTGCCTATCTGCTGCGTTGCGGTGATGGCACCCTCTACGCCGGCGCCGCCAAAGACCTAGCCCAGCGCATCGCCACCCACCAGGCCGGCAAGGGGGCCCGCTACACCCGGGCCCGCCTGCCAGTGGCCCTGGCCTGGTATCAAGCCTGCGACGACTGGTCGGCCGCTCTCAAGCGCGAGTACCAGCTCAAGCGCCTCGGCAAGTCAGCCAAGGAGGCCTTGGTGCGTGCTGGGCTTGCTGGGTAGCTTGGCAAGTGAAGGGATGTCAGAATAGGGGCTGTGCTGATTTCTCTGGTCCTGGGTCCTGGGCCGCCGGCTTCGCCGTCTTGGACCGGGGCGCTGCCCCGAACCCCGCCAAGGCTCCGTGCGTCGGCTGTCCCGGCTGTCCCCACGACCCAATGGGCGCAGCCCTGTCCAGGACCCAGGACCCATCTTAGATCCGATCAGGGCGCTGGCGCGTTGGCTTGGTGCAGGGCGGCTAGGAAATCTTCGTGTTGCTTGCCGACTGCTGCGAGGCTGTCTGCGCCGCTCACCGATTTATAGCTGTAGACGTAGATGAAGCGCTGGCGCAGCGTGAGAATGGTGAAACGGCAGGCAAAGACCTTCGGCTCGTCATTGATCGCAACGTCGATGAGCATGAGGGCGCTGACCTTGCCGCCGGTCTGATCAATGTCGCCAACCAGCCGCGGCTTGCCGAGTTTGATCGGACTATCGATGCCTTGCTGCGCCTTGAGTTGGGCGTCGAGGGTCTGCTGGAGGTCTTCCATCGATATTTCATCGAGGGCCTCAGTCATGCCGCCTGCGATTTGTTGGGTCAGCCCTTTGAACATCTCGGCCGAGATGTCCATGTGTTCGGCCTGACGAAAAGACTGTATCACGTGGAAGTTGTCGAGATCGACCAGCGTGCCGCTGTTGGCTTGATCGGCCAGGGCCGTGGGGGCACTCAGGTACAGCAGGCGATTGGTGGCGGGGGTGCTCGATTCTTGGATCGAGAACTGGCGCGTGTTGCTGGTGATCCCGGTCTGCCCGGCTAGGTCGGGCGTCATGATCACGGCACTGCCCACCTGAATTTCGGCACAGATAAGCCAGTTCGCAGTGAGGATAAGGGCGATCAGAATGCGAGTCATGCGAGGCTCCAGCTGCAGCATACCGGTGGTGAATAAGGCTAGGTGGGGGTGTTAAGGTAATGGTTGGGAGGGCGTGGCCAAGATGCGGTCTTTGGTGTTGGGTCCTGGGTCCTAGGCCGCCGGCTTCGCCGTCTTGGACCGGGGCGCTGCCCCGAACCCCGCCAAGGCTCCGCTCCGTGCGTCGGCTGTCCTGGCTGTCCCTACGACCTAATGGGCGCAGCCCTGTCCAGGACCCAGGACCCATCTGAGGTGCTGGGTCCTGGGTCCTAGGCCGCCGGCTTCGCCGTCTTGGACCGGGGCGCTGCCCCGAACCCCGCCAAGGCTCCGTGCGTCGGCTGTCCCGGCTGTCCCTACGACCCAATGGGCGCAGCCCTGTCCAGGACCCAGGACCGCTCAGCCAACCGACCCCAGCCCAGCTCCAAAACTTTCCTGAAAGGACAACAATCGGCCCAGCAAGTAATGGGTGCAGACGGGTGGGACCAGAAGCAACCCGCCCCCAGACCTATGAAGGGATTAACCCTGTGATTGCTCTCGACCACGCCGCCACTCGCGAATCCTTGCTCAGCCACCTGCAGTTGCTGAACATCGAAATCATGCAGGCCGCCACCACTGGCGATGACTTGCGACGTCGTGTACTGGCGCGGGAGCGATCCCAACTGCGGGATCATCTGGACCGGAGGCGGTCTGAAGCGGCGTGAGGTGCCGCATGCGGTGTCGCTGGCCTAGCAGCAGCGACCACGACAATCATCACAGCCCAGCCGCCCCCGGCTGGGCTGTGATGTGTGGTCAGAAATCATTGAGTTCAACCGGGCCGGGCGTGGCGTCGGGGGTGACTTGCCGGCCTACGCTGGCGCTTGGTGTGGCCTCGAGGCCGAACTGCAGCACGGTTTCGTTCGAGTTGGCGATCAAGATTTCGTGATCGCTGCTAAAGGCCAGGGCCAGGGCCTGGGTGTTTTTATTTATGCGCAACCGCGTTAGGCGCTCGCCCGAGGGGATGCCGTACACATAGATGTCACGCCCCACGGTCACGGCAACGCGGCTGCCATCTGGGCTGACGCCAGCGGCGCTTGGGCTGCGCGTGGGTAACTCGACGTAGGCTTCGAGTTCGGCTCGTGCTAAGTCCCACACCAGGAGGCGGGCGCGTTCGGTGATCAGCGGCTCGGCGCGTGGCCCGGGTACGGTGGTGAGGAAGCGGCCGTCAGCGCTGAACCAGCAATACGCCACCGCTTGCAGGTGGCCGTCGAAACTCGTGAGCAGCGTGAGCTCAGGCAGGCTGAGGATGCACACGCGGCCATCGCGGAAGCCCACCGCCGCACGCGTTTGATCGGGCGCAATGCTCAGCGCGGTGACCGCAACATCGGCGCCAGGCAGTGTTGCGCTGGCGCTGGGGCGGGTCGCGTTGGTGGGCAGGCGATGGATGCTCCCCGCGTGGTCAACCAGCACTGCCTGGGTGGCGTCGAGTGCGGCCAAGCCGCCGCCACTGGGGCCGTGGATTTGTTGGAGGTTGCGGCCTTTGAGCCACCAGTGGTGGCGCGCGCTGGTGACGAGCGTGTGGCCGTGGTGGCTGGTGATGGCCGTGATTGGGTCGGGCACGGCGATGCGGGTTTGCTGACTGCCATCAATGCGCAGCAGTTCGCGGCCGCAGCTGACAACCGCGCCGCGCGTGGCCAGGCCGGTGTCGGCCAACACGCCGGGGCCGCCTTGTGGCCACAGGCTTGCCCGCCAATGCGGGCGCCGCTCGTTGGGCTGCCACCACTGCAGTTCGTTTTCGGTGGCGGCCCAGAAGCCATTGCTGCCGCTGGTCACCTGGCGTGCGTTGGCCCCGATCTGCATTGAGGCGCGGCGTTGCCAGCGTTCGCGTCCGGGCGCGGCTGGCAGCGGTGCGCTGTGCTCGAGCGCGGCTAGGCTGGCGCGCAGACTGGATTCTTCAGCGGTGGCGACACGCAGCCCGGCCAGAGCTGCGCGCAGGGCGTGGTGCGCCGCGCTGGGTGAAGCGCTGGTCTGGGGGCTAGTCGTGGCAGGAGTGGGGACTGTCGCACTATGCTGACTCTGCCATGTGCGCGTCATCACGAGGCTGGCGATCGCCACCGTGATGGTGACGCCCGCATAGGCGATGGCCGCGAGCGGTTTCATGGCTGCACCTGCCAGACCCACAGGCGGTCATCGGCATGCAGAGTGACGAGGTTGTCGCCGATCAGGCAGGCGTCGCGGCTTGCGGCCTGCGCGCTGTGCACGGCGCCGAGCAGGCGTGGTGGGTGCGGCTGCCATAACAGAGTGGGCGTATTGGCCCGTAGTGGTTCGCGTGGGCCGTTGCCTTGAATCAGCAACTCAGCGCGCTGGTCGAGCACCGGCATTGGGCGCTGGCGCAAGCGCGAGTGCACGCTGCCGCTGAGGTCGACCACGCTGGCCTGGTTGTTGGCCTGGATTAACAGCGCGTGGCCCCACCAGGCGGCAGCGGTGCCTGGTATTTCGCCGCGTTCGCCGCGCTCGCTCCACCAGTGAATGCTGTCGCCGGCGCACCACCACAGGGCGCTGCCGTCTGGTGACAGCTGGGGCGCGCTGGGGTGTTCTGTCGCGGTGCAGACCTGGCTGCGCTGCGTGCCGCGTTGATGCCACAGGCCGGTGGCGGAGCGCCAGCTGGCTGCGCCGCCGGCTAATGCAGCGGCGTTGGCTTGGTCATCGAAGGGCTCGGTGCTGAGTGTGAGGAGTTGGTCGTGCGAGCGGTATTCGATACCGGCCGTGGTGATGACCAGCCATTGGTGGCGGCTGGCATCCCAACCAAGCGCGAGCGGGGCCTGGGCGGCGCTGCGCCCTAGGAGTAGGCCATCGGCGCTGCGATACACCGCCAGGCTGTCGTCGTTCAAGACTAGGGCGAGTCTGGCGCCGGCCTCGCTGCTGGCCCAACTGCGCAGCGGGCTATGCAGGGGGATGCGCGCGCGCACCACGCTGTGCGGCAGGTCGACCAGCACCAGCTGCTGACCGCCGTCGACCAACACCGTGGCGTCATCACCGAGGCTGGCGCAACTGCGGGCGGGCGCGCCGGTGTCGATCCGCTTTTTCAGCAGCCACGGCTTGGCTTCGGTGGTGTCGGTGTCGCTGCGGGGATCGCTGATGCTGGTGATATTGCGGCGCGCCAGGGTTGCCGGCTCGATGAACAGGCCGAAGTCGAGACCGTGGCCAACGTGGCTGTGCAGGATCATCTTGCGCGCGAGGCGCTGGCCGCGGCCGAGCCCGGCCGTGCTATTCTCGGACAGCACCCGCTCTTGTTGCTGGGCTAGGGCCTGCGCTGAGGCCGCTAGACGGTCGCGCTCGCGTCTGAGGTCAGCCAGCAGGGCTGGCAGCGGGTCGGCGTCTGCTGGGATCGGCGTCTGTGTGTTTGGAGCTGTTGGGCTTGGTGCTGGCGGTGCTGGTACGAACGCGGCTAACGCGATGCCAAGCGGGATCCCGAGCAGTGGGAGCCCGATCCATCGCCAGTTGTCTGTCTCCGAGGCCATGCGCCTGTTCACGATAGGGGGCACGCCGTCATGGGAAAGCCACGGAGTGCCTGCTTGAGCAGGCTCGCATGCTCGCAGCCACAGATTCTTTGTAACCAATCTGGGCGTGCTGACTCTATGGGCATTGATCACGACGACCTCCGTCTCATCAGCGCCGCTTTGGCCGGCGATATGCAGGCCTTTCATGGCGTGGTTGAGCGTTGGGCCGGCGAAATTCGGATTCACTGCTCGGTGCGTGGTGCGCGCGGTTTCATGCTCGACGAGTTGGTTCAAGATGCCTTTGTGACAGCCTGGCAGCGCCGCGCGCAATGCCGTTCGCCGCAGGGCTTTGTGGCCTGGTTGCGGGCCATCGCGCGCAATCAGCTGGCGGCTACGATGCGGCGCCAACTGCGCGAAACCGAGCTCGATCCGGCTGCTGCTGCTTTGGCGCAACGGGTGGTGACCGAAGCGGAAAACGATGAATGTACGGTGTTGCCTCAGCTGCAGCGCTGTGTTGATGAACTGTCGCCGCAGTTGCATGACTTGATCACGGCCCGCTATCAGCTGGGCGAGGCGGTGCGCAGTATCGCCCAGCGCCTGGGGCGCAGCGAGTCGTGGGTCAAAGTCAGTTTGTTTCGGACCCGCGCCGCTTTGCGCCGCTGCGTGGAGGATGCCTCGTGAGCGAGCAGCAGGCCCAGCGCTGTGAAGACCGCTTGAACGGGCAGGTGTGCGAGCTGCCGGCAGCCGAGGTGCCGGCCTTCGTGGAGCAAGCTCTGATGGACGCGCGCCTGCACGCTGCGTTTGCTGGTAGCGATTCAAAAGCGGTGGCCGATGCGGTGCTCGATGCGATAGCCGCTGGCGGCTCGCAACCACGCCGCGCGGTGGCTAGGCGCGTGGTACGCCGCGCGCGGCGGCGTGTGCGTCCGGCGCCGGCTTGGCTGCCGCTGGTGGCGGTGGCGGCAGCCGTGGTGGTGGCGGCTGCGTGGTGGATGCTGCGCACGCCAGTCTCGCCTGCTGCGCCGAGCACTGTTGCTGCCGCATCGGATTCAGACCAACTCTATCAGGCGCCGGCTACGGTGGCCTGTCCCGACGGCAGCACGATTGATTTGCTTGCCGGTAATCTGCGGTGGTCGTCGGCTGAGGCTGCGTGGCGCCTTGATGCCGGGCGCTTGCGCGCTGCGGTGGCACCACAAGGGGCTGACTAACGCCACAGGCTCGGGTCAGTGTGCTCGGTACGCGCTTTGATGTGACGGCCGATGCGGTGGCAACCACGGTCGCCGTGCACGAGGGCCGCGTCGCTGTGCGTGCCGCTGAGCGC
Organism: Planctomycetota bacterium; assembly: GCA_027859175.1. Taxonomy (GTDB): domain Bacteria; phylum Planctomycetota; class UBA11346; order UBA11346; family UBA11346; genus GH22. The sequence goes on along the minus strand of JAQIBG010000028.1, from coordinate 2,960 downwards.
CACGAATTGGGCCCTGAAGAGTGGTGCCGGGTACAACAGGGCGACGGCTTCCAGCGTGGGTTCCGTTGGGTTGGGAGTGCCATGGCGGCACCGGCGATGTTGGCCCAGGGCGAATTGTGCACGGCGTCGATTTTACCGACGGCTTTGCCAGCCATGGCGTCGACTTGCAGCCCTTTGATTATATCGCTGGTGAGCGCGATCAGATTCAGATCCGCTACCGCTTGAGCCCGGGTGCGCCCACGCTGGAAATGTGGATGCGCTGCGCTGATGGCGCTGGTTTTGCCTGGTCCCTTGATGACCCGCCCAGCGGCGACTGGCATGAGCTTCGTATTCCGCTGCGTGACTTTGCGATGATCGAAGGTGACGGGGTGCTCGCTGGGCGGCACATCGTGTGGTGGCATGTCACCACCCGGGCCGCGCCTGGGCGGCGCTTGGCGATTGAAAATCTAGCTGTGCAGGCTGGTGAAGAGGATGGCGCGCCATGAACACGATATCTGCTGCGGTTTGCGCTCGGATGCTGCTGATGAGTTGGGCCTTGCTGCTCAGCGCACAGGCTGCCGAGCGGAGTTTTACCGGCGACGACACTGATTTCGCCAATCCTGATCGTGGTCTGTTTGTGCCGATCGACCCGTGGGGGCTCAGTAATCGCTGGTTGCAGACCAGCGATCTATCCGGCCTGCGCGATCAGGGCATCAGCCTCGTGCGCCGGATCTACACCTTGCGCGAATGGCGCGACAGCGCGCTGCCTGCGAGTTTCCTGGCCGATTTCAGTGATGAATGTGCGTTGCTGCGGAGTGCCGGCATGCGCATGGTGCTGCGCTTTAGTTATAATTGGACCAGCGAAGACGGCACCCAGGACTTGTCGAGTCGGCCTGATGCCAGTCGCGCGCGGATCGAAGCGCACCTTACGCAGCTCCAGGGCGTGTTGGCGGCCAACGTGGATGTCATCAGTCATCTCCAAGCTGGTTTCGTTGGGCATTACGGGGAGTGGCATGCGTCCACCAATGGTCTGATCAATAATACCACCTTGGCTATGAACAGTGATGGCGCTGCGGTGCAGGCGGCGATTCTCGCTGCGGTGCCGGTAGAGCGCATGGTGTGTGTGCTTACCCGTACTGGCATAAGCGCCAGCAGTGGTCAACGGCCCTGCCGGCGGCTCAGGCCTTCTCGGGCAGCGATCGCGCTCGTATGGGCTTTCACGACGACGCCTTCCGTTGGGACGATAGCCGGCACGCTGGTTGTTTTCACGACGACGCCACGCGCACCTTTGTGGCCGCAGAGGGTGGCTACGTCCTCGTGGGTGGCGAAATGGCGGCGCTCAATAACGACCTGATGAAAGACGGCGCCGGCACCCAGGCTGATTTTATTGAACTCGGCTTCTCGGTGTTCAATCGCGAAGACGGGGCCGAGCCCACCTTCGATGCGTGGCGAGACCAAGGCCGGTATAGCGACATTGTGCGGCGTCTTGGCTATCGGCTGCGTTTGGTGTCTGCCACCTGGGACGCGAGTGCCAGCGCCGGCAGCACGGCCCAACTGCGGTTACGGATCGCTAACGACGGCTACGCCCGAGTGCTCAATCCGCGCTTACTGCGGGTGCACCTGAAGCCGCTTGGCGGTGGAAGCGAGCGCGTGTTGGCGCCGTTGAGTGCTGACCTGCGCGGCTTGCTGCCGGGGTCGGGTGCCGAACGTAATCTGGATCTGCCCTTGGCCCTGCCGAGCGACTTGCCAGTGGGGAGCTATGCTCTGCATCTGCGCCTGCCTGACCCCAGCGCCAGCATTGCAGCGCGCAGCGAGTATTGCATCCGCCTCGCCAATCAGGGCCTGTGGGATGCGGCCAGCGGCGCGCACGACCTGGGTATCACGCTGGCGGTGAGCGCGGCTGGCGGTGGCGGCGGTGCACCGAGTGCCAGTTTGCAGGCGGCTGACCTTGGCAGCGGCGTGGGCGGAGCAGCAGTGTGGATGCCGAACAGTGGACGCTCAGCGCGGCTGGCAGCGGCCTCTGGGGCACGAGCGATGGTGCGCATGGGCGTTGGGTCACGCTGACCGGCGATGGAAGTGTCACCGCGCGCGTGAGCTCGGTGAGCGGCGGCGCGCCTTGGGCGAGCGCCGGAGTCAGCCTGCGCACCGACACCACCAGCGACAGCGCCGGGCTCAGTTGCGTGCTGACGCGCGTGCACGGTGTGGCTGTGGTTGGGCGCGCGCTCGACGCCGCACCCACCGCATTGCGCAGCGGCGGGATGTCAGGCGCGAGCCGTTGGCTGCGGCTGCAGCGGGTTGGCAATCAACTCACGGCCTTTGAACGAACCGATGCCGGCGCCTGGCGCGAGATCGATGCGCGCACGATCACGCTCGGCGCGAGCTGCCACGTGGGCCTGATCATCACCGGCCAGGGCGGCGGCGAGGCGAGCGCAACGATCAGCGATGTGACTATAACCGGAGCAGTGGGGGGTGCAGGATGAACACACTCGGTATCGGTGCAGGCCTTGGCCTCGTGGTGCTGCTGGCAGGTTGCGGCGGCAGTGGTGCTGACCCAAGCGCCGACATTTTATTTACGCTGCCGCTATCTGAAGACGAAGCAGCGCATCAGGATTTGGGCAGTCGAACTTTGCCGGGCAGCACGGTGCGGGTGTCGATCCAAGCGAGTTCAGCGTCAACGCTGCTTGCCAGCGTGGCGCTCGACGAGGGCCATCCCCCAGTCAGCAGTCTTCAGTTTGGCATCGGCAGCCAGGCCCCAGCAGCGATGCCCTTGTATCAGGCCAGCGCCAACGGCGCCGTGTGGCAAGTGGAAGTCCCCAAGCCGGCTGAATCGGCGCGGGCTCAAGTCGACATCGCCTGGGGCGATGGCACCCACGTGGCGAGTGGTGTGTTCGACTTTGCTGTGCCGTAAATTATTGACGATGTGGCTGGTCTGACGTGCTCGAGTAACGCGAGGGCGCGAGGGCGCGAGGGCACGAGGGGTG
>JAQIBG010000307.1 GCA_027859175.1 Planctomycetota bacterium | reverse complement strand
ACCTGCCCTAAGAGCGGTTGTCGATTATATTTGCATAGAGGCCTGTCAAGCTGATGGAACGGCAGTTTTGCGTTGCCAAGCTGAGACCAGAGGCCAACGGCATGCGCACCTGTCCCCACCTTCTCCACGCCCCCGCGCTCGATCAGGCTGGGCTCAATACGGTCCTCAGCATCGGGCTCCCGTTCACACTTCAACAGGCCTGGCCCTCGGCACCTGAAGCCGATTTGCAGGCTGGCCACGCCTGCATCAGCTGGACACCCGCGGCGCTCTATGTTGCCGCACAGCTCAGCGACACCGCCATCGTCAACCCCGAGCGGCGCTTCAATGAGCGCGCATTTCTCGCCGGCGATGCCTTCGAGATCTTTCTGCGCAGCCTGCCCGGTGAGAGCTACATCGAACTCCACGTGACCCCGCACAACACCCAATTTCAGCTCCGCATACCCTCAGCAGAAGCCTTTCATGACCAGCCTGACGCCGACTGGCGCGTCCACGACAGCCTGTTTACCAGCATCGCCACGATCCAGAGCGAGGCCTGGCAGGTGCTGGCCGAGATACCAGCCCAGGCGCTAGGCCGCAGCGCCTTTGCACCGGCCGACGAACTCCAGTGCTGCTTTGCCCGTTACGACTATGAGGCCGAAGGCGCTCAACCGGTGCTGTCAGCCAGCCCAGCCTTCACTAAGCTCAGCTTCCATCGCGTCCACGAGTGGCCGGTAATCCGTCTCGCCTGAACCGCCGCCAGGGCTTTCTGGATTTTACGCCAGGCCAGGGGTGGGAGACGAGGGAGAACACGAGTGGGCACCTAAAAGCTCGACACAGACCCGCACCAACGCTCCCAGCGGACCGCAACGAGCCCTCAGCCTATAGGGTTCCCCGCATCAAAGACTTCCGACCCTCAATCCCCTGGCGTCGTGGCGCCCTGGCGTCCTGGCGTAGAACAGGGAAAACGCCCTGCACCTCCACAACTTCACACACCACGGGGGCTTGGCGCGCTGCGGACATGGCTCACGGCTACGCGGTCCCATCATGGGGCCGTTTGGAGTTGCCCATGCTGCGCGTCGTGCTGATGACCCTGTGCCTGGCCTTTGCAGGCTCTGCCCTGCAAGCCGCTGACACCCCAGAGGCCGAGGTGGTGGCCGCGGCCCGGGCGATCAACGCCCAATACCAGCGCCAGCTCAAGGGCATGGTCACGCGCCTCAGCGATCCCGACCCAACGATCCGGCGGCAAAGCTTCATCGCCCTGGCCCACACCTACGACCACGCCGTTGTCCCCAACATTGTCGCCTATCTAGACCCCGATGTGACCGCCGAGGCCGTGGTCATCGACGCCATCCACGCCCTCGCGATTCTCGGCGCAGCAGAAGTGACCCCGGCGCTCGAACGCCTGGCACAGCGCGACGAACAGAACATCCGCGTTGCCGCCCTAAGCGCCCTTGCCCAAATCGGCAAGCTCGGCGCCGGCACCTATCAGCGCGAATCGGATTCGGAGAACGGCCACGTTCGCGCAATGGCGGTTACCGAACTCGGCACCCTAAAGGTCAAGGAAGCCGCACCGGTTTTGGTCACAGCGCTGCACGACAGCCGCAACCACATCCGCCGCATGGCGGCCATCGGCCTGACCCGCCTTGGCGACCGAGACAACGGACCCGCCCTGGTTGAAGCCCTGACCGACCGTGACGCCCTCGTGCGCCGCTACGCCGCTGAAGGCCTCATGATCCTCGACTACAAGCCCGCCATTCCCTACCTGCTGATCGCACTCGAGGGCGGCATCGCCGGCGGAGACATCAACCGCGCCGTGATCGCCCTCACCGGTGAAGACTTTGGGTACCATCCCCACGACAGCGCCGTGGCCCATAGCCAGGCTGTTGAGCGTGGCTTTGTATGGTGGACCGAGAACGCCGATCGCTTCTAGCTGGCTGTTGAAGTACAGCCTGCGGGGTCGCAGACCCTCCTGGATAAAGAGCCGCCTCAATAAAACCTTGGACAATGGCTCTTACAGGAAGCCCAAGATTTTATTGAGGATAGCAGGCTGGTATTTCAACAGTCTGCTAAGCGGCGTACAACTCCGATAACGCAACAAGCCCCGGGAAAACCCGGGGCTTGTTGCGTTCGAGGCAGCGTGCCCTTATTTGAAGGGGTAGACCGCGTAATCGTACTTGTCATAAATCGGCTTCAAAACACCCTCCGCATGCAGTTGCGGCATGCGCCGATCCCAGATCTCAACGAGAGCGGCACCCTCTGGCCCTTTGACGAAACCCGGCAGCAGCTTTAAGTCGATCAGGTGCGTCATGGCGACTTTGTCACCCAATTTCAGTTCTTCGATCAAAGGCTCGGCCTCGACTTCAGCATCAAGGAAATAGTCGATGCGGCCGGCCGCCACCATCTTGAGCCCCTGGTCATGGCCGTTCACTTCCTTGAAGTCCATCTCAACGTCAATGTAGCCGTCGAGACCATAGTCACGAACCCAGGCCACCTTTACACCACTCGCCTTGGCTAAGTCGGCGGCGCCGGAGAAGGCCTTGTCCTTGGCGTGAACGGCCACCACGCTATCAATATCCATCTCCTGTTTCGGGAAGTTGATGCCTTCGACCTCATCTTCGTAAGAACCAAGCCACAAATGCGCCTTGCCAGCCTCGACCTCGCTCACCGCCCGCGCATACGGCATGGTTTTGAACTCAACCGTATAGCCCTCGGACTCAAACACTGCCCGAACGACATCGAAGTACACGCCGGTGCCATCTTCGTTAGTGGCGCCCTCCCATGACTCGCTGACGACTTTCAAGACTTTGGACTCGGCGCCGAGGGCACAGATCAGTGCGCTCGCCAGAAGGAGTCGAATGAGATGCATGTGGGTTCTCCTGTGGGGTAATACGCGCCAGCCATGCTCCTAAGCAGTGGCCTGAGCGTCGAAAAACATAGTGGAGACTACGATGCAGCACAGTCACCGCCACGCGTAAATCGACGCACGTCAACCAGGTGACTATCTAGGCAGTAGCCCTCGAGCGCCACGGTGCCCCAGAAGCACTCTAGCGGATTTGAATCGGCGCCGTGAGGTAGCACCGCGTCTTACCGTCTTTTCCTTCATTGATGCCGGCCCAGGGCGGCTGCGTCCAACTCGCGGCCGTCCACAGGGGCGAGCCACCGTCGCGATTGGCCACCCGGTCGATTTGCGAATACTGCCATGCCAGACGCTGATCAAAGTCTGAAGGTGCACCGCTCGGCTTGACAGGACCAATCGAACCCGCAGCAAAATACAGTGCGCGCGTATACCCGTAGGCCTTCTTGGCCGCCGGCAGAGCCCGCGTCTCGGTACGCCCATCGGGCTGATAGACACCGTATGCGACCACAATCGGCGCACCCCAGGCGTCATTCCAATCACGATCAGGACTACGATCACCACTGTAGGCCGCGCGCGCCGCGGTGTCGTCTTCAGGCAGGATGCCTGCCACTTGCAGCAAACGCTGACTGTGCGTCACGCTCAATTGCCCCAGGTGTCGCGCAGCGGGTGCGGCGGCATCTATCTGCCCGTCAAAATTAGCGTCCGGCCCCTGACCCCAAGGCCACGTAAACATGTGGGTGCCGGCATAATCCATCCAAGCATTGCTGGTCACACCGCCCGCCGTGAGACGCGCCGCGCGGTCTTCAGGAATCGGTGTATAATCAACGTTGGCGGCATCGCCGAAAGTGCCGCTGCGGGTTGCGGTTGGGCGAAATAGCTTCACACCCTCCAGGTCGGCGCGTCGCATCAGTTCATAAGGTTGATCACCCGAATGCCCGATTGCGCTCAGAGCCTGGAGAGCCCCATCCAGGCGAGCGCCAGTTACCGCAACACGCGCCTTCTTGCGAATCATGTTCAAGGCGGGAAACAACAGCCCCACCAACACGCCAACGATGCCGATCACCACCAGCAGTTCAATCAGGGTGAATCCACGTTTCATCGCGAGGCTCCGGTGATCACGTTATCGGTGCGGCCGTCGGTATCGTCACCCGCAAAGCTCAGGGTGCGCGCATCGCTACCCGAATCGATTGACCTATTGCGACCTGGGTCAATCCGAAATGCGCCATCAGCGCCGGCGCTCTCCAGCACCACCTTGCCGTCGCGAAGCGTATAGAGGACCTCGCGGCCCCAGGCATCCACCAGCGACAGACCGGGCAACAAGTACGACTTCCACCCACTGGCATTGACCTGCGGCAAGACCCAGCGCCGGCCCTCAACGGCGCCACTGTTCACCCGCTCCAAAGTGCCACCAAGGATCGGCGTGGTCGGAATCTGATCCGTGTCCGCCACCCCACCCAGACGCGTGAGCTCACCAAGCGCGTCGCCATGACCAAGAATGAACTCAATCACGCGTCGCGACTCCGCGGGCGTAGCCGTTGGCGCCACAATCTCACCGAGACTGGTGCTCCCGCTGCGATCCACCTTCATGCGCTGGTAATGGGTCACCCCCTGCTGCGGCACGCCCAGCAGGCCGATCTCGCCGCGACGCAGGCCAAACAAATGCGGTGCATCACGGTCCGACAAAATATCGTCATCCAGCAAGAGTTTGGATTTGCTGGCACCTGCCTGCACTAAGGTCACGCCACGCAGCGCCGTGCCGCCGGCATCAATGCTGCCGTCGGCAGCATTGGCGCGAATGAAGGTTGGACGCGTGGCAGCACTGCCCGCCAAGGGATGCTCTGCTGGCGCCGGAAGGCCGCCGCGCTCTGCTGCGGCCAAATTGATCGCATCGGTCAGCGTACCCAGAATAACCCCGGTGCGCGATTTCATCGCGCCGCCGCTCACCGCCTTGCCCACCGCGAGCACCAGCCCAACCAGCACCACAATGATGCTGATCACCACCAGTATCTCAATCAGGGTAAATCCGCGCTTCACCACCACGGTGGCTCCTCTTCCAAACGTTGAATCCAGGCGATGGTACCAAGCGGATTAAAGCCACGCTTCTCGCCGCTGAGTTCAAACCCGTCACCTTTCTCAAAATTTGCCGGCATCTTATCCCAACGGTCTCCCCACATCCACGTCTGCTCTTGGGCATTCTGCGGGTCATAGACCGCGTCTAAACTCGAGACGGCAGCCGAGTACTCGATACGGAAATGCAGCTGTCGCTCCGCTGCCCGAATGCGATCAAACTCCAACTCAGAACCAAAAACAGCGGTATCACCCAAGGCCGTGACTTCGGCCCAGTCGCGGTAGCCAAAGGTCCCACCGGCGCCGCAAGTCACCACAAAGATTCCGTGATGCCCGGTAAAGTCGACCGTGTCGTAGCTAGGTTTATTGTCCCAGCTACGACCGTTGCCATCGTGATCGCCAGCGCGTTCACGGTAGACGCGAAACCAACTCTTGCCGTCAGACGCTGGCGCCACTTGGCGATCGCCCTGCAGGTAATCAGTCAGGGTCGTCATCTCGGGCTGAGGAAATCTATTCGGGAACGAAGCTGCCGTCCGCCAGTCCGCCGGCGGCGGCGTCTGCAAAGGGTTATACACCTCGCGCTCGATCAAAGCGTACGGCGGCACCACCCATCGCTGCATAGGGTTGCGAGCGACACCACCTGGACCAGGCCAGACCCCGTAATTTTCCCACAGACAGTTCCCACTGGAATCCTTCGGCCCTATGGTGTGCGCGCCTAAGGACGCCGAGGCATGCCCAGCCTGCGGAACTTTCGGGCCACGAATGTCGGTCCACCCAAAGGATTCGCGTACCTCCCAATCATCATCCGCAAGATTGGGTGTCGAGTGATTATCGACCAGGCGATCATAACCCAAACGCGACGACTCAGTCACGTAGTTACACGCAGCATAGAGCATGACCCGCGCCTGGGCCTCCTGCACGGTAAACTCAGACTCGCTCAAATCATTGCGCATGTGCACCAAAAAGGTGGTCGCTAGCAGCAACAGAACGGCACCCAAACCACTAACAATGATGAGAATACTTCCGCGTCGCATCAGAAGCCATCCAATCCGCGCTGCATTCTGGCACCGCGCAGAGTTGTTCCAATACCAGCGATAACCAGACGAGTTCCTTCACCGGTCTCCGGATTAATCACATCAACCGTTACCGAATTATAGAACTGAGCTGTTACCATGCGCTTGGCTGTGGTTATCAAATCGGGCCAATTAGCAGGCTTGACCACCAAGTGGTCTTCAGTCGGGTGGTAAAAGCGATTGGCATTACCGCGATACCAGAAGTTATTGGAGTCTTGAGACAAGAACCCGTGATTGCTCACCGTAGCCGTACCGCGCTTACGCGTCAGGTTTGGGCTCACCACAAAGGCGGTACCCCAATCACGAAACCGTTCCAGACCACCCGGCCGGAGTGAGTCTGACGACTTACGGTGGGTGAATCGAGGAGCACTATCACCATTACAGTCAAGCTGGCCGAACGCGCGCGGCGACACCATATCGCTATCTTTGGTCACATTCAATCGCGGATGGCTTGTTAAGAAATACTGAGATCGATTGCTCGACCACTCTGCGTACGCCGTTTGATAGCGACCGTTATGCTCCGATCGCTGGTAATACCAATACACCCCGTTCTTGGGCTGGTAGTCAATCAAGGCATAGGCGCCCAAATCGTTGTAGAGTTGCTTGGTGCGACTGTGCCAGTCATTGTTGACCGTCCACGGATCGCTTGCATCCGCGTAGCCGGCCAATGCGTAGTTACCGTGTTCGTCATAGGGGCTTGCGCCACTGCCTGCGAAGAAGCTCTGCCGTTGCCACACCAGCGTGTTGGTACTGAGTTCACCAGCCGCCAACGGGTGGAACGGGTGCCCCGCCGCGCGCAGGGGTTGTTCACTGGAATCATGCGGATTATCGTAAGCGGTCCAAAAATCTAGTTCATCGAGTGCTACATGGAAACCAGCTCGCAGGAGTTGATTTTCGGTCGCCAAGCGGCTGCTCCGATTCATCGCCTGCAGACCGACCCGGAACCCAGCAAAAGCTGCGTAAGCAACCACCATACCCCACACCAGTGCCATCAACATCTCTACCAGGGTAAAGCCATTGCGGGTACCCATCATCGCCCCCCTCATCGGATCACACTCGCGGTAGCGATGGATTCGTAGATATTAAATCGAGCGATCGGCGTAGCGCGCTGACGCGCATCAACCGGCAGTGGGCCGGCATCAAGCCGCTCATTCCCATTGCGGTCAACGCCATGCAGGCCCCAGAACGGCTCTGCGGCCCCACTCGACCCCGCCGTCGCACTCGGAAACCCCTTGCTCAGGGTCGAGGCCGCTGCCTCTTGAAAAAACAAATGGTGCTCCGGGAAACGAAATGTTGGCCGGTTCCGCCGGTTGATCATATTCGTACTCCCTGCGCGGTAAGGCCAGGTCGCAGAGTCGGCCGGATCAGGCGGACAGCTCTCGAAATCCTCCCAACTCTGCCAGTCAACCGACCAGAATACGAGCTCACGACAACGGTCGGCGCCAGTAAATGGGCGCGTTGCCGTAAAGCGACGCGGCCACGTGGCATCGCCACTCGACCACGCCCATCCGCGTTCAATTTCTGGGCGGTTCTGAGGGCCGTAGGTCCGCTCCTGATTGCCCCAGGCCGATGTGCTCGTTGGGAAACGACCCATGGCCGGCCCATACCAGCTTGCATCGAGGCCATTCCACGTGGCCGATCCATCCATATCAATTGGCGCCATAATTGGCCAGCGCGGTATGCTTGCCGTTTCATAGGGGTGATTCTGCGCCGGAAACAGGTCGTACTGCAAAAGCGGATGATCCCAGGCCATTTCGCGCTGCAGCATACGTTGAACATCCCAGCGATACGGAAAGTGGGCCGCGTAATTCATTGCGCAGCGAATTGATTTTTCATGCCACGTACGAACCAGGTCTTCACTGATGGTTACATTGCCCTTGCTCCAGGTCACCGCGCCAGCCGCATCGCCCTTCTCAAGCCGCAATACGAGAGGTGCGTCAGATATCTGAAGGTTGATCAGATTGCCACCGGGGTCGTAGACCCGGTAACCCGGTCCGTATTGAAACCGACTGGTGGTCATCCGCATGCCGAAGTAGGCTAGAAAACGCCAGACGCGCACCTCCTGCGGGCTGGGGATGTAACTGGCAAGCACCTCTTGTGATAGGCTGACATCAGGACCGCCCAACAAGGGGTCAATACCGAGGACTTCCTCTGCATAATACCACGATGATGCCAAGCCGTGCAAAACCGCCTCTACTTCATACCGCCGATCTTCGTCAGTACCGTGTGAGGACGGATTGCGATTCTTAAAGAACCATTGGTCATGCCGTTTCAGAGAATTGATGCTAATCGATCGCCACCTATCAACCGAGGCAGCACCAAGGTCAATATTATCTGCCACCCCAGGACTTGTCCGGAAAAACAGCCGGGGGTCCACATCGCCAAGGCTTTTATCTTCGTACCAGAAAGCTTCAGCGAACCCCGGACTATCAAGCAACTCGTACAGTCGATCAACCTTATGCTGCGGCGGCGACGGATACCACTCGTAGTAGGGCCAGCTGATCTCCGGGTGACGAATCAGTGGGTTTTGCGCGTGCCCGACTACCGCAAATACCAGCTTACTGGCCTCATTCGGCAAGGCGTTCTCAAGCGCAGTTGAATAGCCGCCTCCGGTCAGCGGGCTCGGGTTGCCATAGAAGATGCGTCCGCCCGCATCAAGGATGCGCTGAATTTCATCGTCTTCTGAATCGATGCGGCGCGCAATCGCATCAGGCAGCGGCATCATCGGCATGTTGGCGTCTGACTTTGCAGCACGACCGAGGCGATTCTGCCAGAGATAATTTTGATTACACAGGTTCTCTTGGTTATTCGTTCCTGTGGCCTGCTGCTCGTGCCACATGCGATCCATGCTGGTACCGGCATTGCTCCAGCCCTGCATGATCTCCAAGGTTTTCGCAGCTGCATACACCTGATACCGCGCGCGCTCTTGCGCCCGCACGCCGGCCGGCATCAAGGCCATCACGCTGGTGACCGCCACGGTCATGATCAACAGGCTGATCATGACCTCAAACAGCGTAAAGCCGTGCTTCATGCTCAGTTGACCTCGTTTGAACCGGCCATGCCGATGCGATATACCGCGAGGTCTACCGCGTGGTTGCCGTCGGGACTCATGACCTGGAATAATTCGGTGATCGGGCTCCCAGGCAAACCCACGTCGACATGCGCCGCGTTGCTGCCGGGCGCCTCAATCACCGCGCCGCTGCGGTATTGATACAACCACGCCAACTGATTGGCGCCGGAATCGGTCACAATCTGCGCATTGGGTCCGAGCCGTGATTGCACAACCGGGTCGCTGCTCGAGTCACTTGGGTTGCGGCGCAGGATGGTGCTGGGGTCGGCGGTGGCCCCGTAGGTCAGGGCAGCCACCCAACTGCTGCCGTCGCGATACAACACCACGCCGTAATGCTTGCCAGCGTCGGCGCTGCCGGCCGCAGGCCGATCATGGCTGAGCGACTGAGTGCGCGCATGAGCCGCCACCGAAAGCACCGCGTTGGCGCCCTGATTGCCCAGACCGCGCCGCAAGGACGGCACCATGGCGGGTGCGGCAATTGCAGCGAGCACGCCCATGACTGACAGCACGGTCAACATTTCAATGGCGGTAAATCCACGGTGCGACATGGCGCGTCCTCCTACTGAAGCGGTCATTGCGCACCCCCGGCCCGAGCCCACTCGATCTCGTCACCGGTGGTGTCTTGGCCGTCACCCCCGAGCGACCACAGTCGCCACGGCAGGGTTTCACGAGCCACGCCGGCATCGAGCGCGGCAATGTGCACAGGGCGACCCCAACCATCGAGCACTTGGCTCTTGGCATTAAGGCGGCCCTGATCGAGTTCGGGTTTGGCGAGGCCAACAAAGCCGGTGTAGCCCGCAGCGAGCATGTCAGCCGGGTAGCCACTCACCCCCTCCAGGCTGGGGTCGCCATCAAGAATGCCGTCGGCGTTAACGTCCCACAGCAAAGCGGTGCGTGGTTTTTGGTTGGCATCGCGCCAAGTAAAATGGGTGCGGCCGTAATCAGTCATGGCGGTGGCCACCGATTCGAGCACCAAGCGAGTCTGCTCGCCGCGGGCGCGCTCGCGAATCGAGCCCCACACCGGAATCCCAACACCCGCCATGCCCACGATGACGGCAATAACGATCATCAACTCAGTCAGGGTAAAGCCGGCGTGGCGGCGTGCGGGTATGGTGGCGCGGTAGGGCATAAGGACCAAATCTGTACAGAACGTACATGATGTACAATTACTAGACAACCGAATTGAGCAAAACCGGACAGGTCAATCGTGGCAAATCACAACTCTGGCCTAAGTTTCTGTTGTTAGCGCTTGAACAATACATCCATGCCTAGCAGCCAATCCGTGCCCAGACGACTTTTCAGCCAGGCACCACCACCAATAAACCCGCAACCACATGTCAAATCGCAGTGCCATAGGCAGGCTGCTGCGATTCAAAGACGCAATCTGAGCACAAGTCCGGACACAAGGCCGCGCTCCCAAGTCACGCCGCTGCACCGCACTGCAGCACCATGCATGCGTTCACCCCCTTGCGGTAACTATCCGTCACGACAGGATTCACGCCTATGTCGCGCCCACCTCGCGCCCGTCAACCGATCAAGGACGCCGCTCTCGAGCTGTTCGTCCATCGTGGCGTTCATGCCACGGGCATTCGCGAAATCGCGAAGCAGGCCGGTTGCAGCGAAGCCGCCCTTTACCGCCACTGGACCAACAAGGAAGACCTCGTGTCGTCCTTGTTCCGCGAGCACATCGGCGAAGTCGTAAGCCGGCTCGATGGCGCGCTCGCCTCGGCCGACACCTTCGAGAGCCGGATCCGTGCCGCCACCAAGGCCGCCTACGCCCTGTACGACGAACAGCCCTTAGTGTTTCGCTTCGTGCTGCTGGTCCGTCACGAACAGGCCGAATTCCTGGCCCACGATCACCCGCGCATGCCGCAAGATGCACTGACAGAGGCAATTGCCGGTCAGGTTGGCGATGACACACGGGCCAAAGTTTTGGCCGCGGCGGCAATGGGCATGTTCCTGCAGGTTGCCGAATTTGTGGTCTACGGGCGGCTCGAAGGCCCCCTTGAGCGCTATGCCGATCAGGTCTCTGACCTGGTCCTCAAGCTAGCCCAACCCTGACCAAAGCGCCAACTCAGCCGGTCTGCGACTTCAGCAAGAACTTCACGTCGGTAAAAATGCCGCCGATGCGGTCGAAGTGATCGTCGCTCAAAACGCCAAGATTGTGAGCCAAAAGGCCGATGGTTTCGATGTCACGGAGATGACTGCGGACGTCGTCTGGGGCCGTTTTTCGTTCCTGCCCCATGCCCGACACCAAACGTGCGATCGCCGTGAGCGCGCGAATGCTGGCAAAGCGCAGGTCTTCATGCAGCGCGCCCTGATCTTTCTGGATAAACACATCGCGCAGGCGATGGATTTCTGCTGACAGATCCATCATCCGCTGCCAGCCCATATTTTCGGTATAGGCGGTGGTCATGATGCCTGCCCTTCAATCGCTACGCGTGCCCGTTCAAAGGCTTCGTCATCGAGCTCGCCGTCGGCGTGTCGCTGCTGTAACTGCTCAAGCAAGGCCTCGCGAGGACCAGTGGAGATACCCGATTCGTCGTCGCTTCTGGTGGGATCGAGTCGGCGCAACCACAGAAAACCAAGCACATCGGCAATCGCAAACAGCACCAACAAGCCGGCAATCAGCGGTTCATTGGCCCGCCACGCAAAGCCAGCGCCGGCCAACAGCCCAATGCCAAACAGAACACCCATCACCACGATAAGCTGGTGCGCCGTCACGCCTGGCTGGGCTTCGCTGTCGTCCACCGATCACATCTCCACGCCCACCCTAAGCGAACATCCGCAAGCGGGGAAGACCGGGCAATTGGTGGGCATGAGTGTCTGATGGGGGTCTGTCCCTGGTTGCTAGGCGACCCGTTGTGAGCGTGCGTAGGTCCTGCGCCTTCGGCGCTTAGGTCATGGGGACGCACGCCTTGTGCGCATCGGGCGGGGTATCGCAGCCCCGCGTCTAAGCCTGCCTGCAGGCGTCCCAGGACCCAGGACCGGGCCGCGCCCCTCTAGCGCTGCACGCGGCCCGAACCGTCGCCCCCGGCCAAGCGCTCAACTTCATCCACGGTCACCAAGTTAAGGTCGCCATTGATCGAATGCTTGAGACAACTGGCCGCCACCGCGAATTCAATCGCGCCCTGCCGGTCTTTGCCCGCCACCAGGGCGTGGATCAAGCC
>JAQIBG010000277.1 GCA_027859175.1 Planctomycetota bacterium | reverse complement strand
CCTCCCCGAAGCCGTTCAGGCGGAGCCGGCACAACAGCCTGTTGAACCAGCGGCAGCCAAGCCTGAAGCGGACAAGCCCGCGGCCCCATCTGAGCGCGGTGCCGGCACCGGCAGCAAGGTCAAGCCAGTCACGATCCGGGTTGGCAGTGGTCGTCAGCAGGCCGTGAATACGGACAATGACTCCAGCCTCTATATCAACATCATGGGGCGCCGGATTGGCCCTGTGAGTCGGGCTGAAGCGCGCGAGCTCAAGACCAAGGAGCTCAAGGGCACATTGACCGAGGCCGATCTGGACAAGTATACCGGAGCGTGAGCTCTCGGTACCTACGACGTGGCGTCCTCATCGGCGGCCTCCTGGCCAGCCTGGCTCAACCAGGCATGGCTGCTGAACCATCCCTCCCGGGTTGGCATCTGCATGCTCCCCAGGTGAACATGGGTGATGGCGTAGTCCGCGCCCAACACGGCTTTGTGCTGCGCACCAGCGATGGCTGGACCCTCACCGGCAATGCGCTGCGCTGGGATCTCGATTCGGGCGATGTGTTTGCCACCGGCGCGGTGGTGCTCACCATCCCTGGCGGCGAACGCGATGGGGTGCGCGTGCCCGGGGTGCGCCTCGAGGCCGAGCACCTTGGCTTCCACCGCAGCCCCTCGGGGCAACTCGGCGCCATAGCTGAGCACGGCGAGGCCTGGGAAGTGCGCGCCTTCTTGCGCATGGGCCAACGCCTGATGCGGCTGAGTTGCGACCACGCGCGCTTTGACCGCAAGGCGATCACGCTTGAAGGCCTGCGCGGTGACGGTGGTCATGGCGGCCTGTTTGGGATTGCCGCGGGCAGCTTTGTCATCGGGCTGCGCGAAACCCCAGCTGAAGACCGGCAGGGCTTTGAACGCCAAGTAGAAGACATCAGCGCCTACCACCTCCGGCCAACGCTGGCCGGCGTGCCGTTCTTCTACAGCCCAGTGGTGTATCGCGATTTCCGCCTCGATTACCCGTGGACCCGCTACGAAGTTGGTGCTTCAAGTCGCCTTGGGTATTTTGGCCGGGCCTGGCTGGGGCTCAGCCTGCCGCCCATCGCAGATTGGCGCTTCGAGCAGAAGTTCCGCCTCGATTATTACAGCGAGGCTGGCGTACCTCTTGGCAGCCGCACCTCGTGGGCCCATCCCGACTTTGGTGAAGGCCAGTTCCTCTACTTTGGCTTCGATCAAGAAACGGTGCTGCGCGAGCAGGACCAGCCGCTTGGTGAGCGCAGCGCCTATGTCCTCGATGCCGAACATCGGCTCGACTGGAGTGGCGGCGCCGCTTATGGGCGGGCCGTTCACCTGCCCGATGCCGACCCTGGCTTTCCGCAGGATGAGCGCTTTCGTAACGATTACCTCAACACCGATCTCTACCATCGGCCCTTGGCCCGTCAGGGCCTAGCGATCGCACAGAGTTGGGCCGGCGCCAGCGTGGTGCTCGACACCGATACCAAGGCCCATGAAGGCTTAGACGAAACCGACCGCCTATTTGGCGCCCAGGTTCTCGTGCCCACAATCAGTTTAGGTGGGCCACTGAGCGCTTCCGGTCAAGCCTGGGGCGAACGGCTTGAGCAAGACACTCTCGGCGAGAGCGCCGATCGCCTGCGCTACTCTGCGCGTTTCGGCGGCGATCATTGGTTTGATAATGGCCTCGGCATTGGCGCTGGGCTTGGCGCCCAAGGGCTGTCGTATTTCAACGGCGCTTATAGCGGCATCGATATCGATGATGCGCATCGCGTGGTCCCGCAGGCCGATGCGCATATTAGCTACCAGATGGTCGGGCGTTTCGGCGACGTGAGCCACCGCATGGTGCCCACCATCGGCCTCATCGTGAGCGATGACGGGCAGGGCGACACGCTGCCGGTGTTCAACTTTGATGACAACGACGACCTCACTGAAGATACCCAACAGCTCGAGCTTGGATTCGAGACCGACCTGACCCGCAATAGCTTGAGTTTCCGATTCAGCGGCACCACGCTGTGGGGCATTCGCGACGAAGATCTGCCGGCCGGTCGCACCAGCGCCGACAACCTGGGGCAACATTTGCGCAGCGCCGTGCTCGACTTCACCGGTCGCCCGATCGCGAGCCTCGACCTTGATGCCCGTGGCGTCTGGGATGGCGACCTGCGCCGTTGGCAAGACTTTGATAGCGGCTTGGCCTGGGTGCCGCATTACCGCACCGAGTTGCGCGCCCGCGCCACTTGGCGCCCTGACGATGACGCCTGGCAGTTTCGCCCTGGCATGAGCATTCACGGCGATCGCTACCATCTCGACGCCGACACCGTCTTCGATGACAATGGTGAGGAGTTCCGCAGCATCGCCTTCGCGATCACCCGCAGCATGGTTGATGGGGAACTGCGCATTGGCTATCGGATAGACCGCGATGCGGACGGCCGAGAGATTGACCAGTCGATCACCGTGGCATTTTCGATCGACACCTTCAATCTGTACTGAGCGCCATGGGATCTCCGTCTGCACGCAATAGTACCGACACCCGCCCGCCACATCGTTGGGGATGGTGGCTGCGCATTGCCATCCTCCTGGCCTGGGGCGGGCTGTATGCCCACCACGCATCTGATCACCTCTTGCTCAGCCTCGGGCTGGTTGAACAGCGAGATGTCGCCTCAATCATCACCGGCCACCTGCGCCATCGCTATCGCTATGATGTCTTGGACAGCCAGGGCGCAGGCATCGGTAGCGTGTTCATCGAGTACAACTTTGTCGACAGCATGTACGAGTCGAACATCGTGCTCGATCTCGACCGCATCGACAGCCTGCCGGGGCTGATGCCGATTGTTCAATCCCTCGATAGCCTCACCGGCACCACCATCCACCTCGAATTTACCGCGCGCCTCGACGACCGTTTCCGCCTCAGCAACATGGAGGCAAGCGGGCAAATCTTTGGCATCGACGGGTCGTTCTATGCCACGGTTGATCGCGCCCGTGGCTTGGTGGGCATGATCTCGGTACCCGATCGGGGCATCGAACATCCGGTGAACATGCCCAGTTTTCTGGCTGGTGACGGCGACTCAGCGGCCGGCATCGACCTAGCCCACGCCCTGCCGCCGGGCCTGAGCCCCGGCGACACCTTCAGTACCGAAGTGATCGCGGTGAACCCCTTCCCGCCGGGGCTCGATCGGCGCACGGTGGTGTACCACGTGGTTGGCACCGAGCCCGACCCAACGGCGCCTGACGGCCCGCCGCTCAACCGGATTGAGATTATGGATGGCGCCGTGGTGATGGGTCAGCTGACCGCAGATACCAGGGGTGTGGTGCGGCATACTGGGCATGCCTCCAGTGGCTTGCAGCTGGCCCTGCGCAGCGCATTCTACAACGGCGGCAAGTATTGGCCGCCAAATGAGGCCGTGACCAACCTGGATGGCGATGATCAAGCGACCGAGTGAATGTGAGCACAGCGACGAGGCCTTTTGCCGGGCCATGTTGCCCAAGGTCTCGCGCACCTTTGCGGCCTGCATTGGCCTGTTGCCGCCCGGCCTCGAGTTCGAGGTCTTGATTGCTTACCTGCTGTGCCGCATCGCTGACACTGCTGAAGACACCGAGACCCTCAGCCCTGAGACCAAGCGCGAGCTGCTCCAGCACATCGCTCATCAGGTCAGCACGGCCGGTACCGACGCCAGCCCCCTGGCGGCAACCTTTGCCGAACCGCGCAACGACGACGAATTGCTGACGCGGGATGCCGATCGTGTGTTTCGGGCCTACGCGGCCCTCGATGCCACGCGGCGCGAGGCGATCCGACCCTGGGTGGTTGAGATGTGTGATGGCATGGCCGATTTTGCCCTGGCCCATCCCGGCGCTGCGCCCGGTACCGTTGACGCGCTTGATGACCTGAGTGACCTCGATCGCTATTGCTATTACGTTGCCGGCACCGTTGGCCACCTGCTGACCGACCTGTTCGCTCTGCACCACCACCGGGTCACGCCGCGGCATGTGGCCCGGATGAAGAAGCTGGCCACCAGTTTTGGTCTTGGGCTGCAGCTCACCAACATCATCAAAGACGTTGCCGACGACCGCAGCCGTGGCTGGAGCTTCGTGCCGCGGCGACTGTGCGAAGCCCTCGGCACCAGCCCCGAGCACTTCCTCGATAGCAGCGATACACCCGCGGCTGAATCAGTGATGGCTACGCTGATTGATAAGGCCCAGGCCCACCTCGATGACGCGCGCGACTACTGCCTGGCCTTACCGCGCAGCCAATACCGAATCCGGATTTTCTGCCTGACCCCGCTGTTTTTCGCCGTGCGCACCCTGGCCTTGGCGCGCCGTGACCCGCGCCTGCTCGACCCCAATCACAAGGTCAAGATCACGCGTCCAGAGGTCAAACAAACAATCCGAGACACCTTTTTGGTGGCCCCGAATAACGCGCTGGTGCGGCAGTATTATCGCCGATTATGCGCGCTGCGCTAGCCAGCGCTTACCATGCTAGGCCGGCTACGACGGCACCACTTTAAGCGTTGGGTCGACCTCATCGCGTAGATTGCGCTCAAGACGATCAATTAAGGCCGCGCGCTGTGGATTGGCTACGTCGTTCAGGCTACCGCCAACCCGCACGTGCACGTCCACGCCCTCGAGGTTCCACAGTTCAATGCTGCCGCCGGCCTCGCTGGCCGCTGCCTGCACTGCTTCGGCGGCACTGGCAATGCGCTTAAGCAGGCCAACGCGCCCAGCGCCGGTCGAGCGCGATGGCGCCGGTTCAGCCGGGGCGATGGCTGTTTCCAGCAGCGCGGCAATGTCACGCCGGCAACTGCCGCAGGCACTGCCAGCACCGGTTGCCTCAATCACCTCATCAAGTTCAGGCTGTTCCAGGTCAGCGATGGCCTGTTCAACGGCACGAACCGTCACGCCATGACATCGGCACAACAGGGCTTCAAGCGGCCGATCCTCGGGGACGCTCTGATCGAGCTCAAAGGCAGCCGCTAGCGCCAAGCGCATCGCCACCAAGCCCCACGCCACCACCGGCAGCGCGGCCGGATCGAAGCCATCCAAGCGGGCGCAGATCGCGGCCTCATCGATGGCCAGGGCGGTCTCGCAACTCAGGCCAGGTAAAATTTCGGTTAGAATCGAGGCAACCGCCACCTGTTCGGGACAGTTAAACACCTGGAACTTGGCCGTCGCAATGGTGTCGCCATCACGCGCCACGTAGAAGCGCAGCGCACGGCCAACCACAATGCTACCGACATTGCCGGTACCGTCGGCCTCGCTCATGCGGCCCATATTACGGGGTTCACGACCATGCTGCTGGTAGCGGTCCTGGGGCGTCTCGCTCATGCGCCGTGGTGTACCGCCTTCTGGCGCCACACCAAGCGGACTGTCGTTCTGATACGCAACTGTCGGCCAAGTGGGCACTTCAGACTCGGCTTGCACACCGCGTAAGCCGATCATGCGCCGCCACGGGCTGTCACTCGGCACGCCATGTGCATACTTCGGCCATGCGTTCCGCGCTGATCTGCGCATTGCTCGGTATGAGCCTGGCCTGCTCGGCTCAGGAACTGCTACGCGTGGCCCGGCTTGATGACATCGGCTCGGGCCTTGAGCGCCTACTCATGCGGCTCGAACGCGGCGACCTCACGGTCCTGGAAACGGCCCCGGCGTGGCTGTTCACCGCTGCCCTCACGCGTGGCGCCAGTCAGAACGATGGCGTGGTTCATCACTGGCACCGTGACCTCCTGGCCCTGCTGGCGGGCTTAGACCCGGCCGCGCGTACTCGCGTGCTGGCGGCGCTCGATCGCCACGAGGATCACGCCAACCCAGCCACGGCGATGCGCCTGCTGCCAGCGCCCAGCGCGATCGCTTCCCTAGCCGCAGCTGCCGACCGCGCCTTTGACCGCGGCCGCCTGGCTGACTACCTGCAAATAGCCCTGCTCCTGGATCAGCATGACCCCAACTGGGAGCACGCTCCCGGGCGCCGCGCAGCGGCTACCGACCTGCTCGGCCTCGGCGGACCAAACGGCCCCCGGATTGGCGTGCCCGGCCCCCTGCTGATCCAATCACATTTGCCGCCTGTCATTGATCTAGAGCGCGGTCACCAGGTGCGCTGGGTGCAAGAACATGGCCATCTACTGGCCTGTGACCCCTGGCTGCAAGTGCGGTGGCAGCGGCCGCTCGAACACCATAGCCGGGTCTATACCGGGGCCGGTGGCGCGCTGGTCCGGCAGCAAGGTCAGATTCTGCTGATCACTGAAGCCGGCACGCTGCGCGAATTCCCGCTGCCACGTCAGGCTCGAATTCTCGGGGTGCGCGGCGGTCAGGCTTGGTTCGCGGTCGACAACCAGGTTTATGGCCGTGATTTTGTGGGCGACGGCGCGCGCTCGTTCGATCTCGGCAGCCCCGCCCTCGGCCCCCCTTTGATCCAGGGCGATAGCAGTTTGTGGCTCACCGGCCCGGAGCTGATCCTGGTGGCTGACGACACCATCAAGGCGCGTGCGCGGCATGGCTTGCCTTTGGGTGATTGGCGGCTGCTGCTGACGCAGCGCGGCCCGGCACTCAGTGACGGTAGCACGCACTACTTGATAGCCGCCGCTGAGCCCGACAGCGCGCCGTCGCCGATGTGGATCGAGCAGCTCAGCCGTCTTGGCCGGAGTGATTTGGCCTTGCTGGCATTGCGCGCCGCCGATGCAGCCGACACGCAGAGCGAAGCCTTTGCCGAAGCCCGCGCCCTGGCGCTGTTAACGAGCGAGCCTGAGCCCAACAGCAGCTGGACTCCAGCTGACCCCGACCGTGCGCTGCAACTGCTAGTGCAGCGCGCCGGTGGTCAGGCCGCGCTACGCGCTGACCCAGCCCTGCGCGCCGCCGCTGCGGTGAATGCAGATGCTCGCTGTCCTGGCCCGCAGGATGACCCGCGTGACCACCCCAGCCGCTGGAGCCTGCTGCAAAGCGGCGCCGGCCTCGCACAGCCGCTAACGCCAGCTGGACTCAGCCTGGCGCCAGGTGTTGAACAGCCCGCTCCAGAAGCCTTCGTTGCAATCCGCCACCCTTTGCTGGGTGCAGTGCGCAGCAATGGCCACCTCGCTGTGCAGCTGCGGCAAGATATCGACCATCTCGTGCTCAGTGCCAGCCATGCCAACAGCGGCGCCTTGCTGTGGCGCGCTCGTTTTCCGGCTGCGGGCTTCTTTTTGCCAGGCCTCGGCCTGCGCATTGCCGGTGACACCGTGCTGGTGGTCGAAGGGCAGACGCGTCTGCACGGCTTCGGCCTGAGCACCGGCGAGCGTCTGATTCAACTACGCAAGCCGGCTGACTGGCCGCTGGTGACGCTGTGTCCCCTGAGCGATGGTCGCGTGGCCCATCTCAGTGCGGATCGCAATGTCGTGGCGGTCCTCGGACCAGAGGGTTTGCGTCAGCACCAACTGGAACAAGCAGCCCGGTACCTAGTCAGCAAAGACGCAGCCCTCGTGGTGGTCACGGCCACCAAGGCCTATCGGCTCGGCGATGAAACCGCGCTCAATTGGCCCGAAGCACTGCGCGCCGGCTCCGTGCCGGCGCAGTGTGCCCAGGGCCTATTCAGCGACGGCCGCCTCTGGCGCTGGATCCGTTGAGGCCTCAGGGCTCACCAACACCAAGCTGAGCGCGTGTTCCGGCTTGAGGTAGAGCTGGGCCATGGCGTGCAATTCTTCGCGCGTGATCGCCGCGTAATCAGCCAGCATGTTTTCAGACCACGCAAGCCGCTGCGGTTGGCTGTGAACCTGCGCCACAACGCTCCCAAGCCAGTACCCATTGGTGCGCCGATAGGCTGGCAGATTGGCCAGCGCAGGCTTATGGATCTGCTCAAACACGTCTTCAGGAATGCCCTCAGCGACCAGTTCAGCCGCCAATTCAGCGATCAAGGGCAGCACCTCTTGCTCACGACCTGGTGCCACGCCAACCAAAGAGAACAGCGCGCCCGAGTTCTCAAAATCGGTTGAGGCACGATGTCGCGCAACCGGGCTGTAGGCCTCGCCGAGTTCTTCACGCACCTTGCGGCGCAGCAGTTCATCAAGGGCCTGAGCCAACAGACCCAAACGGCGCGCATCGCGCACGTCACCCGCGTCGGTGGTTGGCCACGCTAACAGGATTAACGCGCGGGCCACCGAGGCCTCCACCACGGCGGTCCAAGCGCCGGCCGGCAAGGGCGCACGCGGCGCCAATGCACCGGGGGCGGTCAAGTCGGCCTGAATGGGTACCGCAGTGCGTGGCGCAAGTTTGGCGACGGTGGCTGCCAAGGCGGCCGCCACTGCGTCGCTCTGCACATCACCAACGATCGCCAGTTCAGCCGGAGCGTTCTGCAACGCGGGTTCTAACCAAGCCCGCACATCGGCTACCGTAAGCGCGCGCAATTCACCTGCGGTGGTCGTGCGGAACTGCGGATAGCCACCGGCCTCGAAGTTGCCCCACTGCTGCCACAGCTGCTGATCAAGGTCGCGCTCGGACGCGGCGATCTGCTCCAGCCACGCGGTTTGCGCGCGCTCAAACGCGCTGTCGCGCCAACCGGGATCGGTCAACCATGCGACCAACTGCTCAAGGCACAGCTGCAGCTCTTCGGGCCGGCAGCTGCCACGGAACACCAAGCGGGTGCCGTCCAGACTCGGGCCACTGAGCCGTGCCGTGGTGCCGGCCAAAACACGCTTGAGCTCGCTACGGTCATGCTTGCCAAGGCCCCCCGCCATGAAACCACGGCTCGCAAAACCACTCAGGCCCGCTCGGATTGGCTCGGCCGGCAGGTGCAAACTTAGCTGCACCAGCACCTCATTGGGTTGTTCGCTGCGCGGTAGCACGGCCACGCTTACCGCGTTGGGCAGCGTAGCGGTGATCACGCCGAGCCCCAGTTCGGTGAGGACGGGTGCTGCTGCGTCGGTCGCTGCACTGGCATAGGCCCAGGTCACTGCGGCGGCTTCAGCTGGTGCAGCTATCTCAGCCGCGAGGGCCGCCTGCATCGCGGCCGCGACCCGTTGCTCGGCATCGTCACCCAGGGTTTCGCGGCTGGTAACCACCAGCACTTGGCGCGTGCCCTGCCAAACCTCATCCCAAGCCGCCCGCACGGTTTCAGCATCCACCTCGCTCAGGGCTTGTTGGAGCACGGTCTGGGCTTGTTCGGGGCTCATGAACACATCGCGCCGTTTGACGCTGCCGTAGATGCCGTCGGCCAACTGACGATGGGTACGGCTGCCGGCTGTGGCCACCGCGCGATCCAAACCAGCCTGATACTCGGCCTGCACCACGCGCAATTCTTCGCTACTGGGTCCAAACCGGCGTAGGCGCTCTTGCTCCGTCACCACCAACTGCACAGCCTGCATCGCTTGGCCCGGCCGAATCGTGGCCTGAACCAGGGCATGTCGGTGGCCGAGATAGGGATAGGTTCCGCCACCACCGTTTAAGATCGGCGCTTGGTCAGCTTGCGCGATCTCGTTCAGTCGTTGCGACAAGACCGCCGCCGCTAGGTCACGATAGAGTTCACGCACCCGGTCTTCAGCTGTATCCAGGCCCTTCTCCTCCGGGCGCAGCATCGCTAAGCGTACCTGGCTCTGCTTCAACTCGGGCTCCTGAACGACCACAAACTGGGTGTCGTCACTCGCCGTGACGGCGGTACCGGCCCAAGCCGAGGCCTCGCCCATCGCAGCCAGCGGCGCGAACAAGGCTTCAAGCCGTGGCTGCACCTGGGCCGGTTCAATGTCGCCGACCACCACCAGCACCATGCTTTCCGGACGATACCAGCGGTCGTAAAAGGCTCGCATTTGCGTGGCGTCGATCGCCGCGATCGTCTCTGGGATGCCAATCGGGAAGCGCTTGGCGATGCCGGCACCATCGTACATGGCTGCAAACATGGCCTTGTAGGCGCGCAGATCGGCGCCGTCGCGATCACGCATCTCGGCCTGGATTACGCCGCGTTCGTGCTCAATTTCGTCGGCACCAAGGAGCATACCACGGGCCCAGTCGGCCATGATGCTCAAGCCGGTATCGAGCATGGCGTCATCTACACTGGGCAGATCGAGCTTGTAGACGGTTTCGTCGAAGCCGGTGTGGGCATTGGTGTGGCTCCCAAACGCCACACCCATGGCCTGGAGCTGCTCAATCAGGGTGCCGGGCGGAAAGCGCTCGGTGCCGTTGAAGGCCATGTGCTCGAGGTAATGCGCGAGGCCCTGCTCGGGCTCCGTCTCGTAGCGGCTGCCCACCGTCACCAGGAGGCGAATCGAAACTTTGCCTGGCGGCTCACTATTACGACGCAGTGCGTAAACGAGGCCGTTGTCGAGCTGGCCCCATTCTACCGCCGAATCGCCCGCCAGGTCGGATTCTAGCGCAGGAATCGGCAGGCCGTCGGCCGCCATCAGGGTGACGCCGAGACTGATGAGGGCGACCAGGATAAGTGTGCGCATAGGGCTCTCCTGCGGGGACCGTAGCGACCTTGGCGAAAACCCAAGCAGACTGTCCGGCGTCCGCGATCAGGCGGCGAGCGAGGCATTGCCGCAGGGCCGCCGGCCCTATGCTCCGGTTTATGCTGAAAGCCCGGGCGCCATGGCGCCGTCGCTCCGCCCCCGAGGACTTGATCGCCGAGCTCGAGCACGAGTTACACCTCGCTCCGCTTACCGCGCGCTTATTGGTGCAGCGCGGCATCACTAATCCTGTTGAGGCCGAGCGCTTCTTGAGCAAGCGCCTGAGCGACTTGCACAAGCCAGAGTTGCTGCGCGATATGGATGTGGCCGCCAAGCGCTTCGCCCATGCCATCGAACAACGCCAGCGGATCATGGTCCACGGCGACTTCGATGTTGATGGCAGCACGTCAACGGCCCTGCTGAAACTGTTCTGCAAACTGTGTAGCCACGACGTGACAGCCTGGATCCCGCATCGTATCGATGACGGCTACGGCCTCACCGAAGCCAGCTTCGAGGCAGCGCGTGAGCACCAAGCCGAGTTGATGATCACGGTTGACTGTGGCATCAGCGATCACGGTTGGGCCCAGCGCATCGAGCAAGAACTCGGCTGCGATGTGATCGTTACCGACCACCACCTGTCGCAGGGCGAGCTGCCCAACTGCACGGCGGTCTGTAATCCCAATCGCCCCGACTGCGATTACCCCGACAAGGGCCTGGCGGGGGTTGGCGTGGCCTGGAAACTGTGCTGGTCTACCGCCTGCGTATTATGCGGGTCTGAGCGGGTAACCGATCGCATGCGCAGCTTCCTGCTCGACGCCCTGGCCCTGGTTGCCGTTGGCAGCGTGGCCGACTGCGCGCCGCTCGGTGGTGAGAACCGCATTCTGGTTCATCACGGGCTGCAGGCACTTGGCCGCAGCAGCAATCACGGCCTGCGGGCCTTGATTGAACAGTGCCGTCTTGGAGATGCGATTACGGCCGATGACATCGGCTGGAAGATTGCCCCCCTGCTCAACGCCTCCGGCCGGCTCTCAAGTGCGATGCGCAACATCAGCCTGTTGTGCGCCGATACCGCAGAAGACGCGGCGGCTGTCCTGCACGATGTGGTTGACGAGAACGAAGAGCGCAAGCGCTTGTCACAGCACTTAACTGAAGACTTGATCGCCCAGGTTGAGACCGATCCGCAGTATGCCGAGCGCAACAGCTTGGTGTTTGCCGGTGAGGGCTGGCACGCCGGCGTTGTGGGCATTGTGGCCTCACGTTTGGTCGATCGCTTCGCCAAGCCGGCCTGCGTGATCGCGATCGAAAATGGCGTTGGCAAAGGCAGCTTGCGGACCGTGGCAGGCTTTCACTTGGGTGAAGCCCTCGCGGCCTGCAAGCAGCATCTGATCAAGGGTGGTGGACACGCCGCCGCCGCGGGCATCACCATCGAGCCCGATCAGGTAGACGCGTTCTCAGCGGCATTTGAGGCCCATGTCAGTACCACCTGCCCCGGTGGCTTTGAACCGCCCAGCATTGAACACGACGGCACCGCGTGCATCGGTGATCTCGACAGTAGTTTTTATGCCGACCTGCAACGCATCGAGCCCTTCGGCAACTCAAACCCTGAGCCAGTGTTGTGCATCGATGACGTCCGCCTGATCAGGCCACAACTATTTGGGCGCAATGGCGACCATGTGCGCGGGTCAGTGACCGATGCTGGTGGCGGCCTCCAGCCCTTTTACCACTGGCGCGGCAAAGACTCGCTAACCGATGCCACGCAACCTGGCTGCACCTTGGAGTTCCTGGTTCGCCCGCAGCTCAATCGCTGGCGTGGTGAACTACAGCCGCGATTGGTTTTCGTGGACGGCCGAGCTCGATGAGCCGCGATATTTTTGCCGGACGGCCAGCCTTGCGGCGCAGCGTCTATCGCGCGATGTTTGCCTGTGTGCCTTTGGTGCCGATGCAGATCTCGCGCATCATCGCCTATTTTATTGCCCTGGTCGGCTGGGCCTGTGATCACCGTGGCCGGCGTGTGGTGGCCGCCAATCTCGCGCCACTGATTCCGGGCACCAAACCGCAGGCACTGCGCCGTGCCGTGCGCCGCAGTTACGTGGCATTCAGCTGGATGTGCGTGGAAAACCTCAATCTGCACCGGCTACCGGTGAGCATGTGCCGCGCGCCGTTCTTTCAAATCTGCGATCCTTGGCACAGCTTGGCCAAGCCGCCACTCGCAGGGCCGGCCATTTTGGTGTGCCCACACGTCAATTTCGAATTGGCGCCTGCCTACCTCAACCGCCTCAACAAGATGGAGCGACTCCACGCCATCAGCCTCACGCACGACGATCCCGAGATCGACCAACTGTTCGATCGTGTACGGGCTACCATGGGCGTGCAAAGTCTGCTGGTTGATGAGGCGCCGCTCGCCAGTCTGCGCCATCTGCATGATGGGCACCTCATCGGAATCGTGGGCGATCGCGATTACACCGGTAGTGGCCTTTCTGTCCCGGTTGGGCGCCGCCATATTCGTATCCCGGTGGGCCCGGCGGCCCTCAGCGTTCAGACCGGCGCGCCTATCATTCCAACCTTTATGGCACGTCATGGCCACACCCGGTTTCGATTTTATTTGGGCAAACCAATCCGCCCAGACACCACGCTTGCGAAACGATACCAAGTACAGGGTCTCACCGAGCAATTGACGGCATGGTACACGCGTTGCCTGCGTGCCGCCCCCTGCCAGTGGGTTGCATTCCATCCAGTGTGGGAGGAAGGCGTCAAAGGCCTTGGTGCTCCCCCGTGCTGGGTTTAGACTCTGCGTATGCAACGTGCCATGCCGGCCTTAGTCGCAGGATTCTTGTTAGGAGCGGTTCTCGCCGGAACCGTTGCTGCATTTGCGGGCTATATGGTCTCGCAGCATCGTGCTGAGCAGCAAGAAGTCCTCCTGCGCAAGCAGATTGTGACCCTGGAAGACAAGCAATTGGCGATTCAGGAAGAACTCGCCACCGCCAAGCACATGGGCGAACTGTGGGAACACGAAGGTAAGAAGCTGCGCGCGAAGCTGGTTAACCACCGCCCTGAGCAAGATTTTACCGCCTTGAAAGAGGAGCTCGGTGCCACCATCACCGACCTCACCGGCAAGCTGGATACCGTTACTAAGCAGGGAATCGATTTGCAGGCCGAACTCATTAAAACCCAGGAAGAGTGGCAGGCCAAGCACACCGCTGACATCGCAGCCGCCGAGCAGCGCCTCACCGATCTGAAAACAGAAACCGATGCGCGCCTGGCCGCAACGCGCGACAGCCTTGCTGAAGCCACCACGTTGCGTGAACAGGCCAATGCCGCGAGCGAGTCACTCCGCACCGACCTCGCCTCCGCGCAAGGCCAGCTCGAAGCCAAAATCAAGGCCCTGACCCAAGCCGAACAGCGCAGTGAGGCGCTCGAACAGCGCCTCGACGAACTCAATGCGCGTCTCGTGGCCCTCACTGCGCAACTGGCGACCAAGCCGGGCGTACCGGCACTAGACGCCATTTGGCCCACAGACAGCACCCCGGCCCCGGCCGCGCCAGAAAAACCAGCTGGCGATAGCACTGAGCCCGTTAAGGCACCAGCTACGGACGCGCCAGCTGTCGATCCAGAGGCGCCCGCCGCCGCGCAGCCAGAGACCGACGTAAGCCCCTGAGCATGACCTGGGCTTGGGCTCGGAAAGGCAGTTGTCATGCCGCGCCAGCCCACTAGCATCCCGCCCTTCATGGTAGCCTAAAGCCCATTGTGGCGGCGTAGCTCAGTTGGTTAGAG
>JAQIBG010000272.1 GCA_027859175.1 Planctomycetota bacterium | reverse complement strand
AGGTCGGCCTTGGCTCGCACCGGGGTCAATGCTGCTGGGTCCTGACCGGCGTGGAGGCCGGCGACGGCATGGCGGAGGTAGGTGCGGACGTCGATGGAGCTGATGCGGCAGCTTTCGATCAGGCTGTAGAGCGTGGCGCACCAGTTGCCGGCGTCTTCGGAGCCGACGAATAGGATGTGAACATCGGTGTCCAAAATTCACCCGACACCATCCGCGTAGATGCCTCGAAGTCGCGTCAGCAAGGCGGCCCAATCGACGTCCTTGAATAATGCGTTGCGAACCCACCGGATAAATGCGAGCGTCCGCTGCGATGCTCGGTCGATGAGATCTCGCAAAAACTAAAGGACAGGGTGCGCCGGGCTAAGCCGGCAGAAAGGTATGAGTGAAACATTCTCAGCAGCGAAGGACTAGCCCTCCACGCTGGCCGGTAACGGCCGCCGTGAAGCGTTGACAGGGATGTGCATAAGCCCGGCTATAGAGCCTCGAAAGTTTTCAATGGATCGCGCCCAAGCCCTCCTGTCGGCTGAAGGCAACATCGGTGGTCGCGCTCTGGCGAGTGGCCATCGGGCACCCGGGGTCGCAGACCCGGCGCATGCGCACGAATCTTTCTGCACGGAACCCGGGAGGCCCCACGACTGGCCTGGACGTAGTTGGTCCAGGTCCGGATGGCGAATGCCGAAGGCAGGACGGCCACCATGAACGGTGGTGGGGAGTCGGACGGATCCATAGTACCGCGGAAGACGGCGAACAATGGCGCTCAACCACCTTCGGGTGGCCACCCGCTGGCGGAGCCGTTGGAGGGAAGGGATCCGACCAAGGGGAATGCCACGCAGCCGACCGCCAACGGGACGCAGTGCCCGATTCCGGCGTCGCGCGGTTTGGGTGGCATACGGGAAGCGGCGCGTCGTGATCCGCGTGAGCGGTTCACCGCGCTGTTACACCACGTTACGGAGTCGTTGCTCCTCGAGAGCTACGAGTCGCTATCCTCAAGGCCCTGGCCAAAAAGTACGACTTCGAATACCCCGAAGACAAACTCCTCCACCTCGCCAAAGAAATCAAAACCGTCGTTGACGACAAAGCCACATACACCGACTGGAACCAACGCGACGACATCAAGGCCGAACTCAAAGTCGACCTCATCATCCTGCTCGCCGAAAACGACTACCCGCCGGTAGACCGCGACGAAGTCTACAAGGAGATCTTCGAGCAGGCTGAAAACTTCAAAAAGCACCGGGCATGACCCGCCAGCCCTTCACCCGCATCACCACCATCCTCAATCAGGCCCAAAGCTTCATCGGCAGTGATTCCTCGGTCACGCTGCGGCGCCATTTCCGACAGCGTCTGCTACCCGCGGCCTTTATCGGGGCCATTTAGGGCACGCAGTCAAGCACGGTGTCTATTGTAGCATGAAAATCCAATTACAGCCTTTCGGATTTCATGGTATCTAGTGGCCATGCTGCAGCGACCTCAACTCGTGAACCAGATTGCCACCGCCTTGGCGCGGAGTCGGATCGTGGGGCTGATGGGGCCGCGCCAGTGCGGGAAGACCACCGTCGCCCGGCAATTCGTTGCGGTGGATGCCATCAACTACTTCGATCTGGAAGATCCGACCAGCCTGGTGCGGCTGGACGAGCCGATGACCGCCCTGCGCCCGCTGCAGGGTTTGGTGGTGATCGATGAGATCCAGCGGCGGCCCGACCTGTTCCCGATCCTGCGGGTATTGGCCGACCGCGAGGGCGACCCAGCGCGGTTTTTGATTCTGGGCAGCGCTTCGGGGGAGCTGCAGCGGCAAGCTGGCGAGAGCCTGGCCGGACGCATCGAGTCGATCAGCATGAGCGGGTTTCGGGTCGCCGAGTTGGCGCAAGCCGAGCCGCAGCAGGAGTTGATATCGACGGAAACCAGCACCCGTTTGTGGCTGCGCGGGGGTTTTCCACGCTCGTATTTGGCGGGCGATGAGGCCAGCAGCTTGGCCTGGCGCAAGGCCTTCGTGCAGACCCTGCTGGAGCGGGATTTCCCCCAGTGGGGCGTGCGCACGCCGGCCACGGCCTTACTCCGCTTTTGGACCATGCTGGCGCATTACCATGGCCAGACCTGGAATGCTGCTGAACCGGCGCGGGCGCTGGGTCAGAGCGAGCCGACCATGCGGCATTATCTCAACCTGCTGACCGATGCCCTGATGGTGCGGCAACTGCAACCCTATCACGCCAATATCCGCAAGCGGCAGGTGAAGGCGCCGAAGGTCTACATTCGCGACAGCGGTTTGCTGCATCAGCTGTTAGGGGTGGCAACGGAAAAGGATCTGTTGACCCATCCCAAGCTGGGCGCGTCGTGGGAGGGCCTGGTGATCGAGCAGATCCTGGTGCAAGAACCCCACGACGAGGCCTTCTTCTGGGCCACCCATCAGGGCGCCGAAGTGGATCTGGTGCTGCGCCGGGGCAGCAAGCTGTACGGGGTTGAGATCAAGCGGCGCGACGCGCCGACCATCACGCCATCGATTCGCCATGGACTGGCTGACCTGGGTTTGCAGGAGGTGGTGGTGGTCTATCCCGGTGAGAAGGCCTATCCCTTGAGCGAGCAGGTGCGGGTGCTGCCCTTCGCCCACCTGGCCAGCGGCCAGTCGCTATTTGCCGATGAGAGATGAAAAGTAGACACAGTGCGCCGGGCTAAGCCGGCAAAAAGGTATGAGTGAAACATTCTCAGCAGCGAAGGACTAGCCCTCCACGCTGGCCCCGAGTCATGCGCGGCGTCCGGTAACGGCCGCCGTGAGATGAAAAGTAGACACGCTCCTTGTCATCATTTCATATTCTGGTTTTGTTGGTAAGGGTGCGTTCCCCTTGTGTTTTTCGATTTGTTCGCGTGCGGATCTCGCTCCAACGGCAACGCCTTGGAACGCGCCTGGTTCCATGGCACGTGCTCGCCAGGCAGCGGGGTTCAGTCCGATCTTGGTGGCGATTGCGGCTGAAGCGGCTGGGGCAATGAGTTCGAGGTACGTGGTGAGGGGGAGGCGATTGCGTTGCAAGGATCCGGTTTGGTCGACGGGGTCGCAGGCGCTCAGTGTGAAATGACGTGGTAGGTGTCACGGGC
>JAQIBG010000270.1 GCA_027859175.1 Planctomycetota bacterium | reverse complement strand
AGGTCGGCCTTGGCTCGCACCGGGGTCAATGCTGCTGGGTCCTGACCGGCGTGGAGGCCGGCGACGGCATGGCGGAGGTAGGTGCGGACGTCGATGGAGCTGATGCGGCAGCTTTCGATGAGGCTGTAGAGCGTGGCGCACCAGTTGCCGGCGTCTTCGGAGCCGACGAATAGGAAGTTTTTGCGACCCACCGCTACCCGACGCATGTCGCGCTCAACGGTGTTGTTGTCGATCGGCACGCAGCCGGTGGTGGCGTAGATACGGAGTTTGGGAAACTGGTTGTGGATGGTGGTCAGAGCCTCGCCCATCGGCCCTCTGGGTTTGTAGAGGGGTCGGTAACGTTCGACGAGGTCGGCGATCAGGTCCAGCGTGGGTTGGGCGCGTTCGAGGCGATAGCGCAGGCGACAGGCGTCGGCGTCGGCGGTCTGGAGGTTGCCCTTCTCGATGACTTTGGCGGCCGCCCTTTCGTAGCGATACAATGCGGTGATCGCCGCGAAGAGTTCGCGTGCGTGGGTGAATGGCCCAGCGAGGTGTTTGAAATCACGACGAATATGTGCCCAGCATCCGGCGTGGATGATGCCAGCATCGGCAAGCGGTCGATCGTAGGCGGCATAACCATCGGTCAGCGCGTAACGCGGTGGTCCAGGGTCGGCCGTTGCATCCCATCCCAACGCCGCCGCCGCGCGTGTCAGGACGGTGCGGATCTCATCACCGGCGCGGGTGCCGTAGTGAAAACTCACCTGTCCGGAGGCGTGCCAGGCCCAGAGATAACGGATGACGCTGCCGTACACGTCGCACTGCTGGCGCATGGTCGTCTCGTCGATGTGGACGACGTGCTGCGATAGGATCTGCAGCTCCATGGCTCCATGGCTCGGTGGATCGGCTCCAGAAAGCTCGCCAAGGCACGCATGCCATCGCACATGGTGGAGACGGCGAGTTCTGCACCCATGGCGTTATAGTCGAGCAACTGCCGATACAGCGGCTGGGACAGTAAATACTTTCGTCTGGCGATCTCGATCAGGAAGTCGTCGCTGAGTTTGCCGCCAGCGATGATCGCGGGCAGGATGGGCGTGGTGATCACCGTCTCGCGCGTGTCGGGCAGACCCCAGATGGCGTAACGATCCACCAGGCACACCACCTGCTCCGGGATATGGTGTAACCGCGTGCGCTCATCCCAGGCTGTTATGGATAATTCCGTTCCGTCCGCAGCAAAGCAGGGGCCGTCAGCGCCATGCACGCGCTCAATGCGTGCCAGCTCCGGATTCACTGGCCGTCGGGCGTGATCGCGCTTGGCAGCTTGGCCGCGCTTGCGCTTCTCCGACTTGTCTTCATCTGCAAGGTCAGGGCCGGTGACGTCGTCGGCCACCGGTGTGTCGAACAACCGCTGTTGGCCAACGGCGGCGTCATCGGCGCGCAGCTTCTCGGATTTCTTGCCGTAGAGCTGGTGCTGCCAGATTGCGTTGCGGATCCGCAATTCGGCAACTTCCATCTCCAACTCGTCGTGGCGGGCGCACAGCCAGTCCAGCTTTTCAGCATCGGTGGCGAACTGGGGTATCGCCGGGATCTCAATGGGGCCGACCAAGGTCTTCACGATAGTAATTATATCGGTGTCTGTAATAAATCACCTGTCGTTTTGTCGTGGAACCGCGGCAAACGTCGCGATTTCTCTACGACCACACCCTCCAACAGCATCTGCCACTCCAACAACGAGAGCATCACCGCGCAGACCGTACCATCGCTGCGCCGCAGTTCGGGAATCCGGAAACGGCCACGCTCCAGCCGATGATTGCAGAGCCAGTACCCACCGCGCTTCCAGATCAACACCTTCAACCGATCGCGGCGCTTGCCAACAAATACGAATGCCTCGCCACAGCCTGGGTCGCGGCCTAATTCTGCGGCAACCACCGCCGCCAGCGAGTCCATCCCCTTGCGCATATCCATCGCGCCCGCGTAGATCTGAACCGACTCGACGCCCAGGCCAATCATCGCAGGTTCCGCAGCACGCCGTGCAGCACCTGGGCCAAATCCGCTGGCGTTGCAGCACGGACCTCACCCAGACCACCCGGCAGCAGCCAACGCACCATTGTCGATGCCTGCGGCGGCACAGCAGGGACAAACCCCACGGCTCGTGGTGGTGGAACCCCATCCCCACGAGCCTCCTCCTCGCTGATCCAACGCCGCAACGACTTGGGGTGCAGACCGAGGGTGCTACAAAACGCAGATTGGGTCTGACCAGAAGTGCGCCAAGCGGCGATCACCTCGCGCCGCTCCTCGCGGCTTCGGTGTCGGCGGATTGAAGATGAGGGGCTCGTCGGATCGCTCATGGTCACAGCATGCCCAGAGCGGGCATGCGTTGCAAAGAGCGGCCACCGAACGCTTACGATGGTTCGATTTTTGACAATTACCCCAACCAAATGAGAAAGTCCACAGCCCAACGGCAACCTTCCCTTTTCCGGACCGACAAGATTCGAACTTGCGACCTCTATTCCAAACGGGGCGGGAGACGGACGAGACCGGGCGCGCCACAGGCGCGAGGGCGCACCGCGCCCGCCTCAGCCGAGCCGCAACGCGTCAACCCCACAGCAAAGCGAGGAGTAGCGTTGCGATGCACCACACCAAACCCAAGCACCCCATCACAAGACCCCAGAGCAAAATTTGATCCGCACGTTCGAATCAGAGGCAGAGGTAAAACACAATGCCAATAGATAGGACATGCGGGTCGCTCCGACACTCAGTGATTCTGACCTACCTCAATCCCTCCGGATGTGGTAGGTAGTACCGCGGGCCTTACCGCTGACGGTGGCCTTCTCTTCAACAATCAGGCGTTTGAAGAGCGGGCGCAGTTCGGCTGCCGACAGATGCAAGATCCGCTGCGCTTCAGCGCTCGTCAGACTCCCGGCCTTGGCCAATTGACGATGCAGGCGGACATAGGGGTCGCGACCGTTCGCCTGCGGAACAGGCTTCCGCGCCCCGCTCTTCGCGTCCGCCTTGGGTGAGCGCTTCGCGCTTCGTTTTGCGGCGACAAGCGGCGACGGGCTTGGCACGGATCCATCATCAAGCTCAATGCCAAATATGTCCCCGATCTCTTCGTCTGACAATACCGCTCCATCGCCAGATGCAGCAACTGTCGTGAAGCCAGACCCGGCACTGTCAATCAGCTCGTCCAGGTCAACGTCACGCAGGAGAAAAAGAAGCTCGGGCTTCGAGTCGAAGCGGCTCCCAACGCCGTAGAGAGCGGCGGCGATGTGCTTGCACATCGCCGCACCATCGGGGCAACTGCACGAAAACCGCAGTTGCTGCGGCGTTGGAAAGAGACCATCACCTTGACGGCAGAGACGCTGCATGATGGCCTTGTCGATTTTCCCACGCAACAATTCCAACAAGGAGGCGATACCGCCGGCACAATCCGCACAAATCGCCTGCCACTGTTTCTTGGGTACACTGCCGACCGAAATCGTGGTGCGATAGGTGTCGCTGCCCGCTACGTAGGCCTCGATCAAGCCCGGCGTCACCTGTAGATCGACCACCGAACCATTGCGGGCATAGCGCCGTCCGCGCGGCAGGCGATTGTCGAAATCGCTGTAGCCCTCAAGATTACTGCACCAGGCCTTGCCCCATGGCGTGCAAGCGATCGCACGCCCCTTGATGCACACTGGATCGATCACGTGACCCTGCTTGGCTCGCTGCTGCATCGCACGCCTGGCGTTAAGCAGGCGCTGGGCCACGGGCACATAGGGCGCCCAATCGTAACCACCGTACATCGTCACTCCTTATTGACGGCATAGACATCAAGACGCACCAGATCAAGCAACTCATCGTTGCTCAGTTCAGTCAGCTTCAATTCACCATCCCCATCAAATAGCGCGTCGGCCAAGGCCTGCTTACTGGCAATCATGGCGTCGATGCGTTCCTCAATGGTCCCGCGGCAGGTGAATTTATGGACCAGCACGTTACGATGCTGGCCGATGCGATAGGCGCGGTCGGTGGCCTGATTCTCAACAGCAGGATTCCACCACCGATCGAAATGGATGACGTGGCTGGCAGCGGTGAGATTGAGCCCGCTGCCACCAGCCTTGAGCGAGATAACGAAGAAGGGTACCGCATCGTCGTCTTGAAAACGGCGAACCAAGGCCTGGCGGCGCTTGACCGGCGTCTCGCCGGTAAGCACCAGGCCAGCAGCGCCGAAGCGGGCAGCCAAATGATCAGCCAAAGGCTGAGTCGTCTCGCGGAACTGGGTGAAGACCAGGACCTTCTCCTGGCGCTCGGCAATGGTTTCGCACAGTTCGTCGAGGCGCGCAAACTTGCCGCTGGCCGCGGGTTCCCAGTCGCCATCACCAAGCCACTGCGAGGGATGATTGCAGATCTGTTTGAAGCGCAGCAGAAAGGCGAGAATAAGCCCGCGCCGCGCAATGCCTTTTTTGTCCTCGAGTTCGCGCTCCAGTTCACGCACCGACTGCTCATACAGGGCCGCCTGTTTACGCGAGAGCGGGCACCAAACCGTCTGCTCAACTTTATCTGGCAGATCTGCAATCACCCGCTTATCGCTCTTGAGACGACGCAGGAGATAGGGCTGCAGCAGTTTGCGCAAAGGCGCGTAACGCCCGGTGCTGGTTGCCAGGGCCTTGCTCCATTTGCCAAAAATCTTCGCGCTCCCGAGCAGCCCAGGGTTCACGAAGTCAAACAGCGACCAGAGATCGCCCAGACGGTTCTCAACCGGCGTGCCCGTGAGGATGATGCGCGATTCAGCCCGTAGTTTTTTGGCAGCGCGGGCCTGGCGGGTACCAGGATTTTTGATCGCTTGGGCCTCATCAAGAATCGCATGCCGCCAATGCTGTTCGTGCAGCCAGGCCCAGCGATGCAAAGCGGCGTAGCTAACGATGATCAGATCCGTGTCGGCGAGGTCCTTGGGCTCAAGAGCATCAATCTCAGCCGACGATAGATAGCTGTTATGAATGATACGTACCTGCAATTCAGGCGTAAAACGCTCGGCTTCAGCCGCCCAGTTGCCCAGCAACGAGGCCGGAGCCACCAGCAGATTGGGCGCTGGCCCCTCCTCCTCGCGACGGGCCAGCAACAGGGCGAGTATCTGTAAGGTCTTGCCCAGGCCCATGTCATCAGCCAGGCAGGCTCCGAGACGCAAACGGGCCAACAGGCGAAGCCAACTCAAGCCTTCCAACTGGTAGGGTCGCAATTGTGCCTGCAACCCTTGCGGCACCCGCTCACCCTGGGCGGGGCTCTGCAAATGTCGCAGGGTTTGCGCCAACCATGGCCCGGCGTGAATTGCGGCCCAGTCGACACCATCGGCTAGGATCTCACCGGGCCCAGGCGCGCCACCGGCAAGCAAGCGCATCGCCTCGTGGAAGCCCAAACCGCCCTGTTTGGCCAGTTGTTCAATCTCCTTGAAGTGATCAAGCGTGCGCTGCAGACGCTCACGATCGACCTCCACCCAACGACCTCGGATCAACTGCAGACCATCGCCGCCAGCCAGCAACGTGGCGACCTCATCCTCATCAAGAGCTTCACCATCAACTGCCAGGCTGGCCTGAAAATCCAATATGGCCGCGGTGCCAAGCTGCGATGGGCCCTCGCTCCCAACACTGCCGCTAACCTGCACCCGTGCTGGTCGATCGGCACGCCAAACAGCCGGCAGTCGCACCACCACACCGGCTTCACGCAGGCGTTCGGCATCACGCAGGAACCGGAGAGCCTCGGCAGGGCTCCAGAGCCGAGGTTGAAAAATCGCTTTGCTCTCGAGTAGCCCCTGCAGCCAGGGACAGCTTTCACCCGCCCTCGTCAATGGTTCCAGCAAACAGATAAGCCGCTCGCGGTCGTCGCGGTACTCCTCCAGTGCCCGAGCCAAAGGCAGGTGCTTGGTGCCGCCACCTCGGCTGACGGTGTAGGTGGCCAGAAAGGCAAAGGGATGGGTGTCGCTTTTGCGATTCTCGGCCAGATGCACATGCACCCGCCCCACCAGATGCCACGAAGGGTGGCAGCCCTGGAGCAAAGCGTCTGCCGAACCGACCTCGCTAACTTGTTCCTTGAAGGCCTGATCTAACGCTCCCCACAAGTGCTGGAGTTGGGTGTCGTCGAGATATTCGCCACCAGCCATTGGTGGCGCCGACCATCGTAAACGCTGCAGGTCGCCAGCATCCGGCGCCGGAACCGGTGTCTTCACAGCATCCTCGCCGAGGCGGCAGATCGCCGCCACAAACAGCGCGGCAAAGTCTCGCCACCACGCCCACGGCTCGGGCAAGTCGGCTGCTATCGCACTGGCCCCGAGCCACCAGAGTCCAGCGCCGGTGCCCTCGGCAAAGGCTTCCGGTACGTCACTCGGCAAGGCCGCGCCCTCAACACTCGGCGCAAGAAGCAAATGGCCCTGTGGGGTCAGGCGAATGTCAAAGCGGGTACTCATGGGCTGACGAACTATGCCGCGCAGCAACACAGGAAAAGCGGCGGTTGCTGTCGACCCTCGGAGTCCACGCTGGTTTGAGGGCGCCCAAGCCTACAAGGTCAGCCCCACTGCGCCCGAGCGATCGCAATCACCACCGGCAACACAACCACGCTGGCCACGGTGCTGGTGAACACCAATTGGGCCGCCAGATCAGCCTCGTTATCGTACTGGGCCGCGAGGATGTAAACGTTCACCGCAACCGGCAGGCCGCCGGCAATCAGGATCACGGCCGATACGTCGGGCGCCTGCGGCCACAGGCTCAGGATCGTGTAGGCCACCAAGGGGCCCACCAGCAGACGCAACGCCAGGCCCAAACCAAGCCGGGGCCACTGAAAACGCCCAGCCAAACTATGCCGCAGCTGCACGCCAAGCGTCAGCAGGGCCACCGGAATCAATCCATCCCCAAGGTAGCCCAAGGGCACGCCAACTTGTTTCGGCATATCCCAGCCCGTCGCCCGCCACAGCAGCGCCA
Organism: Planctomycetota bacterium; assembly: GCA_027859175.1. Taxonomy (GTDB): domain Bacteria; phylum Planctomycetota; class UBA11346; order UBA11346; family UBA11346; genus GH22. The sequence continues at coordinate 11,944 of JAQIBG010000270.1, read as the reverse complement.
GCAGGATCGCCCAAATCACCGGCACCTTGGCCAAACCCAGTAGCCGAGGGCCGAAACCTGACGGGCTGCCCGCTTCGCCGCGCTGTAGCAGCGCAACGCCGAACGAGAAACTGGCAAAATTCTGCACCATCAAAATCACCGCCATGATCGAGGCACCGGTGCCGGGCCACGCCAACTCGGCTACCGGCAAACCAATATTTCCTGAATTACAAAACATCGCTGCGCAGATAAGCACGGCGCGATCTTTGCCGCGCGCAACCACAGCCGCGATCATTGCCAGCACGCTGATGTGCACCACCGCCACACCGGCAACCGCTCCCAACTGGGCCACGCTCAACTCCGACTCGAGGATCTTGACCGCCACCAAGGCCGGCACGAACACGGCAAAGTTGAGCTGCGCGAGGGTGCGCACATCCAAGCGTAGGCGCCAATCAACCAGCACCCCGAGGCCAATCATGACCACCACCGGCACCACCACGTCGAACAGAATGTGGAGCAGCTCAGACATCAGCGCCGGTCACCGCCGCAACATGCTGGAAAAAGGCCCGCTTCTCGTCGGTGTTGATGCCCCAGTTGACCGGCAAGGTTTGATAGCCCGACAAATCATCACAGCGCGCCTCGCGCGGCTGCTTCCAGTTGGTCAGGTCTTGATAATCACTGCCCATGCCTTGGGAGTAATAGCCCCACGATGCGCCGCAGGCAATCGCGGCATCCATATTGGCGGCGATGATCGAGTCTTCGTTGATCAAGATCGGTTTGGGATTGGCCTGATAAATCGGATCGGCTTTGAGGCGCGCAAGCTTGTCGGTCAGTTGCGCTGGCGTTAACCCGTTACCGTGCGGCGCATGCAGGTCTTCAGTCCGCATCCACGCCGGCTCTGGCAAAGATGGCCCACCCACCGTAGACGCCATCACCGGGATCGTGCGGGCACAGGCTTCCTGCGCCAAAGCAATCATCGCATGCACCCCATCCGGCCTCAGCAGCGGCATAGATTTGAACAACTGCGACTCATTGCAGATTTCAATGATCAGGTTCTTGCGCCCCGTTGCCATCAGGTGCTCGGTGGCGTTGACCACACCAGCCCGCACCGCCGCATCACCAAGATGCCGCGCGTGGCGGAAGTAGAAATAACTAACAATGACCACCATGCCCTGGGCATCGGCTGCGGCGAGCACCCTGTCGAGGCGGTTGATCCAGGCTGGGTCGAGCGAGCCATCGTCGGCAAAGGCCGAGGCATGATACTGGTCATAAATACCCGCGGTGTAGATCGACCCGCCGCCCTGCAAGCCCACGGTCACACCAAGCAGACCATGGCGTCGATACGCAGGCAGCGCCGCGATAAACTCGCTGACATTGCGCTCTGGGTCCCAGATGCCGGTATCAGGATAGGCCCAATGACCACGGGTCTCGGCGCAGCTATCATCAAAGATGCCCTGAATCATGCGACTATTGAACAGCAGACCTTCGATCCGATGGCCTTGCCAGGTGCGGCCCTGATAGCTGGGAACGCCATCAAGATAGAAGTCGGTGCCGTGAATGCTCAAGGTGGTCATGCTCGGTCTCCATGCCGGGAAAGGCAGCCATACGACACGCGCCCGCCACAGAGGCAAAGGCGCGCTCGCGCTCAGACCCAGCACACCATACGGTCACCAGGGCGGGTATCGAATAGGCGCCCAAAACCGGTGGTGAGGCGCACAGGCAAGCATTCAGACCTGCGTACTCAGCGGGGCGCCGGCCTGAAAACCAGCCACCGCGAACACGATCAACTCTTCACGACCCCGCAGCAATACCGAGGCCAGGTCTTTGCCCTTGGCTGCCCGTTGCCGATGACGGCGCCAGCCCTGCAACACATGCAGCGCACTGCCCACGGTCAAACGCAGTCGCCACATGATCGACTCGGGCGGCAGATGCGGCACCAAGGGCCCCAAGGCGTCACGAAAGCGCTCCAGCACCGGGCCAAAATGCGAGCGGATCAAGCCGTGGCCGCGATCGCTCTCAAGAAACAAGCGCGCCGACAGCGCCAAGTTGGTCTGCGCCCCCTCCGGGTCCCGCAGCGCACCAAAGCTCGGCTCGATAAAGGCGCGTACCAGGGTCTCCAAATCGGCCGTACCAGATGCGAGTGCAGCGTCTAAGCGGCTGATGCGCTCGTCGTTGATCGGCGTGAAAACTGCGGCCATAACCGCTTCAATCAGGCCATCTTTGCCACCGAAGTGATAGCTGACCGCCGCCACGTTGGTGGCAGCGGCATCGGTGATGGTGCGCAAGGACACGCCATCAAAGCCCTGTTCGGCAAACAGCGTGCTTGCAACATCGATCAGCGTCTGCCGGGTGGCTGCGGACATGGCCGCATGCTTGGCTGCGGCCTGCCCGGTCAAGCCCCAGCCAGCACTGGCGGCTGTTTAGCGGCCTGCCACCCGAATCTGAAATTGATCTGGGCTCGCCACCAGGTCGTCAAAACGCCAGGCGCCGGCACCGTCGGGGGTATCCGAAGCCAGCACGGCATCTACCGGCAGCCAGTCCAGAGCAACGCTGCTCGCCGTCCCCCCGTCGCTATCGACCACGGTGCCCGCAAAGGCGTAGCGCGTGGCGTTGATCGCCACCACCACTTGCTTGCTGGTGGTACCACCGGGCCCGGTGACATCGAGGCGCAGGGTATAACTCCCGCCCACGGCCACCGACACCGTGGTGCTGGCGGCATCGCTGGGATCAAACACCACCGGGCCAGGACCATTCACCAACACCCAACTGAAGCCGGTGCCATCGCTCACCGTGGCCGCCACCGTGGCGTCACTGCTATCGCTGCTGAGGGTGTCGACCAAGGTGATCACGGGGGCGCTGGCGCCAGGGGCGGGAGGAGCAGGTGGCGCCGGCGGCGTGGCTGGTGGATCAGCAGGAGTAACAGGGTCAGCAGGATCGGCTGGGTCGCCGCCCTCCGTTAGTGGGATCCCGAACAAGGAACCTGGCGACGGATCAGTGCTACCGCCACCACAAGCGGTGAGGAACAGTGCAATGATCAGCGTCGCAAGCAGGACACAGCGCATAAGAGGTCTCCTACCTCCTAGTTCCCGCACCTGCCCCATGGTCACAGTCTGCATGGACCAATCCGTCTAGCCGTATCACATACCACGCAGCCGATTAAACCGCCGCCACCGCAGCACTAACTCGCTAGCGTCTTCGCTACGAACCCAGCCCTCAGCACTAATTGAGATGCAATCACGGCTTACACCACAGCGCGAATGCGGCTACGCGAGCCATGCGCGACCGTCACGCCAAGGCCGTCAGTCGCCGCCCAACATGGACCGCTCGGCCCCAGCCATACAACTCAAGCGATGACACGCTGGCACCGCATCTGCACCGACCCCCTGTGGATCCTGGCCGGCATCGCGCTGGCCGCGCTGCTGCTGTGGCGCGAGCAGGCACCCGCCGCGCCCGATCCAGCCATCCACATCAGCGCCACCGATCAGGCTGAGGCCCGAGCCCGGCGCAGCGAACAGGTGAGCGATGAGCAGGTCGTGGCCGACTTGGTCAACGAAGAGATTCTCCTGCGCGAAGCCATCCGCCTGGGCCTCCATCGTCGCGACGGCCAGGCACGCAGTCGCCTCCTGGCCTTGATGCGGCTCAGCTTGGTCCCTGAGATTCCCGGCCCAAGCCGTGAGGCCTTAATCACCCTACTGCAAACGCAGCCCGAACGCTTTCGCGCGCCGGGCCGGGTCAGCTTTCAAGAGATCGTTTGTGAGCATGGCAGCGTGCCCGCCGGCCTAACCGCCGCCACGCTCGATGAGGCAATCGCCGAAGACCTGCCGTTTGAGGACTGGAACCAAGTCAGCGAAAGCTATCTGACGCAAAGCTGCGGCGCTGATTTCGTGACCATGCTCGCGGCCGCTCCAGCAGGCCGTTGGCAGGGCCCAGTCACCTCCAAACGCGGCGTCCACTTTGTACGCGTAACCGAACGCACACCCGGCCGCGATCCCAGTTTCGAAGAAGCTGAATACCAACTGCGTGAGGCCTGGGATGCGCAGCAGCGCGCGCAACGCGAAGCCGCCGCCCTCGATAAACTGCGCGCCACCTATCCGGTTGTGATCGAATGAGGCGATCCCTCGCCCTGCTGCTGCTCTTGTGCGGCCTGGCATCAGCCCACGACATCGGGCTGCATGCGGCACGTTTGAGTGAACTCGATGCCAACCGCTACCAACTTGAGATCGATGCCAGTCGCGATGCGCTTCGCAGCCTGAGCGAAACGATCCTGCCTGATCGCTGCACCATGGTCAGCAGCGAGGACAGCGGCACCGGCGCGCTGTGGCAGCGCCGCATCACCTTCACTAGTGCCGAACGTGCCCTCGGGCCTGACGACGCGATTCTACTGCGCTGGGATCGGCCCGGCTTGGCGCTGAGCACCCAGTGGCGCAATCAGCCCAGTCGCCGTCTGCCGGTGCTTGGTGACGGCAGTTTGATTGTCATTCATCTCGACCAATTTTTACGTGCCAGCACCGCCGAGCCAGCCAAGCCCGGCTTGCTTCGCAGCCTGCCGATCCTGTGCCTGCACCTTCTGCTTGCGATCGCCTGCATGCTGGCCGCGCCCCACCGCGCCTGGCTCCTGCTTGGCTTGTGGAGCGGCGGCCACGCGCTGGGTCTGATCGCGCTCGACCTCGGCCTACCCGGGCCCGACCCACGCCTGCTGCCGTTGAGTTTAGGCGTCACCACCATACTGCTGATTCGCGCCCAGTTGCGCGGCCACAGCCAACTCAGCGGTTTGTGCCTGCTCAGCGGCATCTTGGTAGCCAGCCACGATGCCGCCGCCCTCAGCGCCACGGCCACACCCCAGCACGATTATCTCCTGATGATCGTCGCGGTCGCTGCCTTCCACGCCGCCGGCGCCTTGCTCGGCATGCTGCTCGGTGGCGCGTCGGCACCGTCCGCAGGCCGCATCCGCCGCATCCGCATCAGTTCATGGTTGGTGGCCGGTCTGCTGGTCGCTCCGCTGCTCCTCGCGTTGCAACCCAGGCCCAGCCCACCGGAACAGCCAGATGAGGCCCGCCTGTCGGCGCCCCTGAGCAGTTTGCCGGCGGTGCCACAAGCCACCAGCACGGCTCCAATTCAAGCCTTCGTCACCATCGAAACCGCCGCCATCCGCAGCGAAGTGTTGATCGACTTGGCCCAAGCCCCGCCAGCCCTGCTTGGCCTTGCCAACCAAGACACGCTGCCTGCGGCACAGCACGACGCAATCCTGGCGCATTTGCGCAGAACCGTCGCCACAGCCAGCGAACTCGCACTCGATTCCACACCCGTGGCGCCAGATCAGGTCGAAGCCCAGTTCGTGGAGATCGATAGTTTTGGTGTACGCATCGACAACCAGCCGCGCGAACGCGAACGCAGCACCAGCATGGTCGGCGTCACCCTGAACTACCCCCTCGCATCAGCCCAATCCCTCAGCTACGCGCTTGATCTAGGCCAGCCAATCCCTGGCCGAATCACCGATGGCGAGCGCAGCCAGGGCGGCGAATTGAATAAGGGCACCGCCCTCACGTGGCGCATCATGCCACCACCGCAACTCGCCGCGCCGCCGCTGGCTCAGAAGCCGCGGGCGCCGCTCCTCGGCCTCGCCCTGCTGGGCCTGGCCCTACTGAGCACGGTCTTCATTCGCGGCCACAAACGCCGCAGCATCGCGCTAGTCTTACTCATCGCCGCGATCCCCAGCTACGCCCTGCTACGCACGCCCCTGCCGCACAGCATGGCCCGCAGCCATCTCGCCGCCAACGAAGCGCCTGCCGTGTTCGAGAGCCTGCTCATCAACATCCACCACGCGCTTGAGGCCGCCAGCGAATCGGCCAGCTACGACCGCTTGGCCCAGAGCGTGACCGACCCGGCCCTGACCACGATCTACCTCGAGCAACGGCGCCAACTCGCGCTCGAACAACTCGGTGGCGCCCGCGCGCGCATTGATGCCGTCACGCTGGATCGCGTCGCCGCCGTTCCGAGCGCCACCAGCGATCTCGCCTTCACCGTCGATTGGACCCTCAGCGGCTCGGTCAGCCACTTCGGTCACAGCCACTATCGACGCAATCGCAACCAAGCCCGCATCCACCTACGCGCCGTCGACGGCTATTGGCGCATCAGCGAATTCGACGTTCTGGATACCGAGCGCGAACGCTAAGCCGACGTGTGCCGCCTTGGGGGCAGAACATGCCCAGCCAAGACGTTCACACCAGCCGGGCTGAACAATCTCAACAGCCGGCTATGACCACGTTAGCGTTATGCACTGCTCCCGTGCACGGTGACGCCCCACGATTTGAAGCTGCCACAGCGCCGACCCAAGCGGGTGCACCGTCACCGATTCGAAGCCACTGAAGGAGTCCAGCGCAAGGGTGCCCGGGCCATGAATCACCACCTGCCCGCTGCGCGCCCCGGCATCGGTCAGCACCAGGTCGATACGATCCGGCGACACACTTTGTTCGGCAATCTCAGCAGCCCCACACGAGATGTGCAGGTCTGAACCAACAATCTGCGGCCAGCCATCCGCGCCGACTGGCGTCAGACGCAGCATGCGAGATGCGTGCGCCTGAACCTGCGGCACCACCGCATCGGCGCGCAAGCGACCCAGGTAGCCATGCTCCCAGAATTCCCAAACGTGAAACTCCTGGCCCAGGTCGCGCACAAGTGGGCACGCCAAGGAGAGGTCCGCCACCCGGTCAGACGGATTGAAGTAATTGATCACGGCCCACTGGGCCCAGGCGCGTCGCACAGCAAATCCGAAGCGACTATGCCAGGGGTCGGTCCCCGGCTGCAGCGGCCGTCCCTTCTCGGGTGCCGGCGGAGTCAACACCTCAAGCATCCGTCGATGCTCTTCCTGCCCCATGAAGGCCTCGTGAAAGGGCTCCGATACCATCGCCAAGCCGCCCAGCAAACCGACGAAAGCATGCCAGGTCCGCAACTCGAGCTGATTAAGCTCGCCGCGCGGGGCGCAATACGACACATCCGGATCATTTGCGTAGACGGCTCCGTTCACCCAGGCCGTTGCGCCAACGGCCTTGATGCAGGCCGTTATGCAGCATGGATGCGGCGCCAACCACAGCGGACACGAGTCTGGACCAATTCGCGATGCATCCGCAAACCCCATGGTTCCACGCGTCATACCACTGCACGAGAGCACATACACATCCTCACCCAACACCTCACGATACAGGGCATAGAGCTGACGAAATGCCTGCAGGCTGGTAGACTTAGGGTCGTAAAAACGCGCGATGTCAGAAATATTATTGAAGTCAATTTTGAAATAAGTGAACCCCTGGCACTTCAATTCGGCTACGATCTGGCGCATGAAGCCCTGGGCACCAGGGTGCGTTGGGTCGAGCGCGTGGCTGATACCGCCCCAGTTGCTCATATTCCAACACGGTGCGCCGTCGGCGTCCCGCTGAAGCCAGTCCGGATGCTCGTCAACCAGGAGCCCACCCCCCTGGTTCAATTCCAAACAGCCGACACCCTGCTGCGCCATCAGTGGGGCAACCCAAATACCGGTCATCGGCGCAACCTGCGCAAAATCCTTGTGCACCGGAGCAAGCCCGTGCGGAAAGTCACGATTGCAGCGCCAATCACCGACTTGGCGTTGATAGCCATCGTCCAACTGCATCACGTCGAGCGCTAGGTGATCACTATCGGCAGCCGCTGCCAAGCTCACCGCGTGGGTGTCGGCGGCGGTCACTCCGTGACCATAGTGATACCAACTGCACCAGCCCACCACCGGCGGGCGATGGGTACGCTGCCCGCAGGTAACAGATAACCAGCGCGCCACCTGATCCATGATGGTGTCGTAGCCGCCCGCGAGCAGCAGCACCGTGTCGCTGCTGCGCGATTCACCGGGGTCGAGTTGCACCCCACACATGTGCACCATGGCCTCCAGACGATGGCCACCAAGCGGATCAATCCGCGTATCGAAGTCGACAAAGGCTTCTGCGCCAACCGCCGCTGCCACCACGCTCGACGACCCCTCCTGGCTAGCAAAAATAATCTGATCGCGAAACCGTCGCCAGCGCGGGTCCTCAGCACGCGGATCAGGTCTCAACTGCCCAAGTGGCACCGCTTGGCCGAAACCCTCCCACATCGCCCGGGCTTGGGCATTGCTACTCGGGATCGCCGCCTCGAGCGATTCGTTGCCCACCGACCAGATCGCTTCGCCGCCGTCGAAGTGCACGTCAGCCGCCAACAGGCGCGCCGACTGCCACCGCACTGACTGCAGCGTCCTATTGTGCAGCGTGCAGCGGATAAATATCCCGCCGTGCTCCCATTGCCCAAGGTGCAGGTCCAGGTGCACACCGGGCACCAATTCTGTCGTACTGATGCGCAGCACGGCGTGTCCAAGCGGCGTCTGCTCACCGCAGGGAGGCCCAAATGTTGCACTCGCTGTCGCGGTCGAACGCAGGCCGTCCTGTTCAAGGGTGACGTCAGCCGCCATCCCGCTCAGACGCAAGCCGCCAAACATCCAAGTCTCCTCGGCTAGCGGTCCGTTGGCCATGGGGGGCAGGTTCGGTTCGATGATGGGCATGGCAGACTCCTGCCCAATTATGCCCAGGTCCACCCCCTTGCGTCTATGGGCGCGTGTCGCCGGTTCGCCATGAGACATGGCATTTTGTCTTCACCGCCATATCATGGCCATCATGGAAACGGCAAATAATGGTTTTTCCATGCGTGAAGAGCTCTTTCTGTACCATACCGGCATAGAAAAATGTCTTCATGGCCACAGTTGCGGGCCAGCACTACGCGATCACTACCTATTCCACCTGGTTCTGGCTGGCCACGGCTGTTTCAAACCACCCGGACAAGAATTTCACCTCAGCACCGGCGACGGCTTCCTCATCGTGCCCGACCGCATCTCGTCTTATCGGGCTGATCTCGACCAGCCCTGGCACTACGCTTGGTTTGCGGTCCACGGTTCACGTGCCGGCGCTTATTTTGCCGAGGCCGGTCTGCATGAGCACGCACCCGTGGTGCGTCTCACGAAACACGGAGTCGTCAGCGAGGCCTTGACCACTTTGCGCCAACAGTCCGCACACCAGGCACCGGTTTCGCTCACTGAAAAACGACTGCTGTTCACTATCCTTGATGCCCTGCGTAGCCAGCGCGCCGACACCACGATCCCAACTCAGGTCCAAGCAGGTGATGAGCTCGTCAGCCGTGCAATCGATCTCATGCATTGCCAGCTCAGTCAGCCACTGACGGTGAACCACCTCGCACAGCGCCTCGGCGTCAGTCGCTCGCACCTGCATCAGGCCTGCGTCAACAGCCTAGGTCACGGCCCCAAGCACCACCTGACAAACCTGCGCATGAATCAGGCGGTCGATCTGCTGCGCGACCCCGACCTAGCGATCCAGGTCATCGCCGAATCGGTTGGCTACATTGACCCGCTGCAATTCTCGCGGGCGTTCCGCCGCTTCATCGGCGAGAGCCCCAGCCGTTTTCGCGAGCGCATCCGCGTGCCACGCGCCGCCACCAAGCCAGCGCCGCCACCATCGGTGGGAATAGGCCCTTGGTAGTGCTGTTGGCTGCTCACGGTGACGGCGCGTGACAACCAGCCCCATCGCTGCTCGCACCACTGGCTGGTTTCTACACAATCGAGGCTGCGGCGCAGTATTTCAACCTCAACGTCAACCGGTGGAAGTCAGTATACTTCCCGATTCTAAACGAGTAGACAACACGCTTTCTAGCTTTTAAATCGCGCCCCGGAGATGTGACCCATGACCCTTGCTGACTACCTCGCCCCCACCAACACCGCGCTGAGCTTTTTCGCCTGCACCCACCAGGCCACAGTCCGCCAAGATGAAGCCAGCGCGCCGATCGCTGACTCAGCCAGCCTGAGCCTAGCCGGCGCCACGGTGTCGGCCTCGTGCTGCGTGCACACCAGCCCCCAAGGTGGCCAAGAACTGCACGTGCGCTTCTGCGTCGAGTCGGGCAGCCTCAGCCAAGCGTCGCTTGGCCTGCGCTTCGATTGCAGCAAGTGGAGTACCGACAATTACCTGCTGATGCCGGCCGCCGTCTACAACGGCAACCGTTACCCGCGCGCGCCGATTGACCGCAAGCGCGGTCCCGAGTTTAAAGCTCATGACATCATCACGGTCACCCCGGTACCGCGCCTCCACCCCGAGGGCGAACCGTCTGAGCCGAGCGAGTGCAACCGCTGGAAGACCTTCTTCCCCGGTGGCCCCAGCCAAATCCAACTGCTGACGGGCGACTGTGCCACGCCACTAATGGGCCTGCACTTCCCGACCCAGCAACAAGGCCTGATCATCAGCACCGACCAAGGCACCGTGCTCGGCAACACTGGCATGAGCATCTTTGAAGACGATGACCGCAGTAACGCCGGCATCGTGATCAAAGCCCCTGGCGTGCGCGAAGGCGTGCGCTACCAAGGCCGCCCATCCACCGACACCGGCGCTGAGCTCAGCACCGGCGACGTGGTTGAGATCCGCGTGGTACTGCATCGCTTCGAAGCCCCGGCGATTCCCGATCTATTCAGTACCTTCTTTGCCGTGCGCAACGAACTGCGCGGCGACGCACGTTTCCGCTGCGATATTCCTTTCGGCGCCACCTTCAAAGTCCAAGAGCGCAAGCACAACGCCAGCAACTGGGTTGAAGACGAAGGCTATTACTCGGTGGGCATGCGCGAGGTCACCAGTCAAGACTGGCAGACCGGCTGGGTTGGCGGCCCCAACAGCGCCTACGGCCTGCTGGTAGAAGGCGGCCCCGAAACCATCGAACGCGTCAAGCGCGAGTGGGATTTTATCGCCAACGGAGCCCAGGCCCCGTGCGGCTTCCTGTACGGCGGCTACGACAGCTTCAACAAGAAGTGGAACACCAACGGCTGCTACCTGCGCTACAGCGGTGACACCCTAACCTTCTTGATGAAAACCATCCTGCTGCTCACCGAGCGCGCGCCCTACTTCCCGATCCCCGACAACTGGATCCGCCTGGCGCGTGGCCTGTGCGATGCCTTTGTGCGCACCTTCGAGCGCGAAGGCCGCTTCGTGCACCACGTCAACGCCAAAACCGGCGCAACCGAGGTTGGCGGCAGCTGCGCCGGCGGCGAAGGCCCCGGCGGCCTGGCCCTAGCAGCGCGTTACTTTGACGAGCCGAAGTATCTGGACGTGGCCGAAGGCGCCGCCCGCGTGTACCGCGATGACTTCGTTGCCAAGGGCATCACCAACGGTGGCCCTGGTGATATTTTCCAATGCATCGACTCCGAATCAGCCGCCGCCATTCTCGACAGCTTCGCGATGCTGTACGAAGAAACCGGCAAGCGCGAATGGGCCGACGCCGCCGAGATGGTCGCGCATCAATGCGCGTCGTATACCATGACCTACGACTACCAGTTCCCGGCTGATTCAACCATGGGCAAGCTCGACGCGCTCACAGTGGGCACGGTGTGGGCCAACATCCAAAACAAGCACTCGGCCCCCGGCATCTGCACCCTGTCTGGCGACGCCCTGCTCAAGCTGTTCCGCGCCACCGGTGACCGCCGTTACATCGACCTCTGCGCCGAGATCGCCCACGCGATCCCACAATACATGAGCCGTAACGATCGGCCGATCATCGACCGTCGCCCCGGTCAGCGCTGGCCGGTGATGCCCGAAGGCTGGATCAACGAACGCGTCAACACCTCAGACTGGGAAGTGCGCGGCGAACCCGACGAAGAAATCGGCGTCGGTGAAATCTTCGGCGGCTCGTGCTGGGCCGAGGGCGCGATGCTGTTGACCACGGCAGAGCTGCCGGGCATCTACCTGCAAACCGACACCGGCTACTGCAAGGTCTTCGACCACGTGCTGGTGCAGGTCGCCAAAATCGAACCCGACCGCATCATCCTCGCAGTCACCAACCCCACCGCCTTCGACAGCGAGATCAAACTCTTCGCCGAACGCTCAACCGACACCAGCACCCCGATGGGCCCCCTGGCCATGAC
>JAQIBG010000165.1 GCA_027859175.1 Planctomycetota bacterium | reverse complement strand
CGAAAACTGTTTACAAGGGCCTATTGAGATGCCCACCGCGCACCGCACCTCCACCCCAGGACCCAACGGGCGCAGCCCTGTCCAGGACCCAGGACCAACACCGCCAAACGCTATGCCACTTGGCCCACCAGCCCCAGTGCCTCTACTGGAAGCGTGCTGCGCGCAACCCTACTCCTGAGCCTGCTAGCTAGCCTGAATGCGGTTGACGTCCAACTGGGCGAACTCAACGCCGCCGTCTACGTTCCGGAAGACCGCACCCCCGTTGGACTCCTGGTCTGGTTTCATTCGCCACAAAGCGATGCCCAGCAAGATGCCGACTGGTGGAAGGGCCGCGGGCTCACCGAACGCGGCCTGGCGGTGGTGGCGCCACGCTGCCCCGCCAACAGCTGGCAAGACCTGCGCGACCGCATCCCCGTCATGGAATTGCTGCGCCTGAGTCAGGAGCACACCAAACTCACGCCGGCCGAAGTCATCCTCGGCGGCGAGGGTAACGGCGCCGGCTTTGCGATGCGCCTCGCCTGCGACTTTCAAACCGCGGTCTGCGGTGGTGCCCTGTTAGCGCGCGGCTTTGAACGCAGCGGCTGGCGCGACGCCACCGACAGCGCCCCGATCTTCGGACTCTACGGCAACGCCAACGACAGCAGCGTGCCCATGACTACCGTCCGCAGCCTCAGTAAACGGCTGCGTAAAGCCGGCTACCAGGTCCACGTTGAGTCAGCCCTGGCTGGCAAAGCGCTCGACCCGGTGCTAGCCGAATTGCTCGGCACCGTGGCCACCAAAATGGGCATCCGCTTGCGACCTGGCACCTGGTTCAATGGTCGTGACGCCGTGATCCCGCTCGAGCCCGAAGCTCGCGAATAGCACGGCGTCACCAAAAACAGCCAGCCTAAACGATGCTCGCGTACACCGCGGCCGGCGCACCGTACTGCCCCAGACGCAAACGATCGGGCGGCAGATCCGGGTTTCGATTGCTAACCCGGTCAAAGGCAAAGGTATTGGCGCGGCGATGCGACGGTGAGGTATTGGGCGCCGAACCGTGGATCACCAAGGGGCCAAAGATCACCGCGTCACCCGGCTGCAGCGCAACCGGCACCGCGTCGTAGGCATCGAGGTCTCCCGGCAGGCCAATATTAAACGAGCTCGAGTCAAAACTACTGTGATCAAGCGGCCCCTGCTTATGGCTGCCCGGCACAAAGCGAATGCAGCCGTTGGCCTCGGTGGCGGCATCTATGGCCAGCATGCAATTTACTTGGCTCGGCGCCTCGCAGTGCTGACGCCAGTAGCCCCAGTCTTGATGCCACGGCGTGAAGCTGCCGTCATGGGCCGCCTTCATCATCAACTTGGAATGAAACAACAACACGTCGGGACCAATCACCTGCGCCAACACCGACAACAAGGCGTCATCGCGGCTGATCGCGTCTACCATCGGGCACACCCGTTCGCTGTTCATCAACTGGCGAATCCGCGGCGGGCGTTGGTCGGGAAATTGTTCCCAGGCCACCCCCACCCCGTCTGGCTCGTGTTGCTGCATCTGCTCATGCAGCCCATCCACCTCGGCCGATAGCCGCTGCATCCGCTCCGGAATCACAAGTTGCGACATAACCAAGTAGCCGTCCGCGTGGTAGCGGGCGAGCTCGGCGTCAGTCAGGGCCATAGCTGCTCTCCTTCAGTGGCTGGTGCTGGCGACCACTCATCATCGCCACCGGCACCACACGGCCATTGCTCCTTTTGCCACAAACCTGTAAGATCTTGCTGTGGTAGACCCCCAACTCCGCCTCACCGCACCGCGCAGCATCCTCAGCGGCTACTTTCAGCAGGGCCACGGCTACCGCAGCCGGCGGCACCATGGCACCAACGACTGGCTGCTCATGGCCACCGAAGACGGCGCCGGCTTCTTGGCGACCGGGTCCAGTCGGATTCGGGTCGAACGCGGCCACCTCAGCTGCTATCTACCCGGCACACCGCAAGATTACGGTACCGAGCTCGACCCCGGTCACTGGGATTTCGTCTGGGCCCACGTCGACCCCCGCACCGCCTGGGCCGGCTGGCTGAACTGGCACGAAGTCAGCCCCGGGATGCGACATCTGGTCATCGACGACGAAGAATTATTTACCGCCATCCTCACCAGCCTACACGCCTGCCACCGCGATGCCTGCGGCGCCCTGCCGCAACACGAAGAACTCGCACGCAACGCGCTCGAACGCGCCCTGCTGCTGGCCGATCTCGCCAACCCCGCCGCCGCCACCGGCCGCCTCGATCCCCGCGTGCGCCAAGCAGTCGCCTATATCGGTGCCCACCTCGATCGCTCGGTCAGCCTAGCCGGCATCGCCGCCGCCTGCGACAGCTCGCCGTCGCGCCTGGCCCACCTGTTTCGCGACCAGATCGGCATGGCCCCGATCCGCTTCCACGAGCACCAACGCCTGCAACGCGCCGCGCAACTCTTGGCCGCCACCGCCGAATCGATCCAAGACATCGCCACCACCCTCGGCTTCGACGACCCCTTCTACTTCTCCAACCGCTTCCGCCGCCGCTACGCCTGCAGCCCAAGCGCCTACCGCAAGCGCAGCGGGGCGGCGGCTGAGCAATAGCGGCTGACTAATAATAGCCGGGCCGCAAGGCCCCGAACCACCCCTGGCCGCTACATACGGCCCAGCCGGCCTCTCGTATCGCTGGGGCAACAGTTCTGCCCCCGCCACCAAGCACCCCTCCCGCCGCCAAGCTACCGACACAGGGGCAGCCGTTGTGAACGTGGGAACGATGCAAGACCATATCGCTGAGCTCAGTGGCGCCCCAGCTTGGCGCTAAATATTTTCGGTTCACTGCGCCTCACCCGCGTCTGGATCAGCCGCAGGGTGTGACGCATCGTGCAGATACCCAGAACAAGGCGATCCCCAGCCTGAGGCACCCCCTGTCGCTGCGTGGTGTCGAGTTGATCAGACTGGTAGGGGTTCCCGGCTGCCATCCCGGATCCACAAAACGCTGATACAAGCGAGCGCTGCACCAGCAACCAGAAGGCCTGCCGGCGCAGAAGAAACACCGCTGATTTTGATCAGCCAGGTGGCGAGCATCGGTGTGGCGCCGCCAACAACTCCCAGCCCCAGGTTATAGGCCACCGAATAGCCCGATAACCGATCCCGGGCCGGAAACAGCTCAACAAACATCGCCGGCGCAGCGCCCAACGGAACGGCCAGCAGGATCGCCAGGCCAAACTGCACCACAACAGCCCCCCGCCGCGTAGCCAGCTCTGATGGCATCGTCACGCACTGCTGATTCCCCATTTTTTGCCGATTCTCGGTTCATCCGCAACGAAGCATCCGAACCGGCGCGCCCGCAGCGCGACGTTTCATTCATAGAAAATAGGGCCGCTGGCATCGGCGCAACCGTCACTGGCTTGCGTGATACCATACCTGGCCCCGTGCCAAGCATGGGGCCAGCCATGCCCGCTGCGAATAGGACTCGCCAAACGCTGCCTGGCGTAGCCTTCATGCTGTGCCGCATTGCATCTACCACCCCGCATCAGCGCCACCTGGCGCGCACCAGCGCGGCGCCTGGTGCAACTGCCAGCAACGGCTATACGCAGCCGTATTACTTGGACTTATCGATCATCTGCTTGGCTTTGTCCTCAACATCATTTGCCGTCTCCATGAGCGCGGGGTCATTCGATAAGGCAGACAGCATTTGCGCCGGCTTTATCATCCCGATCTTGGTAGACCCTTTTTCCGTAAACACTGAAATCCGACACGGCAAAGCCATGTTGAGCCGCATGTCGATCGCCAACACCTTGCTAGCCTGTTCTGGGTTACAGACCTCAAATATCCTGCAATCCTCTACAAAGCCTATCCCTTTACCGCGAAGGGTTTTGCCCAGATCATGAATATGCAGCACGCCAAACCCCAAGTTCTTGACTTCGATCTCAAGATCCGTGGACGCCTGCTCAAATGACTTCTCGGTATCCACAACATAGTACATAGCATCTCTCCCTGTTGGTTTCCAGACAGCGACCCAGCGTACCCAACGCATCCGAACGATAAACTTCGGTTTACGCACTCGTTAGCGTGGTTTTAGACGAAGCTTCCCGGAAGAGCTGCGATTGCATTCAAGCGTGTGTTTAGCTCGCCAGTGTGGTGGCACACATGCCTCAGTATCTTCAACACCCGATCTAACTTACTGATAAAGTATTCTGGCTGCTCATCTGCCGTGAGTAGCTCTGCGTTCTCAATAAACGGCTTGAGCAAATCATCTTTGCAGGCTTCTAAGCAGGCGATGCATGCCGGTTTACTGCTGACTGGAGTCGACCACTTCGCGTACCATGCCTCTGTCGCGAAGGCTCCCTCGATGCTGCCAGCGATATGCATGGCCATGCCACCCACGCAGGCATGGAAATCCTCAACGGGGTAGTGGAATTCGCTATCAGGCGCATTGTGCAGTGCGGTTAATAGGGTTTTGAAGATTTGGTTGACTTGTCGGTTGATGGTCTTTTTGAGCATGGGGTTCCTCGTGGAGGCGCCTTTGCGGCTAGCGTCAAAAATCAGCGGCGCCGAAGGCGTCCGACTGAATTGCCTTGTTATGCAATTTTTCCATCTCAATCGCCGTTAAAATGAAATCCTTAAATAAGATCCTTTGCCGCAAGCTGCCGGTAATGTTCGCCAAGCACAGTAAGTCGAACGGCCTTGCTTTCCATGGCCGCATGCCACATGTGCGGAGCGCCTTCCGGCACTACGAGGCCAACACGGTTGTATTTTTGTAGAACAGAGAATACTTCATTATTCTCAGGGATCGGCGCTGGTACGCCATTTGGATTTTCTTCCCAGGATTCGTGCCGTTCAGGCTCATAGGTGGGATCCAATTGGAAGTGATGGCCAGAATCAGGAAATAGATCTGAAAGACGGCGTAAATCCGCAAGCTCTAGGGGAGGCTGGCCTTTTCTAAGAGACACAAATCTATTTACATTTGTTTTGAAGACTGGGCGCTGGGCCCACGGACCAAGTGACTGATCAACGTGCGCATAAACCCCACCTGGCGTTACATCGCCAACGAGATTTCCGGCTGCACCACCAAGAGCATCAACTAATAGATTTGTAAAAACTCCAGCGCCATTCGCTTCGGTTGCATATTGCTCTGCCGTTGAAGCCGTGAGGATGGAAACCCCATCATTTATCTCTGCCACTTTTTGCTGCAGGGCAGATCCTCCTGCGACCCCGCTATGGCAGCTATCTAGAATAATAACCCGATTCTGTATTCTAGATTGGTTTGCCATGATCATGATTTCAGACAGCGGCACGCCATCATTGCCTGATTGAACATCTGACGAGCAAAGATAGCCACCTGTCGATTCGATGTGCCCGTGCCCTGCAAAGTATAGCAGTGAGACTTCACCATCGCCATCAAACAAGCTCTTTATTGCTTCACGCATTTCATCTCGACCACACAGCGCATTCGGACCCGTGGCGACTAGATGCTTGACACCAAAATTTACAGATCCATCAGCATGTCGATCTAGCATCGCCTTAACTGCGAATGAGTCGTTAACGCATCCAAAAAGCGGCGATACGTTAGTGTAATGATTGATTCCGATAACGAGTGCCTTGCGCATTAGAGGGTGTCAATCCATTTAGCAATATTATCCCAAGTCCAAACCATAGTGTTTACACCAGCCAGGTCAGTGCGGTCATCCTTGTAGGCCCAGATTCCACGAATCTTTTTCTTCTCTTCCTTTGCGCATTGAATCTCCCATTTTTGACCACTCGAAGAGGTCGAATTTTTGCTGACAATTACAAGGACCCCGTCCGATCGGAGAATCCTAGTTCGGACCTTCTTCTTCCATTCTTCTTGGTATGCCTCTTTTACAGACATATCTATATACTCGAACGACGAGTTTGTGTTCAGTGACTGGCCTTTGATCATATTCCGGACTTTTTCATCGGCCATTGAGAATGCTATGAAGATCGTTTTCTTGTCAGCCATCATGGGCTCCTTGTGTTGTATGCATAACGTTATCGGGTAGGAGGCCCCCTCGCGGGGGCCGTCCTCCCACACCACCGTACGTACTCATCGTATACGGCGGTTACTGATCTTCCCCCCGAAAAGTGGACAGTGTGATAAGGTTGTTTTGCCAGAGACCTCGGAAGTGGTTATAATTGCGTTGTGCCAGCCAGAGGGAGGTACCCGGGTGGTGCCGGGGCCA
>JAQIBG010000143.1 GCA_027859175.1 Planctomycetota bacterium | reverse complement strand
CTGCCCGACCCCACCTGCCAAGGCAGCCTGCTCGACGGCAACACCATGTTGTTCTGCAATCCGGCCACGGGCAGCAAGGGCAAGTGGGACGGCGCAGCACGCTGCAAGCTCACCCTCCGCCGCAGCCAAGACGATGGCCATACCTGGGACGCAGGTCTGATGCTCAACGAGGGCCCCGCCGGCTATAGCGACTTGGCCCGCAATGCCGACGGCAGCGTGCTGTGCCTGTTCGAGTATGGCGAAGAGGTGTACCGCGAACGCATCGCGGTAGCGATCATCGCCGCCGAGTGGGCGCAGTAGCAGGCTGGTGAACCACACCAGCCTGCTCGCCTCATGAAAAGCCCTGGGCTCCCTGCAGTCGCCATTTTCCAAGGCTTTCATGAGGAGGCTCTCTACCCAGGGGGGTCGACGCCCCCCCTTCAACCCCCTGCAGACTGTGTTTCCACAGCCTGCAAGCCTTACCAGAGTACGCACTCGTCGGCAAAAATCCGACACGCTGCCAAGGCCGCCGGGTGCCCGTTGCCACTACGCCCACACCCACCGAAGGGCATGTCGCTGCGGGCCCCGGCCGTTGGTCGGTTGTGATTGACCTGCCCATACGGCAGCTCGCGTGCCACCGCCAAGAAACGCTCGCGGCTCGCCGTGAACACACTCGCTGCCAGCCGGTCTGGATTCGAGCGCATCCGCAATACCGCCTCGGTTTCATCATCGTAGAGATCGATGATCAAAGCCGGGCCAAAGTGCTCGTCGCGATACAGGCTCTGAGCCCGCAAGGAGGCGTCGTCAACCAAGGCCAGCACCGGCGCCACCGCGCAATTATTGCGTTCTGGCGGCGGAATCACCCCGTGCAGCAGCAGTAAGCCGTCGGGCAGGCGACGCCACGGCGCATAAAACGCCTCGCGCGCGGCTGGCGAGATTACCCGCCCGATCTGTGCCTCGTCACTCCACTCCTGCGCCGCTGCGCGCAAGCCATCAACCACACGCGCACAATGCGCACGCGGCACATGCACCACCCGGGTGGCAGTGCAGCGCTGGCCAGCCATCTTCCAGGCGCCCTCGGCCAAGGCCGGAATCGTTACGGCCAAGTCGGCATCATCGCACACCAGCGCCTGGTTGACGCCCCCGAGCTCAAGCGCCAGCACCACTTCGGGCCGCGCCGCCAGCAGGCCCTGCACCGCCAAGCCCATGCTGCGCCCACCCACCGCCGCCACCGTAGCCACTGACGGGTCAGCACAGAGATGCGCAACCACGTCGGCCCCGCCCTGCACCAGCTGCACCACGGCGCCGAGCCCGGCCTGCTGCGCCAGCTGACCGTACAAACTGGTCACGGCCGGACAGTGCTCGCTCGGCTTGGCCACCACGGTGCAGCCTACCGCCAGCGCTGGCACCACGAGGCCATGCAAGAGGTGGAGCGGAAAATTAAACGGCCCCAACACCGCAGCCACACCGCGTGGCCGCCACACCACACGCGGCTCGGCGTCAGGCAAGTGGCTTGGCAGGCCTGGCGTTAAAGCCAGCGCCTGCTCGCATGTGATGGCAACCTTCTTGGGCAGCAAAGCCACTTCAGCCGCCGCATCCGCCGGGGTCTTGCCGGTTTCGCGCGCCAGCAATGCCGCCAAGGGCTCAGCCTGATCAGCCAATAACGCGGCAAAGTGCAGCAAACGCGCGATGCGCTCATGCGCTGACTGGTCGGCCCACTCGTGCCAGGCCTGGCGCGCGGTCGACACGGCTGCGCCAACCGCCACGGCATCAGCAATCGGAAAAGAACCCAGGTCGTCGTCCCAATTCCACGGGCTGCGACTGGTCAGCATCGCGTCGGTCAACATGGTGGTGCCTCCATGCCGAGAAGTTCCGGGCCAAGCGCCAGCACGTCACCCAGCGCGGCTTGGGCGGCGTCGGCCTCGGCGGCCAAGGCCGGGTCAACCAAATCGGCCACGCTCAAGTGCTCACGGTAATGGGTATCAATCCATGCCGTCAAAGCGTCCGCCCGCTCGGGCACAAGCCGCAAGGCTTCCGGCCAGCCATCGCAGGTCGTAGCGGGCACGCGCAGCCGCAAACACGCCGGCCCGCCCCCGCCCTGCATGCTTTGCCCCAGATCAACAAAGCTCACAGCGACGATAAAGCCGGTATCCAACATGCGATCGATCACCGCCCGCGCCGGAGCCACCTGCGATTCCACCGGCGCCAGCAAGTGCCAGCCCGCTTCGGTATTCAGCAACAGGCTATTAAATAAATATGACTGAACCGTCGCAGTCAAAGAGAGCTGCTCAGCGCTGACCTCAAACACCTGCAAGCCCGGCACCGCCGCACGCAACTGCGCGAGCACAGCAGCCTGATCAACCAGAGCCTCAGCATGCAAGAGCAGGCGGTCTGCGCAGCCCACCATCACCACATCGTTGTGAAAGGCACCGGCATCAATCGCCGCCGGATGCTGACGGGCGAAGTGCACCTGCTGCGGATCAAGCCCGGCCAAACGCGCCACCGCACGTTGGGCAGCCCGCGTTTGCCGCGCCGGTCGCAGCTGCGGCAACTGCTCGGCGCTTAAACCCGGACGACGACCATAGACAAACAGATGGCAGCCGCGCCCATCGCTCCCGCATAAGCGGGTATGATTGGCGGCGCCCTCGTCGGCCAAGGCCGGCGTGGCCGGCAAGGGCGGATGCACGCGATACTCGGCTGCAGGCAAAATGGCTCGCAGCTGACGCGCGCGAATGGCGGCCTCACGGCAACGGTGCGGCGTCGCCAAGAGGTTGGCCGGCACCACATGGGCGCGGCCATCAGCGCTATCGCTAGCCGGAATAAGCGTAGCCGCGTTAGCGGTCCACATCGAAGCCGAACTCCACGCGATACGCAGCAGCTCAGGATCGGCCGCGGCCAATAATTCGGCATCGCTGCCTCGACAGCCGATCGCGCGCAATAAGGCGCGATCTGGGCGCGGCACCGGCGGCAGTAGATACACTGGCACCCCCAGCGCCGCCACCGCCTGCATCTTGACCAAGCACTGGCGCGCCGCCGCACGCGGATGCGACACGGTCTCGGCGTGCTGCTCGCTAGCCAGATTGCCCACCGCCAAACCACCATAGTGGTGTCCGGGGCCGGGCAGCCCATCGAGTTGGATCTCCAGTACAGACATGCCGCGATCCTAGCCGCCGCAATGCCACCACACCACGCTCAATCCACGCCAGTAAGCCTTGTGTAATTCGCCTGGGCAACTCACTCAGCCAGCTACATGGCCCACACCATGGGTGATCCTTAGCGCTCCGTGCGCGTTGACCCTGCTGGAGACGCACCATGAACTTTCGCACTATTCTCGCCATCCTCATCGCAGCACTGAGCTTGTGTGCGTGCCAGAGCGCCCACACAAGAGTCGACCCGGCACCACTTGATATCGAACCGGAGCCGGCCGACCCACGCAGCTTCTCCGGCTACGGCAAGCAGTTCTACACCGCCACCAGCTTCGACCTCAACGCTGAGATCGTGACCACCGACCTAGAAGTGCGAACATGCATGCAGAAGCACCTGGCGGCCGTGACCGCGGTTGACAGCTACTGTGGCGAACTCGCCGACACCGAATACAGCCGCGTGCCAGCCGCCTTGACACTAGAATATGATCACACGCAAAAAGCGGACCACTACGTCTACACCACGCGCATCAGTCTGCGCTCACGCAACATCGGCGAGTTGGCGCAGATTCAGGCCGATCTGATCGAACACGGGGTCAACCGCCTCGGCGAGGCCCAACTGTTCACTGAAAACCCGGTTGCGGTGCGCCGCCAGGCGCGTGATCTCGCGGTTGCCAATGCCCGCGAACAGGCTGAATACCTGGAACAGGCGCTTGGCTGGGGTGGCTTCGAAATTCTCAACATCCAGCTACAAGGCGAACAACGGCATTATTTAATCAATGTCGGCGGCAACCCGGCATCGGGCGCCTTTGGCAACCGCGCCGGCAGCGGGCGCAGGCCAAGCGGCAAAAGCAGCGTTGGCAACAACGCCTTCATCGATGCCAAAATTACTCTGACGATTCGTCCGCTGCCGAAGCGCTCGGCACCCGCAGCAAAATCAGCCCTCCCAGGGTCAGAAACACCAACACCGAACTAAGCCCAATGCGCTGACTGCCACTCACCGCGGTGAGCAAGCCCACGCACCAGGGCCCGAGGAAAGCCGTCGCCTTGCCGGCCAGCGCAAACAGGCCAAACATCTCGCCGCGCAGTTGTGGCGGGGCGAGATGCGCCATCAAGGAGCGGCTCGCGGCCTGGGCTGGCCCCAAGAACAGGCCCATCGCCAGGGCGGCGGTCCAGAACACTGGCGCCGAATCGGTCAGCAATAACACCGCAATTGACACCGCCACCGCCACGAGAGCGAGCAGAATGGTGGTTTTCGCACCGATCCAGTCGTCAACCCAGGCCAAGGCAAAAGCGCCCAGCCCAGCCGTGACATTAATCGCAATACCAAACACCAGCACGCCGGTGGTATCCAAGTTGAGCGTGGCTGCCGCGTAGATCCCACCGAGCGCGAAGATCGTGGTCAGCGCATCGGTATACAACATGCGCGCCAACAAGAACCGCAGCACCCCCGTGTGCTGCCGTGCATTGCGCAACGAGTGCCACAGCTGTCCAAAGCCGGTACGCACCGCCGCCGCTAGCGGTAAGCCAGCGCCAGCTCGATCGGGCGTGAACAGAAACACCGGCAGCGCAAACAGCGCGAACCACAACGCGCAACCCGCGAAGCCGATGCGCAGATGCAAGGCCTGGTCGCGCGGCACGCTGATCCAGGCCCCATCGAGCACCAAGGCAAACAAGAACAGCACCAGGCAGCACAGGCCGCCGGCGTAACCCGCGGCCCAACCCCAGCCCGACCAACGCCCAAGCCGCCGCGAAGGCACCAAGTCTGGCAGCATTGCATTGTAGAATACCATCGCCAATTCGGCGCCCACCGTGCCCACAATCACCAGGCTCAGCGCCAGCGTGGTAAAGGAGGGATCCGGCCGCACGAAGAACACACCGGCGGTAGCGAGCACCGCCACCGCGGTACAA
>JAQIBG010000045.1 GCA_027859175.1 Planctomycetota bacterium | reverse complement strand
TCCTGGAACGCCTGCAAGCAGGCTTGGACGCGGGGCTCGCTGCCCCGATACCCCGCCCGATAAGCACCCGCGCTGTTCAGGCTGTTGAGGCTGTTCAGGCTGTTCAGGCTGTTGAGGCTGTTCCCATGATTCAAGCGCCGCCGAGGACCCAGGACCCAATGCTTAAACGTTGAGCCGGTCCTGGGTCCTGGAACGCCTGCAAGCAGGCTTGGACGCGGGGCTCGCTGCCCCGATACCCCGCCCGATAAGCACCCGCGCTGTCCAGGCTGTCCCCATGATCCAAGCGCCACTAGGCGCGTCCCAGGGCCCAGGACCTATCCTAGTAATTCCAAGCCACCTGACGATGAATCACAGCATCATAGCGCTGAATCACGCCGCGCCGCAGCAGTTCATCGATCACCGCGCTCAGCGGTGTGGTGCCCGTGAGTCGAAAGCGGCGCTGAATCTCATCCATGCTCAGGGTGGCGGCGTTGCTCTCGAGCATCCCAACCAAGACCATCAGCTGAATACCATCACCGGTTCCGGTGGGGTCGCCGGTCAGATCGTTGGCCTGGGCAATGCGGTAGAACACGCCGGGCTGATCACCATAGGCGAAAAACACGTCGGCGGCGCCCAAGGCACTGTATTGCTGGCCTTCGCCGCCGTCGTCGGGTTTGCCGTCGCCGAGGTAGTCTTCGGGCAAATAGCCGGCGGTGGGGGCCTCATTGGTGGCCTGAAGGCGCATCTCTGCGATCACCGATTGGGCCACGGTCGCGCAGCGAGTGGTGGCATCTGAAATGGCGCGATTGCGCAGGCCAATCAGGAACATGCCATACACGGCCACAAAGCCGAACATGAACACCAGGGTTGCCACCAGCATTTCAACCAAAGTAAAGCCGCGCCGGATCATGGGCGGATGATAAAGATTCCTTCTGGTGGCGCCAGCAAGCACGTAAGGGTGACGCTACGAGTGTCTCGCCATTACCGGGTCCTTACTGGAGGCGTGACAGCCATCCATTTCACCGAGAAACCAAGCCATGCGTGGTGACAACCCATGCACGGATGACATGTAGGGCGCACCGATGCTGAAAGCCTTGCCTCGGGCACTTGCAGGCTCGGGGGTGCCTTCTAGGCTCCGGCCTCCAATTGACTTGGAAAGGGGCGCGGATTGTGATTGCTGATGCATTTCTGGTCATGGCGCTGGGTATGGGCGGAGTCTTTGTATTCCTCATGTTGCTTTGCCTGGTCATGCAGTGGATCACCAATTTGTTCCCGTCTGACCCCATCCCTGCCCCGGTACGCACCGGCGGCGGTGCGGCCCCGGCTGCCGCAGGGGACCACGCGCTCATCGCTGTGCTTCAGGCAGCAGTGGTAGCGTACGAAGCCGACACCGAGCAGGAGAAGTAGAAACGCATGGCACGCACCATCGAAGTCACCGATCTCATTTTGCGCGATGCGCACCAGAGCCTCATTGCCACCCGCATGGCCATGGACGACATGATTCCGGTGCTGCACGACCTCGACGAGGCCGGCTACTGGTCTCTGGAATGCTGGGGCGGCGCCACCTTTGACAGCTGCATCCGCTTCCTGAATGAAGATCCGTGGGAGCGCCTGCGCACCTTCAAGAAGCACATGCCCAAGACGCCGCTGCAAATGCTGCTGCGCGGGCAGAACTTGCTCGGCTACCGCCACTATGGCGACGACGTGGTTGACCGCTTCGTCGACAAGGCCGCCGAGAACGGCATGGACGTGTTCCGCATCTTTGATGCGCTCAACGACCTGCGGAACCTCGAGCGCGCGATCGGTGCGGTTCGCAAAACCGGCAAGCACGCCCAGGGCACGGTGAGCTACACCGTCAGCCCGATTCACACCATCGACGCCTACGTTGATCAAGCCAAGCGCATGCAAGACATGGGCGTAGACTCGATCTGCATCAAGGACATGGCCGCGCTGATCAAGCCGCAAGCGGCTTACGACCTGGTCAAGGGCATCAAAGAAGCCTGCGGCGCCGACATGAAGGTGCACCTCCATGTGCACGCCACCACCGGCGTGACCCTGGTCAGCCTGATGAAGGCGGTGGAAGCAGGCGTCGACATTGTTGACACTGCCGTCAGCTCGATGTCGCTCGGTACCGGTCACAACCCCACCGAAGCCTTCTGCGAGATGCTCGAAGGAACCGGCTTCGAAACCAAGATAGACCTCGACCATGTTGAAGTGGCCAAACGCCATTTCGCCAAGATTCGCCAACGCTACGCCGAGTTCATGACCTCGTTCCAGGGCGTTGAAACCAGCATCTTCAAGAGCCAGATCCCAGGCGGCATGCTGTCGAACATGGAGAGCCAGCTCAAGGCACAGGGCGCCGGTGATAAGCTGGAAGAAGTGCTGCTGGAAGTGCCCAAGGTCCGCAAAGACGCCGGCTACCCGCCGCTGGTCACCCCGAGTTCGCAGATCGTTGGCACCCAGGCGGTGTTCAACGTGCTGATGGGCCGCTACAAGAAGATGACCGGCGAGTTCCAAGACCTGATGCTGGGCTACTACGGCCACACCACTGGCGACTTCAATGATGATGTTGTCAAGCTGGCTCAAGAGCAGGCTAAGAAGGAACCGATCACCACGCGTCCGGCTGACCTGATCGAGCCCGAGTTCGACGAACTGCGCACAAAGGCCAAAACTCTCGATGGGTTTAACGGCAGCGACGAAGACGTGCTGACCTATGCCTTGTTCCCGCAGGTGGCGCCGAAGTTCTTCTCGACCCGCTCTGAGGGGCCGAAGAACCTGGGCAAGGATCCGGTGGTCGCCAGCAAGGCTCCGCCCAAAGCGGCAGCTCCGGCTGCGCCCGCCGCACCGACCGGTGGTCCGCGCGATTACACCATCAGCGTCAACGGTCAGGCTTACAATGTCAGCGTTGTGCCTGGTGCCGGTGGCGCCCCGCAGGTGGCAAGCGCCGCACCGGTAGCCGCTGCTCCGGCAGCTCCTGCTCCCGCCGCTGGTAGCGGTGAGCCGATGACTGCTGAACTTGCTGGCAACGTGTTGCGCCTGGTGGTTCAGCCCGGTGCCAAGGTTGAGGCCGATCAAACCATCCTGGTGCTCGAGGCCATGAAGATGGAAACCGAGATCGCCGCGCCCAAGGCCGGCACCTTGGTGTCCTTCGCCGTCAAGGAGGGGGACGCCGTCCAGGTCGGCGACGTCCTCGCGCATATCGGATGAAGCGACTGCTGACTCTTCTGCTTCTGCTTGGCTGCACGCTTGGTGCCTATGGTGCTGATACGCTGCCGCAGTTGGATATCGATGCGGTTGACCACCCGGTGGTCATGCTGCCCGACAATCACGCCATGGCGGTGCGCATTCTCCACCAGTGGAATGCCAACGCCGCGGTGATGCCGGCTGCGCCTGCTGGCAAAGCCGGTCTACCGGTGCCAACCCTGCGTGACCTGTTCGGTGCCGACGGTAAGGACGGCGGCCCGGCCAAAACCGCGCCGTCGGTGCAAGGCTGGAACCTCGGACTGGATGGCTACGGGCTGGTTGATGCCGCCGAAGCCGACCACCTCGTGTTCCCGCTTTACCATCACAAAGACCCGGGTGCCCTGATTCTAGTGGTCCCGGGAACGGTGCATGAGCAACGCCTGCAAGCTTTCGTAGACAGCACAGTGCTCGCCGCTGGTGGCGAAGTGCCACGTTTGCGGCCCCACAGCACCGAACGTTTGTCCTTCGTCAAGGCGGTCAAAACTATCGCGCAAAGCAGTGGCTTGGCTCAGCTAAGCTGGGGCAACTACGCCATGTTGGCGGTAGGTATCCTGCTGCTCTACCTGGGTATCGCGAAGGGCTTCGAGCCCCTGTTGCTGGTGCCAATCGCGATTGGCTGTGTGTTCGTCAACTCCGCTGGCGCGGGCATGGTTGAGCCGGCCGATGCCGATAGCGCAGGTGGTATCCTGTGGTTCTTCTCTGAATTCGGTATCGCTACCGGCATCTTCCCCTTGCTGATATTCCTCGGCGTTGGGGCCCTCACCGACTTTGGTCCACTGTTAGCCAACCCATGGTCGGCTCTTCTCGGTGGTGCCGCACAGTTTGGTATTTTTGGCAGCTTCTTCATGGCGGTGCTGTTTGGCTTCGACATGGCCGACGCTGGTGCGATTGCGATTATCGGTGGCGCCGATGGCCCAACCTCAATCTATGTCGCCTCCAAGCTTGCTCCTGAGAAACTCGGCGCGATTGCCGTGGCTGCCTACAGCTACATGGCCTTGGTGCCGATCATTCAGCCGCCGGTGATGAAGGCGCTGACTACCGATGCCGAACGGCAGATCATGATGACCCAGCGCAAGCCGGTGTCGAAGACTGCCAAGATCATCTTCCCGATGGCCGTGTTCCTGATGTGTTCGTTCTTGTTGCCGTCCTCGGTGCCGCTGATCGGCATGCTGATGTTTGGCAATCTACTGCGTGAATGCGGCGTGGCCGATCGCTTAGCTAAGGCTGCCCAGAACGAACTGATCAACCTAGTGACGATTGGCCTCGGCCTGTCAGTGGGTACCAAGCTCAGCGCTGACAAGTTCCTCAATCTGGAAACCCTTGGAATCCTGGTGCTGGGCTGCGTTGCCTTTGTGATTGGCACGGCCACTGGCGTGCTGTTTGGTAAGGCCATGTGCAAGATCACGGGTGGCAAGGTCAACCCACTGATTGGTGCTGCTGGCGTGAGTGCCGTACCAATGGCCGCTCGCGTGGTGCAGAATGTGGGTGCCAGCTACAACAAGCGCAACTTCCTACTGATGCACGCGATGGGCCCCAATGTGGCCGGCGTGATCGGCTCGGCGGTGGCTGCCGGTATCTTGCTGGCGCTGTTGGGCAAATAGCCACAACACGCAGCGCGTAGGAGAGAGAGGGCCCGCTTGCGGGCCCTTTTTCGATTCAAGGCTTTGGCGTGGGCCACCAATTTCCATTGCGTGGGTGGCAACCGCGCATGCACTGCGCGCCATGGAACACATCATCAGCCAGCTTGCCATTACCCGCCAAATGCTCGTTCGCGTGGCCGACAGTCTTAGCGACGAGCAGCTCACCTCCATTCCGGCAGGCTTCAGCAATAACATTCTGTGGAACCTGGGCCACTGCGCCGTGACCCTGCGCGTGTTGTGCTACAAGCTGGCCGGTCTTGAGGTCGGTTATGATGAGGCTTTGGTTGCTGATTTCAGGAAAGGCTCAGCCCCCGCGAATTGGACCGGCAGCTACACCTATGGCCAATTCCGCGATGATCTGCTCGGCCAGGCCGGCATCCTCGCCAGTGACTTTGCGGGCGGACGCTTTGCCAACTACCAGCCCTACGAAACCTCGGCCGGCGTCAAACTCGGCAACATCAACGATGCCATCGCCTTCAACCACTTCCATGAAGGCCTTCACCTCGGCTATATCCTGGCCCAGCGCAAGGCGCTCAGCGCCTAACGTGAATTGGGCAGGGGGTTGCCGCTCGCGGCTTGACGAGCCTGCAGGCGATAGCCCTTGGGCGTGCAGCCGTACGCGGCTTTGAACAGCCGATA
This sequence comes from Planctomycetota bacterium, assembly GCA_027859175.1. Classification (GTDB taxonomy): domain Bacteria; phylum Planctomycetota; class UBA11346; order UBA11346; family UBA11346; genus GH22. The sequence goes on along the minus strand of JAQIBG010000045.1, from coordinate 11,637 downwards.
GAAGTGCGTGAGGTTGGTATAGCCGCAGTCGGCGGCGAGGTCGGTAACGGTCTCGTCGCCGAGTCGTAGCCGTTCGGCGGCGTAGCGCATCCGCATGCCATTCAGGAGTTCGGTTGGGCTGGTGTTGCATTGCTGGCGCAGCAGGCGGGCGATGTACTCGCGACTGCGCCCGGTGAGGTGGACCAGCGCTGCCAAGCCCTGGCTGAGCTGCGGCGGCTCACGACAGGCCTCGAGCGCGTCGCGCAGCCACTCGGGCAGGACGTCCAGCGGAGACGACTCAGTCTGGCGTTCCAGTCGCCGCAAGAGGTCGCACAGGAAGGCATCCACGGTCAGAATAGACGGGGCGCCAGAACCCAGGATTTCGATCCAGGCCTGCAGGGCTTGCAGGTCGGCAGCGCTGAGCCGATGATGCCACGGCCGGTCTGGTGCGAGATGCCACCACGGTCCATAGCGCTGGTGCAGACGCTCGAGGACCTCAGGGGCGATGGTGACGTTCACTAGAACGCAATGATGACCAGGCCAGGGCTCGAGCGCATGACGGCGATCGGGGTGAATCAGCGCGATCATGCCTTGGTCCATGCGGTGCTCGCCATGGTCGCACCGATGCCGCAGCGTGCCGTCTTCAATCCAAAAGAATTCGGCAAATTCATGACTATGGAACGGGTAGGCATCGCCAGGGCGATAGAAGATCCGACTCCACACAATGGCCTCCGTGGGGTGTGTCCACGGTAGACGCAGGGGCATATAGCCCTTGTTTGACTTGAGGGGGCGGCGGCTGGATGTCACGTGAGGATAAGAATAGGCTACCCATGGACAGGAATCCAGTCTTGACTTCGCTATACTCAAGGAATCAGGAGGGACGACCCATGAGCGTCGCCACGGCCATCAAGCGCCACAGTGCCAACCCTATCCTCACCCACGAGCAAGTGCCCTACAAGAGCGCCTTGGTGTTTAACGCCGGCGTTGAAAAGTGGCAGGGCCGCTACGTGATGGTGTTCCGCAACGACTACGGCGATTTCCACAAAACGCGCCGTTTTGAAGGCACCAACCTCGGTCTGGCCTGGTCAGACGATGGCGTTGCCTGGACGGTGGAGCCCGAGCCATTCATGACCCTGGAGAAGGCCCAGCAGCTCGGCTCTGAATGGTATGCCAACCGTGGCCCGGAAGAGATCGGACGCTTCTACGATCCGCGCCTGACCGTGGTTGACGGCCAGCTCCTCATGTGCTTTGCCGTTGATACGCCGCACGGAATTCGTGGCGGCATTGCCAAGGTCAAAGACGACCTGTCTGGCTTCGAAGAGGTGTATAGCCTCGGTGCGCCTGATAACCGCAACATGGTGCTGTTCCCGGAGCGCATCGGTGGCGATTACGTCCGTCTCGAGCGGCCGTTCCCGCTGTACATGGGCCGTCGCAAGATGGACATGTGGTGCAACCGGTCGCCCGACCTGCGCCTGTGGGGCACCAGCGATCTGGTCATGGATGTGGAAGAAGTTCCCTACGCCAATGACAAGATCGGACCGGCAGCCCCGCCGGTCAAAACCGACAAGGGTTGGCTCGCGGTGTTCCACGCAGTGGAGATCGACGAGACCCGCGGCAAGCACGGCTGGGAAGACCGCTGGACCAAGGTCTACCACGCCGGCGTCTGCCTCCTCGATCTGGACGACCCACGCAAGCTGCTCGGCTTCAGCAAGGAGCCGATTTTGCGCAGCGAAACGCCCTACGAAGTCGATGGCTTCCGCGGCGACGTGATCTTCCCAACCGGCTGCCTGCTCGAAGGCAGCACCGTGCGCATCTGGTACGGCGGCGCTGATACCGTGATGGCTCTGGCCGAAGCGGATGTGGGTGACCTGCTGGCCTTGTGCGGGGCGTAGCGGGCCTGGCTCTGCCGGGCTTATTCGGGTCCTAGGTCCTGGTACGCCTGCAAGCAGGCTTGGACGCGGGGCTGGCTACCCCGATACCCCGCCCAAAATAGGCCGTGTGCCGAATAAGTTGGCTGTGAACCCACGGCCAAAGCGCTACTGGCTGCGTACAGGACCCAAGACCGGTCCTGTACGCAATCCACTAGCCGTGCGTCAGATCAACTGGCTGTTCCCGCGACCCAAGCGCCGCTAGGCGCGTACCAGGACCCAGGACCCATTTAACCTCAGAACGAAACCGCATATGCTCGATCAGGCGTCACTGCTTCCACCAGTTCGGCCAACACATCAGCCGGCACGGGATCGTCCAAGGTCAGCACCACCAAGGCTTCACCGCGGCCGTCGATGCGGCTGACTTCCATGCGAGCGATGTTGATCTTGGATTCACCCAAAATAGTACCGTAGCGGCCAACCATACCGGGGCGGTCGGGGTACTCGAGGATCAGCAGGTGGCCTTCGATCGGCAGGTCGAGCACATACTCGTCAAAACGCAGCAGGCGGAGTTGGCCATCGATGACGCTGCCACCCACGCGATGTTCGCCATCACTGGTGATGGCACGCAGGGCCAATCGCGAGTGGTTGTCTTGCAACTGCTCGGTTGAGCTGGTGGTGAGTTCGATGCCGCGATCTTTGGCAATCAACTGCGCATTGATCAAATTGACGCCTTGGTCGCAGATATGTGACAGCGCACCCTTGAGGGCCCCCACGCCAAGCGGACGGGTGTCGAACTTGGCCAAGTCACCACGAGCGCGGACTTCGAGCTCACGCAGGGGCTTGTCGCAGGTTTGCACCAACAAGGAGCCGAGCTTCTCGGCAGCATCGAGGTAGGCGTCGATCGACGGATCTACGCGCAGTTGCACGTTGACGGCGTTGATAATCTTGCCGCTCTCAAAGAACAGATTGAAGGCCTCGGCGATATCGGTGGATACGCGAATCTGCGCTTCTTCGGTGCTGGCACCCAGGTGCGGCGTGGTGATGACGTTGGGGCAGCTCAGCAGGGGGTTGTCGGCAGCTACCGGCTCCTGCTCAAACACATCAAGCGCGGCAGCGGCCACGCGGCCACTCTGAAGCGCCTCAGCCAGGGCCACCTCATCTATGATGCCGCCGCGCGCCACGTTCACGATACGCACGCCGGTTTTCAGCATCTTTATCGTGTCGGCATTGATCAGATTCTTGGTCTTGTCGGTAAGCGGAACGTGCATCGTGATGACATCGGCCTCGGCCCACAGGGTGTCGAGGTCAACCGGCTCAATCCGCAGCTGCTCGGCCACCTCGTTGCTGAGGAAGGGGTCATAGGCCACCACGCGCATCCCAGCTGCCTGGCACACTTCGGCGACGTGCTTGCCGATCTTGCCCAGGCCGATGATGCCCAGGGTTTTGCCATGCAGCTCAACGCCAATGTACGACTTCTTGTCCCACTTGCCGCCGATCAGGGCGTGGTGCGCCTGGGGGATGTTGCGGCACACGGCGAAGATCATACCCAGGGTGTGCTCAGCAGCCGACAGGATGTTGCCGAGCGGCGCGTTCATCACGATGACGCCGTTCTCAGTGGCAGACGGCAAGTTGATGTTGTCAACGCCAACGCCGGCCCGCCCAACGACTTTGAGGGTCGGTACGCCAGCCGCGATCACCTCGGGCGTGACTTGGGTTGCAGAGCGAACCACAAGCCCATCGTAGTTGCCAATGATAGAAAGCAGCTCGTCGGCATCGACTTTGCGCTCTTCGACTTCGTGGCCGGCTGCCTGGAGGGCTTCAATGCCTTCCGGCGCCATGCCGTCGGTTACTAGGATTCGGGCCATGAGGTGCTCCTTTGCGACTGGCGCGAACGGTCGTTCGGCGCGGGCTCAGGTCAAATGACATGGGCTTAACGGGTGCGAAAATTACATGGGACGACCGCTGACCCATGCTCTATGAACATATCTAGGCCTTGCTCGATAGCGAAACACGGCGTTCACCTTCATCACTTGCATGACAATCGATACGGAATAGGTTCAAATAGACCCAATGGCAATGACCTACGAAATCCGTGATCCCATCCACCGCCACATCGTGGTAACCGACGATGAAATCCCGGTGCTCGACAGCCCGTGGATTCAGCGTCTGCGCCACATTCGCCAACTTGGCTTTGTCAGCGTGGTGTACCCCGGGGCCGTCCACGATCGCTTTCAGCACAGTATTGGCGTCATGCATCTGGCTGGCGAGTGTTTCCGTAAGCTGGTAGCAGCGCGCCCCGAGGCCCTGCGCGACTACGTGCACGCCGATCTGGATTACGCTGGCCGCGTGATTCGTTTTGCCGGGCTCCTGCATGATGCCGGGCACGCGCCCTTCAGTCACACCAGTGAGGCTTGGTTTCCGCAGGTGGAAACAGTGCGGCTCCCGCCGGATTGGTACCGAGACGGGCACCAGCCAGGTGGCCGCCAAGCCACCCATGAAGATTTCACCCTCGCGATCATTGCGCGCATGGCCAAAGACGGCGCGCTTGAAGAGAACATGGCGCGCGATGTGGCCGCCGTGCTCAGCAGCGATATTCGCCGCTCGCCGCGTCTGGCGGCGCTGGGTTCGCTCAGTGGCATTCTCCGCGCCCTGGTGTCGGGCGAGATGGACGCCGACCGTTGTGACTACCTGCTGCGCGACAGCCATTTCACCGGCGTCAGCTATGGCGTTTATGACCTGCCGCGCCTGATGTCGTGCCTGACCGTTATCGCTGGCCCTGACGGCCCAGAGTTGGGCCTCGACATCCATGGCGTGTTTGCCCTCGAGAGCTTGTTGCTGGCGCGTTACCACATGTTCCAGCAGGTTTACTTTCACAAAACGCCACCCGCATTTGAGTATTATCTCGGCCAGGCGATTGAGATCGGCGAGGTACCGTTTTCCTTAGCTCGCGGGCTCGATGATCTGATCAGCCTACGTGATGATCACGTAATCGCCCAACTGCATATGGCGCGCGATCGTGGTGACCCCTGGAGCCGGCGGATCGTCAATCGCGAGCCGGCCAAGTTGGTGCTGCGCGAACGCATGGGCGCTGAACAACAGGAGAACTTCCTGGCCCAGCAATTACGCGACGAACTCACAGCAGCCGGCTGCCATGTGTTTGCGCGACGCAGCCGGCAGCGCTTCACCCGTATCGCCGGCGCTGGTGACGAGGGCGATGAGGGCCAGAGTTTACTGTGCGAGCGCCGCATCCTTGGCCATGCAATCGTAGAGCCGGTAACGCTGCACTCTGAACTCTTGGCGCGTTTTAATCAGCCGATTGATCTCCAGCACACTTATGTGCTGGCTGAAGACGGCGACCGCGCGCGCACGGTTATGGAACGGCTGCAAGCTTGGTAAGGGGCTGCAGTTTTTCGTGCTGACGCTAGCATCCCGGCTGGAGTCAATCCTATGGGTCCGATGATGCGAAATTGGGTAGTGGCGCTTGGCGCCTTAGCGGTGGTGTCGCTTGGCTCGTTCTGGCTGTGGACCCGCGCTGCCGGTGGAACCACGCCGGTTCATGTGACGCCAGCGAGTGAACGGCTTCGCACTGAGGATGGATTTGTCAGCTATGGGCGCTTCGAGGCCCGCGGCCGGGTTTTGCGCGACATGGGCATCGATGAAGAGCGTGGCAGCCGCACGCTGTTGATCATTGCCGACCCGCAGCAACAACCCTTGAACACCTACCAAGTCTTCCAAGACCGCGGCATGTACATGGTGAGCACGTCCTATGAGCGCATCCCCTTTGCCAAGTTGGAAGTATTCAATCCGTCGGCCTTACCCGCGGTGCAGCCGGGTGACGTGCTCAGCGTGAGCGGCAGCTATGGCGAATACAGCAAAGGCACATTGACAACCAGCGTGCCTGGCCTTGATATTTTTGTGGTTCGCATCGACGAATGAGCCGCGTTCTGATTGTTGGCTGCGGCGCGGTTGGTGTTCGTGCTGGTGATGCTTTGCATGCGCGAGGGCATGCCGTCATCGGCCTGCGCCGCTCGGATGCCCAGCGCCGCTCGCCGTGGCCGATGCTGCAGGGCGACGGAGCCAGTCAGGCCCTGCACGACCATATCGCCCGTGCTTGGGGCCGTATCGACGTGGTGCTGATCACCGCCACGCCAGGCCTGCGCTCCGGCACAGGCGGCAACCATCTTGATCGAGTGATCGCACGCTGTGCCCGCGCCTGGCCACACGCGCGGATGGTCTACACCGGCTCAACAGCGGTGTACGCCGACACCGGTGGTGCGCAATTCGCTGAAGACGCGCCGCTGGGCCGCAGCCCGCGCGCGCGCGCGTTGCTCGCACTTGAAGCCGCAGTGCTTGCTCGCGGCAATGCCCTTGTGTTGCGAGCGGGGGCTTTGGCCGGGCGTCGACGCGCGATGCATTCACCACGCCTAGCGAGTGGCACCATGCGCATCCGCGGTTCGATGCGGCGATCCTTGAGTTGGGTCCACGAAGATGACTTAGCCGCCCTTGCAGCCGCGGCCTGCACCGGACTGGGCTCTGGTGCGATCAATGTCACGGCACCAGTATGGCCAAGCATTGCCAGCTTCCATCGACGCCAAGCTGCCGAATTGGGCCTGCGCATAAGCTTGCATGATGATGATAGCCCGGTGCCGGAGCGGCGTATTGCCAGCGCAGCGCTGGCTCACCGCTGGGGTGGGGTGCTGCAGACAGCGTGGTGGGTGTAGCGGGTTCCTGGTTCCTGGTGCGCGCTTCGCGCGTTGGATGCCGGCAATGGCTCGCGCGCGTCGGCCACTGGTAGGCTGGGTGCCTGGCGGGTGCGGAGACCATGCCCACGACGCGCCGAAGGCGCGCACCAGGAACTAGGAACTAGGAACCCCAAAGCCCTAGGCTTTGGGATCAACCGCCCGCTGCTTGGCCCGTTTGAGCTTGCGCAGGTGGTCGACCAGCAACCAGAGATACACCCCATCGGCCGCGGCAATCAATAGGTACCAGGCGATGCCGGCCTGACGCGCGATGATCAGGAGGCTGATCGCCAGCAGGGCAAAACCGATGCTGGTGAGGGTTTTGCCGCGTTTTTGTAGCAGCGCCAACTGGCCTTGATGAAATTGAATTTTGCCTTCCATCAGGCCTCCCGCCAACGGTAGAGGAGATCGCGCAGGGCGATCAGTCCAAACACAGCAGCAACACTGCTCAGTACGCGGTAATCGAGCAGCAGCTTGATGACCGTGTGCTTGGAGAGTTGCACCATCATAAACGCAAACGCGGCAACAATGGCTGTAACGATGCCAAAATTAATATACTCGAGAACGCTGGCGAAGCTCTGGTCTTTGCGCCGAACCGGGGCTCGATACAGCGGTCGAAGCAGGTTGCCGCCCACAAAACCAACGGCACCCAGCAGGCACAGCAGCCAGGTTGCGAGTTTCAAATGCGGGATGACAACAATCGCGACAATGATCAGCGCCGTGCCACCGAGAAAACGCGCCATCAACACCGGTCGGGTGACCATCTGCTGGCCCGGAATGATCTGCCGGCGAGTTGTAGAACTGCCTCTAGCCGCGCCCGGCGTGCGGGTCGTTGCTGGTTTTTTAACCGTTGCCAAGCCAGCCGTCCTCCTCGAGTACCTGGTGGGGCGTAAAGCGGGCCTTGTAGGCCATCTTACCGCAGTCGCGCACGAGAAAACCCAGGTAGATCCACCGAAGGCCCCATTGACGTGCCTGCTCGATTTCTGCCAAGGCCATAAAGGTGCCGAGGCTGCGTCGTGGCATTTCTGGATTGTAGTAGCAGTACACGCTCGACAAGGCGTCGTCGAAACGGTCGAGAACGCTGACGGCAAGCAGGGAGCCGTTGGCATCGCGAGCGTGGAGTTCGCCGCCGTCGACGCCGGCATTGGCCACTAAAAAGCGCGTGGGATCGCTGTCGTCGCCACCCTGGTCATCGTGCACCAGGCGTTGATAGCGCTGATACAGGGCCAGTCGCTCAGAGCACAGGCCGCGCTCGTGCCAACTGATGTGCAGGTCGCTATTGCGGGTGCGGCAGCGGCGTTGGTCTTTGCGCGGCGTGAACGCGGCTACGTCAACCCGGATCGGCTTGCACTCATTACAAGCTCCGCACACCGGTTTGTAGACATGATCGCCAGAACGGCGAAACCCGTAATCGAGCAACAGTCGATAGCGGGCCGTGCCAATCGGGCTATCGATCAGGTGAAAAGCCAAGAATTGGCGACCAGACAGGTACGGACACGTGCCGCAATCAACCAGCACGCCCTGCAGGCCGCGCAGGCCCTCCGGCCCATCTGTGCGATCGAGTTTCTGCCCGTCCATAATCTAAGATGTAAGCGCCGCCGGGCCGTGGCCCAGCGGCGACTCGCCTCAGGCGCGCAGGCGTGCTGCCGTGGTGTGCTCAACGGTTTTGACGATCTTGTCAGACACCTTGCGCAGTTCCTTCTCCGACAGCGTGCGATCATCGGCCTGCAGCAGCACACGGATGCTCATCGCCTTGTGATCGTCAGGCACGCCGTCGCCACGGTAGATCTCTTGCGCCATGCCGACCGAACGTACCAGCTTGCCACCAGCCTTGCAGGCTGCGGCCATTAGGTCGCCAAAGGGCAAGCTTTCCGGGCACAGGAAGGTGAAGTCACGGTCAACCGACTGGTAGCGACTCGGCGCGGAATACGTCAGCGGCGCCGGGGTGCCAAGCCGCGCGACCAAGCGCTCGAGTTCGATCACGAAGGCAGCCAGGGCTTCATCGCTATCAGCCAAGCCGCGGACGCCGTCGCTGAGTTCGCCGACCAGGCCAACCGCCTGACCCTTCACCACGATCTCGGCGCTGCGGCCAGACTGCCAGGCCGGGCCAAGCTGGTCGGGCACGCGATACGTGGCCTCGTAACCAAGGCCGGCCAAGAGCGCGAGTGCAGCATCGCGCGCAGCGTAGAACGGGCTGGTGGCACCGGTGCCGGCGGTGCAGCCGCTGACCATGAGGGTCTCATCGCTGCACGGAGCCACGCCGATGTCTTTGCCGTACACCTTGCCGATCTCGTAGATCGCCACCTGGTCGACAAAGCGGCGATTGCGCGCCACGGCCTCGGCCAGGGTGGGGATGCTTTCAAGGCGCATCACGGTTTGCTCGCTCGAGAGCGGGTAGGTCAGCTGAATCTGGGTGTCGGCCGGCCAAGCCAGCAGTTTAGCCCAGGCCGCGCTGGTGAAGCCGTAGGTTTGGACTTCGTCCCAGCCTTGCGCCGAGAGCACGCGGCGCGCGCGGTGTTCGCAGCTGCGTAGGGGGTTGAGGGCCGGAGTCGCGGCCGGCAGGCGCGGCACCTCTGGCGTTACGTGGTGATAGCCGTGCAGGCGCGCGATTTCTTCAACTAGGTCGGTGGCTTCTTCCACGTCTTTGGCGCGCCACCACGGCACGCGCACTTGGCCATCGGCCACAACAAAACCGAGCGCGCTCAAATAACCATTTTGCTGCTCGGCGGGGATCTCGATGCCCACATAGCGCGTCAGATCAGCGTGCTGGTAAGCAATGCTGCGGATGTCGGCGTGCTCGGCGGCGGCGCTGAAGCGGCAGGTCACGCTGGCGTTGGGGCACAGTTCGCTCAGCAGCGCAATCGCGCGGTTGATCGCGGCAGCCGCGAACTCGCGGTACAAAGTCTTCTCAAAACGACTCGAACTCTCGGTGGCCATGCCATGGCGAATACGCGAATGGCGGATGCTGGCAGCCTGGAACGTAGCGGCCTCGAGCACGATGGTGCTGGTGTCATCCTTCACGCCCGAGCCTTCGCCGCCCATGATGCCAGCCAGGGCCAGCACGCGCTTGGCATCGGCGATCACGAGGTCGTGGCTCACGAGGTCGCGCTCGCGCTCGTCGAGGGTCTGCAGCTTTTCGCCAGCCGCGGCTGCCCGCACCACAATCGTGTCGCCGGCGATCTCGCGCTGATCAAAGGCATGCATCGGCTCGCCGAGTTCGAGCATCACGTAGTTGGTGAGATCAACCAGCAGGCCGAGTGGGCGCACGCCGGCGGCCTCGAGCAGGTCTTGCATCCACTGCGGTGAGGCAGTGTTGGCCACGCCAGTCACCACTGCGCCGCGATAGCCACTGCAGCGCTCGTCGGCAATGTGCACCGCGCAGCCGCTGCCCATGTCGGCCCAGCTGATGTCGGGATCGTTCGGGGCGGTAAGGCCGCAAATGGCCGCGATCTCACGGGCCCAGCCGAGGTGGCCCCACAGGTCGGGGCGGTGGTTGATGTTGTGATTGTCGACCACCAGCACGGTGTCGCCGCTAGGCAAGACCTCGGCCAGGGCGGTGCCAGGCTGCGGTTCGCCCGTGAGCACCATGATGCCATCGTGGCCAGTACCGAGCCCGAGTTCGTCTTCAGCGCAAATCATGCCGTGGCTTGGTTGCCCGCGCAGCTTGCCCTTCTTGATCGTCACCGTTACCGGTTCGCCGTCTTTGCCGGGCATGGTCAGTTGGCAGCCAGGCAGAGCCACCGCCACCGATTGACCGGCCGCCACGTTGGGAGCGCCACAGACTACCGGAATCGCGTCGTCAGCGCCGACATCGAGGGTGGTAACCCGCAGGCGATCGGCATCGGGGTGCTGAGCACAGGTCAAAACCTTGCCTACCACCACGCCGTCGAGGCTGGCGCCGGTGGTTTCCACCTCGTCGATCTCGGCCAGATGCAGGGTCAAGCGACGGACTAACTCCTCGTCGTTCAGACCAATGCTGTCGACGTTGAGGATCCGCTTGATCCAGTTGAGGCTGATGCGCATGGAAACCTACCTTTCGGGCGGGACAGGTTCGCAACAACCCGCAGGATGCAAGGGCGTGCAGGGGGTGCGCTTGCAGAAACCGGCTAGGACGAACCCGTAGGGCCTTAGTTGACTAACTCGCCAGCCTGTTGCCGCTTGCGAGTTAGCATCCGATAACCAATATCCTGAGCGTGCACGTGGCCCCGCAACGAACCCATAGCGACGAACGTTATCGCGATGCGCGCTGTCAGTTGGCGGTCGAGCATTTCGACACCCCAGACGGCCCCATTCGACGCGCCGTGATCCATCATCCGGGCGCGGTGGGGGTGATTGTACGCCCTGACCCCGACCACCTGGTGATGGTGCGGCAATTCCGTTACCCGATTCAGGCGTGGACCTTAGAGATCCCTGCCGGGACCCGCGACCGCGGTGAAGATCCACAAGACACCGCCCTTCGCGAGCTTGAAGAAGAGGCGGGTCTGGTTGCCGGTCGCTTCGAAGAACGAGTACGGATGTTCCCGGCCGTAGGCCTATCCGACGAAGAACTGATCATCTATGAAGCTTTCGACTGCCAGCCTGGGACCAAGAATCCAGACCAGGGTGAGTTGATTGCGGTGGAAACAGTGGCGCTGGCAGATCTCGCACAGCATCGGCGCAGCGGTTTGATCTGCGACGCCAAAACGCTGATCGCGCTCAGCCTAATCGGCTGTGCCGACACGATTGTGGTAGCCGCGCCATGATCACGCCAGCGCTCGCCGCCACTGGGCGTCGGATTATGGATGCTGCCGAGGGCGCTGGCTCAGCCGTCATATTGGCCGGGCGCGCGATGATGAGCATGCGCCAGATGCACCGCAGTCTGGCTCAGCTCAAGCAGCAGATCGACATGGCTGGCTTTGGCTCGCTGCTGGTATTGGCCCTGATCTCTGGGCTGACCGGCATGATCATGGTCATGCAAATGGGGCCCACGCTGGCCAACTACAACGCCCTCAACACCATCGGCGGCATTATCGGCGTCACGTTTTTTCGCGAACTCGGTCCGATTTGGG
>JAQIBG010000005.1 GCA_027859175.1 Planctomycetota bacterium | reverse complement strand
TGCTGGCACCGCTAACGAAACGCCCCCAGTCAAGCCACACCAACAGGCCCCCTCTGCGACTCCCGCAGAGACCCCCTAACGGCCCTCGAGCGCTAGCTCTGAACCGTGAGATCCGAAGGGCCCCCTTCGATGAATAATTCAGTCGAGTTCGAGCAACTCGCGGACTATCGACTCGGCTTCAGGGTCGTCTTCGTGGTCGCGCAACCATTGCAGCAATCGATGCTGTAACTTGTTGCCGACTCGTTTGAGTCCGTAGCGAACCTGGCCGCGATCGTCATTGCCGAGCGGGAGCTTGCGCGCCAGGCGTTCGGCTTCCTCGTCAACAACCTGATCGAAAAAGCGTGCCACCTCGCCGCGCAGCTGGCCGCGATCACGATTGGTCGCTTGGAGCGTTTCTGAGACGCGCTCATCGATGAGCGCAGCGGCCGCGTCTATTTCATCAACGCGTAACTGCTGATTGGCTGCAACCACCTGTTCCAGGTGATCAACATTATACAGGTAGGCTTCGTCGATGTCGCCAACCGCTGGGTCGACATCGCGCGGGACGGCGAGGTCAATATACATCATCGCCCCACGCCGTTGGCGCAAGGCGGCGCGCGCCGCCTCGGGCGTGATTACGGCATGGGAAGCAGCGGTAGAACTCACGATAATGTCGTGTTCACCAAGGATATCGCCCAAGTCTGACCAGTGGCGCACGGAAATATTGGCGCCGCCGTGGGCATCGTTTGACAGCTCAAGCGCTCGTTCACGAGTGCGATTAACCAAACTCACTGTGGCGATGCCGTTATCAACAAAATGCCTCAGGGCGAGTTCGGCCATTTCACCGGCACCGATAACCAGCAGCCGTTTCTTCTTAAGTTTACCGTGGATATGCTCGGCTAGGTCAACGGCGATAGAAGCCATTGAGAGCTTGTAGCGACCAATCCCGGTGGCATTGCGGACTTCTTTGCCGGCGGCGAGCGCGCGTTGGAAAACCGGGTTGAGGAGGTTGCCGGTGTGGCGGTGCAGTCGCGCTTGCTCGTAGGCAATGCGCGTTTGATGCATGATCTGGTATTCGCCAATCACCATCGATTCGAGGCTCGCAACCACGCGAAACAGATGGCGCACGGCGTCGCGACCATCGAGATCGTAACAGTGGCTGCGCAAGTCATCGACCAAGACCCCCTGGCGCTGCGCCAACATGCCGATCACGGCGTTGAGGTCGATGCTGCCGCCGAGATAAAACTCGCAGCGATTGCAGGTACTCAGGGCTACGGCTTCGGTGACGCCAGGATGTTCACACAGATCGGCCAGCAGACCTTGCAGGTCACCCGGGCCTACGGCCATGCGTTCGCGAAGATCAATGGGCGAACGGTGATGATCGATGCCGATGACATGAATGCCATCAGCCATGCGGCGGGCTCACCAACAAGCTGACCACCGAACTCGCCGTTACCAACAGCAGAACCAAAGAGCCCCACGCCAGGCTGCGCCGGTGCCCAGTGCCACTGGCACGCAGACCCAGCAGGGCGATCAAGAGCGCCATTGCAACCAGGGCCAAAATGGGCGTTCCGTGGGCTAAGGTGAAGTCGGGCGCTTGCTGCATCGCCGCGCCGCCCGTGGCAAGGCCACCGATCAGCAAGGCGGCGCTCACCACCATGCCGCGGTCAACCACGGTGGCAGATAAGGGCAGGGAGGGCAATTTGAGGACGCCGGGAGCTGCGGCCTTGAGTTGGCGCCGGGTCAGCAGCCATAAACAACCGGCCGCACCGGTAACCAGCACGGCGGCCATATGCGTCGCCATGAAAGCCACGTGAACCATCGTAATCCAGGGGACGGCCTGTTCGGGCGCTGCGCGGTTCGGCCCGGCGATACTGGCCATCGCCACCAAGAGGGCCATGCCCCCTACCGGCAGCACCAGGAGCCCGCGACTGGGCAAGGTGAGATAACGTGCGAGGAAAACGACGCTGGCGACGGCAGCCCAGGAGCCGAGCACGCCGTAGGTGAAGGGCAGGTGCGTGCCATCAAGCAGGCTGGCGATGAGACCGAGCGAGAGCAGGGCGATTCCGAGCCAGATGGCCCACCACCCACGCCTGGCATCGGCACCGCGTGCAAGCGCGAGCCAACGCAGAACGGCGGCACCACAGAACGTGGCGCCGGCGGCGGCTACAAAAATGAGCGCCAGGATGTGCATCTGCAGCATGGTAGTCGTCGAGCGGCGAGCTCAAGAATTGCTGATCAGGGGGCGTCGGCGATCGATTCGAGACCGTGATTCGGTTGCCCTCCGGGGCCGAAAGGTAAGACCTCGGCCCCGGTGGCGTCCACCGCTGGGAGGAGAGCCATGGGACGCTTTAGTGTTGCCCTTTGTGTATGTTTGCTGGCGGCCTGCGGTGAAGGCTTGGATCCGGTAACGATTGACGATCAACGCGACGTGGCGCCGCATGATCGGCAATTGGGCCGTAGTAGTGATCAACGCTTTGGCGGTCGACAGGCCTTTGTGATGCCGGATGCCTCGAGCGCGCCCCAGGCCTCGGCATTCGCCTTCGAGCTCCCTGACGGCTGGAGCGACTTGGATGCCAACGGGATGCGTAGCATCAACCTGCAAACCACCGGTGGCGCGTCTTGCTACCTGAGCGTGACGCGTGTTGGCGGGCCCGATGCCTTGCCCGATAATGTCAATCGTTGGCGGGGCCAATTTGGCGCTGCGCCGCTTGATGCTGCCGGTATTGCAGCGTTGCCTCAGGTGACGCTGCTTGGCGAGCCCGCTATTGAAGTTGCGGTCACCGGCCCCTTTGGAGGCGGCATGGGTGCCGAACCGATTGAGGATGCGGCCTTGATTGGCTATGTGCAGATTCGTGGTGGTGACGTGATTACGATCAAGCTCATCGGTCAACGCAGCGAGGTCGAATCGATGCGTGACGGGCTCGCGGTCTTTATCACCTCGATCAAGGAGGTGGCGCCATGAGCGAGGTCACACCAGGCCCCGATGCCGCAATCCCAGAGCCGAATTCGTCGCAGAAGCCAAGCCTAGCGCCACAGGCGTGGTGGCTGACCCTGTGGAAAATTGCCAGTTCGCTCAAGACGGCCGTCGTGCTGCTGTTGATCTTATTCTTGCTCACCATTCTGGGCACCTTTCATCAGGTCGAGCATGGCCTGCTTGCGGCCCAAGAGCTCTATTTTGATTCTTGGTACGTGATCCAGCCCTTGCCGGGCCCGTTTGCGTTTCCGCTTCCGGGCGGCTACCTGGCGATGCTCTTGCTGACGATCAATTTGATCTGCGGCGGTATCGTGCGGCTTAAATGGCAATGGCGACGCGCAGGCATCTTGGTGATCCATTTCGGTATTGTGATCATGATGGTGGCGGGCGCTGTGAAATTTCACATGGCCCAAGAAGGCTACTTGCTGCTGCAAGAAGGCGCTCAGTCGGCCTACTACAATGATCACTATCTGTGGGAGGTAGCGATCAGTGCTGAGCGTGACGACGGTACGATCCGCGAATACCGCATTCCATCCGACTCCTTCAGCCATCTTGACGCTGAGGAGTGGCGCAGCTTTAACCACCCAGAGTTGCCCTTCACTTTAGAACTCGGTGGGTTTCAAGCAAACTGCCGGGCCGTACCGAAAGGGCCGATGGTTGATGCGCAAACTCCGGTGGTGGATGGCTGGTTCTTGCTGCCGCAGGAACGAGAAGCTGAGGCCGAACGCAATGTCATTGGCCTGCAGGCACGCGTGGCTGGCACCGAAGGAGAACAGCGCGGCCTCCTGTACGGCGACGCACAATTGCCGTGGACCGTGGCGTCAGACGGCAAACAGTTCGGTGTCACCCTGCGGCATTATCAATACCCGATGCCGTTTTCGGTTCGCCTTGATGACTTCATGGCCGAATTCCACCCGGGCACGGGTATGGCGCGGAGCTTCCGCAGTAAAATCACCGTGCTCGACGAAGATGAACAAGGGCACCTGATTCAGATGAACGAACCATTGCGGCGTGATGGCGTGGTGATGTTTCAGGCCAGTTATGGCCCCCCGGGCGCCGGGCCAAATGACCCCATGTACAGCGTGTTCCAAGTTGTGGAAAACCCTTCTGATCAGTGGCCGCTATGGTCGTGCATTATCATCGCGATAGGCCTCGTGTGGCATTTCGGCTCGATGCTACTGCGCTATATGAGCCGCAGTGCCGCCGCTCGCCGCGCTGCGCTACAGGCGGTAGGCATAGTCGGTCTGTTGCTGATTGGTCTTACTCAGGCTCCTGCTGCTGAAACCGAGGGCCCTGTTTATGAGCCCTGGCCGGCATCCGCGGTGTCAATCTTCCGCACGATTCCGGTGCAGGAAGCTGGACGCATCAAGCCTCTGTCGACTGCCGCCTCGTTTACCCTGCTGCGCCTTAATGGTCGCCGCAGTGTGCGTTATGCTGGTGTCACGATCGAGCCAACGGCCTGGGCGCTTGACCTCATCTTGCGGCCTGAGATTGCCGAGCAGCAAAACGTGTTCCAATTGCAGACCAGCGAAGTGCTCGATGCGATTGGGATGGACCACGACGAAAAGAAAAAGCGCGATCGCTACAGCTACCAAGACCTGCTGCCTGGGCGTCAGGCCTTGATGGCCCTGGCTGACGGCATTAGTGCCAAAGATCGCAAGCAGCGTGACTATCGTGAAAATCAGATCCTCGGTTTGGCCGAGAATATCCGCAGCTTTGAGCGCTGGCGCGATGGCATGGAAGTTGTTCGCTGGCGCATTGACCCCACCGGCAGCCCGGTGTTAGAAAAGTTCATTGGTACTGATTCGGCCACTGCCCTTGAAGTCTATGAACACCGTGCCCCCCTCCTGTACGCCCTGGATAACATTACCGAAATTAGTGATGAAGAACTGCGGGCCTCTGAGCGCCGCCGACTCGAACAGGTTCTCGGACGCGCGGTCACAATCTTGAAAGTTGAATCCGAGCCGGCTTTCTTGCCGCCAATGCATCCGACCGACGAAACCTGGCTCACCACAAGTGCGATGCTGTCGGGTATGATCCATGGCGACGGGCATGGTCACGATTGGAGTCGTCATTTGGGGATCCTGGGCGCATGGCAGGCCGTGTTCGACGCAGGGACTGATGAAGCCGCCCTGCTCAGCGCGGCCCAAGCGGTGCATGATCAGTCGGCCGGGCTTGCCGCTGAACGTGGCGAGTATCGCAAGATCGCGTCGGAAGACAGCTACTACCGACAAGACCTGCTGTACAAGGCTCTGCTGCTGTTTGTGCTGGCCTTCGTGCTCACAGCAATGCTGTGGCTGCGGCCCAGCAGCAAGATCCTGGCTGGTAGCGTGTGGACGAGCAGCGCGCTAGCAGTGGTGCTGGTTATCGCGGCGATCACCTGGCGCTGTATTCTGCGCGAACGCCCGCCGGTGAGTACTTTGTACGAAACCGTGTTGTTTATTACTGGCAGCATCGGCTTGCTGGGGTTGATTATCGAAGCGATTGTTCGCAACCGCGTGGCGCTCTCTTTGGTGTCACTACTGGGCGCGATGGGTCTGTTCTTGGCCATGCGATATGAAACCACTGAAGCAGTGGACACCATGCCGCAGTTGATTGCCGTGCTCGACACCAACTTCTGGCTCGCGACCCATGTTACCACGGTGACCCTCGGGTACGCGGCTGGTTTGCTGGCTGGCGCAATTGCCATCGTCTATCTCGGCGGACGTCTGATTGGCTTCCGCCGTGACGACAAGCAGTTGTACCGCTCGATCGCTCAATTGGTCTACGGCGTGACCTGCTTCGGCCTCGTGTTTGCCGTGGTTGGCACCATTCTCGGCGGCATCTGGGCCAATGAGAGTTGGGGCCGTTTCTGGGGCTGGGACCCGAAAGAGAACGGCGCCTTGCTCATCGTGCTGGCGCAGTTGGCCATTCTGCACGCCCGGATGGCCGGATGGATTCGTGCCTATGGTCTGTGCTTGGCAGCGGTCTTGACCATTGGCGTGGTTGTTTTCTCGTGGTGGCACGTCAACCAACTCGGCGCCGGCCTGCATAGCTATGGCCACACCGATGGCGTGATGCAGGCAATCCTGATCGCCTACTCGGTGGTCTTGGTGATGTTCGGCCTCGGCCTGTTGGCTCGCTTCCGCGACCTCAAACGCGCCCGCGTCAGCGCGGAATTAGGAGAGCTAGATTAGCAGGAGGAAGTTGAGGGAGTTGAGGTCCGAATGAGTGGGGATGTTTCAGGTTTTGTGCCGAGCGGTACCGGCTCGAGCGCGGAACCAACGGCGCGCACTGAACAGACCGAGAGCGGCTTCGCAGCCAAGCCCTCAAAACTCACTCGGACGTCAACTCCCTCAACTCCCTCCTGCTAGGTCTAATTCTAGAACAGGACAGCCCCAAGCGCGGTGCCGAGAACGGCGAGTGCGAGCAGGGCGGCAGCGAGAAAGCGGAGTTTGGTGATCGTCAGTTCGAGGGCGGCGAAGCGGCGGTCGGCCTGTTCGGCGGGTTGATGACAAAGCACCAATATTTCGGCGGCCTTGCGGGCTTGATCTTCGAAGCCCAGTTCTTCGGCCAAGGCTTCGGCAGCGCGCGCGTCTGAAGCGGCAACGCCGAGGTCGCCAGTGGCCACCGCATCGCCGGCGGCTTCGAGCAGGGCGCGCACCGTGAGCATCTGAATGCTGCGCTCGGGCCACATATCAAGAGCCTGTTCGCAGCAGGCAACAGCCCGGCGATAATGCCGGCCGGCCTGGCTGGCGCGGGCCTGCTTGGCAACGCGCAGTTGTTCGCGGGCCGCTTCGGCAAGCCGGTAGGCTTCACCGTGTTTGCGATAATTACGGAGCTCGCTGGCAAATTCTTTAACGCCCTGAATCCGCTCGTCGATATTGGCAGCCAAGGCTGCGGTGCACAATTCAACCAGTTCGTCAGGCATCGCGCGTGCCGGATTGCGATGGCGCGGCGGTGGCACCTTGCCGCGAGCGGCGCGCGCCAAAACGTCGCGCACCGTTTTGCCATGATGCGGGGCTTCGCCGGTCAGTACTTCGTACAACATGCCGCCGAGCAGATAGACGTCTGACCAAGGGCCGGTTCGGCTGTCGTCGCCGCGGGCCATTTCTGGTGCGATATAGTTGGGTGTGCCGGAAATGGTTTCGAGTTCGGTGAGGTGGCTCATGCCAGCAACGTGGTAGTCGCCGTAGGTCACCGCACAGCCCCAGTCCATGACCAGCACTTCACCGAAATCACCGACCATCACATTCTCGGGTTTCAGGTCGCGGTGCAAAATGCCAAAGGCATGCGCGTATGCGACGGCGTCGCAAATCTTAAGCAGAAATTCGAGATGGTCGTCGAGGTCGAGTTCGTCGGCCGCGGCTTCATCGGCATCGTTTTGCGGGTGGAGCAAATCTTTCCAGGTACGCCCCACCACCCGCTTCATTACCAACTGCAGATGACCGCTCTCATCGCGGACCAGATCGTGCACGGGAACAATGTTCGGGTGTTCGAGTTTGGCGGTGGCGATCGACTCGGCGAGGAAGCTGCGCTGATCGTTGGGCGTGCGCCGTTCGGGCTTGAGGGTTTTGATCGCAACGGTGCGCCACAGGGTCTGCTGGTCGGCCTCAAGGATGTTGGCCATCGCGCCGGTGCCGATGGTGCCGCCGGTTCGGTAGCCCTCGGCCAGAACTGGCACCCCCTGCCCGCCACCCAAGCCGCGCAGGGTTAAACCGGCGGCTGGTGAAGCCGGTTGATCGAGTACGTCTTCGTTACGAAGCCGGCCAGTGGGAATATCACCCGTTGCCGCCCCTACCTCGCCGCGAAGGCGATTGTCGGTATCTGCGGGGTCCTGCTCAGGGTCCATCACCGATGAGCCTCTTCAGCCTTAGCATGGGCGCCAGTTGTTTGCGCTCGCGATGCGGCGCAGTGTTCGGTGACCAGGCGCTTAGCAGGCTGTTTAAATACATCAGCCTGCTATCCTCAAAAAAACCTTGGGCGACCTGCAGTCGCCATTTTCCAAGGTTTTCTTGAGGCGACTCTTTACCCAGGGGGGTCGGCGCCCCCCTTTCAACCCCTCGCAGGCTGTATTACAACAGCCTGTTAGGGGCCTGCGGCGACACCGGCGCTGGCAAACGCTGCGTCTCCGAGGGCGTGACGTGGGCCCTCGTCGGTGCGCCACCAGGCTTGGTCCAGGCCAGCGGCTGAGCGGCTCACCACGGCAGGCCCGTTGGCTGTGCTGATCAGGAAAGGGCGGCCATCCCAGTCTGCAGGCAGCGCCTGTGCTGGCACAGGCATGGGTTTATCCTGGGACAGGCCGCGAATCCAATCGATGGTTTCGCTTGCCGCTTGTTCAGCCTCGGTCGCGTCGGGCAGCCGTCCCAAGACGGCCATCTCCGCGGCATCGGGCTTGGTTCGCAACAGCTTGGCCGCGGGCTCGCGCCACGAGTTGGGCAAGCCTTGGGCCAACAGATGGCGACGCAGCTGGGCGCGGTCTCGCTGGTCGCCCTGCTCGGCGCCCGTGAGCCAGCCCACCGCGATTTCCAAGGCCTTGTCATGACGGCCAAGAACAGACAGGCGCCAGCCCCAGGCCCGCGCACTGGCAATGGCATACTCGAAGTCGCCCTCTTCCTTGATGCTCCGCCACAGCCAACGCTCTTCATCCTGCTCGGGATCCTGCCAACGCCCTTTGCCCATGACCTTATTGAGCAGGTCGATGGTCGGTACGATGGTCCCCTCTTTGGTTACCGGCACGGTACGGCCAATAATCGCTCCACCCCAGCCGCGCACCAAGGGCCCCTGCCAACTGCCGTACCAGCGGTCTACGCTGGCATTGGGCGGGTTGCCGGGCAACGAGGTCCAGGCCAGGGCTTCGTTGCTGGCCTGATGGCGATCAAGCACCGCCTGGGTGCGATCGGCGGCTTCGTCCCACGGCACTTCAGGACCGGTGCCATCAAACAGGGCCAGCAGAGCATCACGCGCAATGGCGCGGCCAACCGTCAGATGCCAATGTGGCCAATCAATGCGATCCTGGCTTGCACCCACTTCGGCCTGCACCGCAATGCAGTGCTGACGGATACCGCCGCTGGGCATCATGCCAACCTGGGCAATGGCGGCCGGGCCGAGAGCGTCATGGATGCCGACCTCAACCGTGAGCTGAGCGCCGGTGTTCGGTGCAAGCTTGGCCAAGTCGGCGCCCATCGGGGCTACGGTGCGCACGCGTAGGACACGGCGCACCATCAGCGGCAGCGGCGACTGGGTGTCGGCCGGCAGCATCACCACGAGGTGGGCTGCGGCAGCGGCCGGGGTCGCCGCGTTGGTGTCATTGCGGGCCAGGATGCCGGTCAGGTCTTCAGCCATGGCCTTGGCCACGGAGCGGGTCAGTGGGTGATGATCCTCGATTGCGATCGCGATCTCATCCCACGGTACCACTTCCAGGCCAAGGCGGTCGTCGCGCTGCTCACGGAATGCCAGCCCTTCGGTTTCAGTGACACTGCACAAAACGGGCAGCACGCTCGGCTCAAGGCTAGGCAGGAAGCGCTCGGTCATGGGGTAGATGCCCGGCTGCACGGCCGGACCACTGCGTCCGTGTTCGTGCTCCTTGAGCAATAATGCCAGCGCCGCACCCAGAATGATGACCATGGTCACCACCGGGAGCCAGGAATTCCGCAGCCAGTTCATCAGGATGCCCCCTCGGCGCGCGCGCCGCGCACATGAATTCGTGCGATGATCAGCATTGGCACAATCAGCAGCGCGCTACCGGCAAGGTAGGGTGCAGCCGGGCCGATAGCAAAATATAGCCCGGCACCGATAAACGGACCTAATGCCCGCGACAACGCGCCTGAACTGCGGAAGCTGCCGAGGGCTCGCCCTTGGTTGGATTCATCGGCCCCCAGGCTGGCTAAGGCGGCCAGGCAGGGCATGGCAAAACCGGTGCCAAAGCCCAACACCAACACACCAAGGTACAGCAGCCAAGCCGACTGCACCCAGGCCACGCATCCCAACAAGGCAAAGGCCGGGATCATTAGGCCGAGGCCGACCAGCGCGAGTTTGCGCTCGCCGTGTTTGGGGGCCATGCGTCTTACAATACCGCCTTGAACCAGAGCACTGGTCAAGCCAAGAACCACAAACAGCCACGCCATATCACCGGGCTGATAGCCCAGTTTCTCGGCAACCAAAAACACCAGCGTCGCTTCCAGACCTGCGAACAAGATGCCGAACAGGAGATTGGCCACCACGACCGCGCGCACTGTGGTGCCATTATCGCGTGAGAAGATCCGCAGCGGATTGATCGCGCGCACCGGCACCTCGCTGGTCTGGTCGCCGCGTCGGGTTTCCCGGAAGCGCATGACCACCCATAGCAGATTGAGCAGACTCAGGCCCCCTGCGATTGCAGCTGCCACCGAGAATGGGTTGAGGGCCCAGCCGCCGCTGGCGACGTCACCCCCAAAATGTGGCAGCAGCGCGTAACAGGTGCCGCCAATCGCCGGGCCGAGAATAAACCCGAATCCGAACGCCATACCCACAAAGCCCATGCCCTTGGCGCGGTTTTTGGTGTCGGTGACGTCGGCAACGGCTGCAGTAGCCACCGAGATATTGCCGGAGAACAAGCCACACACGACACGCGACAGCAGGAGTAGCGCAAAGCTATCAGCGAAGGCCCAGAGCACGTAGCCGGCGGTGTTGCCGAGAATGGTGACAATCAGCACTGGGCGCCGACCGATCTTATCAGACAGGATGCCCCAGGCCGGCGCGCAGACAAATTGCAGGACCGAATACAGGCCCATCAGGATGCCACCGAACAAGGCCTCGCGCTGGATCGGACTCGCATTCGGAAAGTATGCGTCAAGCCAGCCATACCAGGTGCCAAGCAGGCCACCCGGTTCAGCCGAGAAGTGGCTCATGATCGCTGCCACCAAGGGGAACAGAATCGAGAAGCCGATCAGGTCGATAAATAGGGTCAGGAAAATGACCCCCAGGGATGTCCGCTTGTCGCTCATCGATGCAAGCTCTCCATACATGGCGATTCCCGGCCTGAACAGCCGGGAATCGCATGATAGCCAAGGGTGTTGGCCAGGTCTAAACGACGTAGACGGTGATAAACAGCAAGACCCAGACAATGTCAACGAAGTGCCAATACCACGAGGCAGCGACCAGAGAGAAATGGCGCTTCTGGGTAAAGTGCCCCATCTCCATGCGCACGTACACCAAGAACAGCATCACTAGGCCAGTCAGCACGTGGAAGCCATGAAAGCCGGTGCTGATGAAGAAGGTGGCCATGAATGCGGTGTTCGGATTCTCTTCACCCATGCTCAGCGGCCAGAAACCGTGCGTGATCAGTTCGCCGTACTCACGGCCCTGGAAGCCCAGGAAGATAAAGCCCAGCACCAAGGTTGCGATCATCAGCATGCGGGCTTTACCCATCTGGTTATGCATTACCGCATGGTGGGCCATTTCACAGGTCACCGAACTCGACAGCAGCAGGAAGGTAGCAAATGCCACCATTGAGCCACCGAGGTGAAGGCCGGGGGGCGACTCAAAACTATCCGGGGCAACGAAGAAGGTGCGCAGGTAGAAATACGCGAAGATGGCGCTGAAGGCCATCAGTTCTGACACGAGGAAACTCTTAACGAAGAACTTCAGGTCAACCTGTTGCGCCATCAAGTCGTGCGCAATGCGCTTTTCCTTGATGATCTGGTGGCCCCAGCCCATCAGGCCGAACAACACCGCCACGGCGCCAAAGATCAGCACCGGGACGCCACTGATCGGAACGCTGGCTGCCACCTTGGGCAGGGTCAACACGGCACCGGCCATAAACGCCACGAGGGCGATGCCGATAATAAAGGGCCAGAAGCTGGGCGGCGGCACGTGGCTCATCGGATCTTCGTGCTGATCCGCGTGGGTATCGGCGACCTCACTCATGGACGCGGTCCTTGTCTGTAGGTTCGGCTGCACCGGTGGCGGCGCTGCGCTGTTGTTCGAGTCGTTCACGCGTGGCACGGTCTTCAGGAAGACCGAACACCACGAAGCGGATAAAGGCCAGAATCAGCACCAATACAGCGCCGCCACCGACGATGAATCCGAGTTTGAGATTGCGGGCGCGGACCGCGGGATCGCGTGGGTCTACACCACCTTGGATTACCGTGCTCACGGTTGACCATCCAGCGGCGAAACCGCAGGCTTGGTTGCCTCGAATGGTCCCTTATTCGGAGGACCGATGGTGGGCCGTAGATCGTCTTCGGTGATCGGCTCAAGGGTGTAATTGATCAGGGCCTTGGTGACGCGACTGTCCATGTCGGCCTTGAAGCCGTAGACCAAGGGCAAATCGCGCGCTTCACCGGGTTCGAGCTTCATGTCGTTGTAGCAGAAGCATTCGGTCATCCGGAACTTCAGACTCGCTTGCGGCGGCGACACGAAATGGATCGGGCGGATATACAGCGCCTGGTTGCTGATGTTTTTGACCTGGTACAGGTTCTTGCCGGCACGGGCGTCGCCTACCACTATCGTTTGGCTGCTCTCGGTGACGGTGAATTCGACCTTCCCGTCAAATTCTTCCGACATCATCGCAGTGAAACTGCACTCGATTTTGAGGCCTTTGCTCTCGCCTTCAGCTGCCATCTCTTTGGCGTCCGGGTTGAAGCCGAGGCCAGCCCAATTGCATACGATGCTGCCGCTCCAGTAGAGGACCGGCGCCATGAACACCATAAACACAGCTACCCCGCCGAGTTTGAGGCCCAGGCTGGCATTACTCTTGGCGCTGCTTGGATCGCTCATGACGGCACACTCGTTCCGATTAAGGCATCACAGATGACACCGGTGAACAGCAAGCCGATGTACAGGATGCTGAAGTGGAACAGCGGCATGGTATTGAGAATGGGCCGCTCGCGCCAGATTCGCCACGCCCACCAGGTGAACACCGCACCGAACACCGCTGCGGCCGCGATGTAGATGAACGAACCGATAAACACCGGCAGAACCACCGGCATCAGCAGGGTCGCGATAACCATGATCACGGTATAGATGAAGATCTGACGGGTGGTTTCATCAACCCCCTTCACCACGGGCAACATAGGGATGCCAGCCGCCTTGTAATCCTCGCGCAGTTTAATCGCCAGGGCCCAAAAGTGCGGTGGGGTCCACAAGAAGATGATCGCAAACAGCGCCACAGGCTCCCAGGCAATCGAATCAGCAACGGCACTCCAAGCTAACAAGGGGCCCATCGCACCCGGTACACCACCGATCACGATGTTGAGATAGTGACGCGGCTTGAGTACCATGGTGTAGAGCACCGTGTAGTAGAACACGGTGAACAAGGTCAGGCCAACCGCCAAGGGGCTCTGGAACACACCGGCAAAGATGCCGATCGATCCACCAAGCTGGACTAATGCCAAGATCCAAGCGGTGCGCAGACTCATGCGTCCAGACGGCAAAGGGCGCTTGTTGCGCGTACGCTCCATACGGCCGTCGCGTTCCTTTTCGATGATCTGATTCCAGGTGTTGGCAGCGCCGCCCATCAACAGCAGGGCCAGCATGCACAGCAGGGTTTGCCAGCCGGGCACGGGATCGTCCAAATGCATGCTGTTGTACACCGCAATGGCGGTGTAGCCGGTAAACACGCCAACAACGTTGATGCGGAACTTGGTCAGCACCATGAGGTCGCGGAGCAATTGTTTCATGCCGGAATCCTTCCGGCATCGCCGAGGGCTTCGCGCTCGCCTGTAGGCTCATAGCGCAGGTCAAAGGCGGCGAGGCATAGCGAGGTGAATAACACCAGGGCCACCGCCAGATGACTCATGGCGATAACCAGTTCGGCACCGCGCAGCACGTTCATGACGCCAAGTATGATCTGGGCGCAGGTCACGGCGAAGGCAAAGCGGATCGCCAAGCGTCCGCGCATACCAATCGGCGCACGGCGCGCGGTGCTGGCCATGGCGGCAATCGCAATCACAACGATCCAGGCAAACCACCGGTGGGTCCACTGATGGAGCGTCGGATTATCGAGGAGATTCCAGATCACGCCCTTGCTGCTCATCCACAGGGTTGGGATTATTTCCCCAGCCATCTCTGGCCATGAAGTCGAGAAACCGTTGTGGCGGCTGCCGGCAACAAAAGCGCCGAGAACAATCTGGATAAAGGTGACGATCAGGGCGGCACGAACCCAGAACCGAATCGTCCGACGCGGCGCCAGTTCGGCTTTGGGTAAGGGCTCACGGCGGCCGCGCACCAGCAGCATCAAGGTCCACATAATGAAACCGAGAATGCCGGTGGCGATGCCGAGATGGATGAACAGCCAGTGGGTGCTGGTATGGCTCAGCACCAGCAGGCCGCCAATGATGCTCTGCACCACAATCAGGCCGACGATTCCAACCAAGGGTTTGCCGGCGAGTTCGCGCACATCGCGATTGCGGAACATCACTACCATGCAGGCGAGGCCAACCATCCCAACCAGGGCGGCCAGAAAGCGGTGACTCCACTCAATCAGGAAGATGCGCTGAAAGTCGGCCAGGGTTTCCGGGCGGTGCCCAGACGCGCCTAAGCCAACGATACCCTGTTGCCGACGTGACTCGAGTTCGTGCATGTCCTTCTGGTACAGCTCATGCATCTCGTGCCAGCCGGCGTCGCTCATCGGCGGCAACACGCGACCTTCTACGAATGGCCAACCAGGCAGGCTCAGGCCAGATTGCGTCAGACGCACATAACCGCCGACCATCATTAACAGCAATACCAGCACAAACAAAACACCCAGCCACGAGGCAATTGATGCCCGCGACGAGGTCGTCTTTTGTTCGAGAGTGGTATCAGTTGTGGTCATGTCGCTAGAGGAGCAAGGCGCCCCGGGATCATTCCTGATTCGGGGCGCCGGGCTGGAGATGTGCTAGGCAGCATCAGGTGCTTGCTGGCTTGGCCTCATCGTGGCCGTGCTTCATTGGGTCGAGCACCGGGATGGGTGGCACGTGTTCGAAGTTGTAGGCTGGTGGCGGGCTGGAGATCGCCCACTCGAAGCTCTGCTGGATGTCGTTGACTTCCCACGGGTCGTCTTTGGCGTCGGCCTTGCGCAGCATGCTCGCAATCAAGGCGCCAAAAACGATCAGGGCGGCGATGGCAGTCATCAGATAGCCCGCGGTGGTGAGTTGATTGAGCCAGATGAATTCTTCGCGGTAGACACCGATACGACGGGCCATGCCCATCGCACCGGACACGTGCATGGTACCAAAGGTGACCATGACGCCGATGAACATGAATACGAAACTCGTTCGACCTGCAACCTCGTTGAGCATGCGGCCAGTCATCTTCGGCCACCAGTAGAAGGTAGATGCAAATAGCAGCATCACCGAGCCCCCTACTAAGGTGTAGTGGAAGTGACCAACCACGAAATAGGTGTCATGGAGGCTGTAGTCGACGGGCACCAGAGCCAGAATCAAACCGCCGAAACCACCGAGCACGAACAGGCTGATGAAGCCGAGCGCGTACAGCATCGGCGTTGTGAACCGGATATTGCCGCCCCACATCGTGGCTAGCCAACTGAACACCTTGATGCCGGTGGGCACGCCGATGCCGAGCGAGGCGATCATGAACCAAGTCTGCAGCCAGGGCGGCATGCCGATCGAGAACATGTGGTGGGCCCACACCATGAAGCCGAGGAGCGCGATCGATGCAGTGGCAATAACCATGGCGAAATAGCCGAATATCCGCTTCGAGCTGAACGCGGCGAAGATGTGGCTGATCGCGCCGAAGCCCGGTAAGATCATGATGTACACGGCCGGGTGGCTGTAGAACCAGAAGATGTGCTGGTACAGGGTTGGGTCGCCACCCTTGGCGCTGTCGAGCAGACCGGTGTTAAAGTTGCGATCGAGCAACACCATGGTCACGGCGGCGCCGAGCACCGGCGTGGCGATAAGCTGAATGATTGAGTTGATGAAGGTGGCCCAAGCAAACAGGGGCATTTGTAGCCAGCCCATGCCAGGCGCACGCATATTCGAAATGGTGACGATGAAGTTGATCGCGCCGAGAATCGAGCTCAGGCCAGCAAGGTGGACACCAAGTACCCACATGTCCTGACCGGGGCCGTCACTGCGCACGCTCAGCGGTGGATAGGCAGTCCAGCCAGAGGAAGCAGCGCCCCCCTGCACGAAGAACGAGGCCAGCATCAGCACCGCGGCAGGCACCAAGAGCCAGAACGCAAACGCGTTCATCTTGGGGAAAGCCATGTCGCGGGCGCCGATCATGATCGGCACGATGTAATTACCGAAGGCAGCAAAGGCCGGAATGATCACAAAGAAGATCATCACTGACGCGTGCATCGTCGTCATCTGATTGAAGGTGGTGTAGCTTTGCGAGAACAGGGCGTTCTCTGTGCCAAACAATCCACCTGGCGATTCGCGCAGGCCCATCGCGGCCGCCTGCACGTATTCCCACACCGCAGCCGGCGAGGCTAGCTGCAGGCGGATGGCACCGGCGAGACCGCCGCCAACCAAACCAAAGATGAAGGCGAACCAGAAATACATCAGGCCGATCTTCTTGTGATCGACCGTGCTAATCCAGTCGAGGACACCGGAGTAGCGTTTTATTTCGGGCAGGGGTGCTGCACTCATGCTGCTTATCCCTCCTGCTGACCGCTGGCGACGGTCGGGCTGGTGGTCGGTTCAACCGCCGGGGCCGGTTTGGCTCCGAGACGGCTGAGGGTGGTTTTGATAAGATTGTCGAGCACCGGCCGCTGTTCCGTGGCCAAGGCCCGGATACGCGTGGCTTCGACTTCGGCGCTGGCTTTGCGCTCGTTTTCGCGGCTGGTGTGCAGGATTTTTTCCTGATCACCGACGTCGAGATTGTAGCTGTAGCCAGCCCAGTATTGCAGGGCCAGGGTGCGGCCTGCACTGCGATCGTCGGCGAAGTAATCAGTCACGGCCTGGCTGAGCGCCGCAACGTCTTCACCAAGCTGGCTGTCATCAGTCTTGCGGAGCAGTTCAACCACATCGCGGGCATCAAGGCTATTGCTTTGAATGTTGACCCAGGCCTTGAAATCGGCTTCCTCTGCAACCACAGCCGACAGCACCATGCGACCATGGTCTTCGCCGCACAGCTCGTAGCACTGGCCATCAAAGAAGCCGGTTCGCGTGGGGGTAAACCATGCGTAATTGAAGCGCGGAGCCGGGAAGCAGTCCTTCTTGACGCCAAAAGCCGGCACCGACCACGCGTGGTTCACGTCTTCAGACGTGAACTGCAGGGTGACCATGCGGTCTTTCTGCAGCACCACGGGTTGCTGACGCCCATCGGCGTAGCCAACCTTGAGGCCGGGGTACTGCGGGTATTCGTACTTCCACTGGAACTGCTTGCCGATGACCACAACAGTGAGCCCGTCTTGGTCAGCGTTGGCGGCTGGGAGGTCCATCTTATAGACCAACTGGGTCATCGGGATGGCTACGATGATCACCACCACAACCGGCAGCGCGGTCCAGAAGATCTCGAGCTTGTTGTTGTGGATGAAGGTGGCCGGCTTGCGCCCATCCTTGCGATCACGGAACTTGAAGATCACCACTAGCAACAAAACCTGTGGCAGAATCAAGAACGGCAGGAACAGCAGGAACGAGAACCACGCCCCTGACTGGACCTCTTCGGCCAGCTCACTGGCAGGGTTTTGGAAAGTGTTTTCAATCGGGATCTGGGTGTTGGGGTCAAACAACTCCACCAGGGCATCCACACGCTCGGCATCGGCCAAAGCCGGCTCGGCCGCAGCGAGCCCCAGGATGCTCAGTGCGAGCACCACGATCAGACTACGGATCAGCAGCATTGCTCAGTTGCCCTCTCGAATAGCCACGGCCAGGGCCGCGAGACGGTCTTGGGGCAACAGCGCCAGCTCGGGCTGGAAGCTGTTACGCCCAGGAGTGGTAACCAGGACCAGGAAGTCGGCCTGGCTGTCTTTGCCAGCAGCCTTCACCAGCGCCAAGGCGTAAGCGCCGGCCTTGGGGTCACCGGCGATGACGCGCAGTGCATTGGCTACGGACGCATCACTGGTTTTGTTGGCCGCGGCAGCCAGTTGTGCCTGTGCTTTGCCGATGGATGCCAAATCGGCGCTGCGTTCGGCCTTGGCCATCGCAGCAGCAACCGGCACGGTTACGACAAAGTCTTTGCCGCTGGTAACCGGGTCGCCGCCTTCAGCACCACCACCGGGTGCGGGCCACGGGCCGTTGGCGCCACCTTCGGCCAAGTAGGCATCATCAACCGCGATGTACTGGGTGGCGTTGCTGTCCTTCAAGTACGTTTCGCGGATGAAGCCGATAACAGCGTACTTCTCTTCAGCCGACAAGCCCCCCTGCGCCGGCATACCCTGAAAGCCCTTCTTGAGGGTCAGGTACATGCTGTAGGGATCAGCACCGTTGGCGAAGGCGTCGGCCGTGAATACGCGCGCAGCGGCGTTGGTGCCCACGCCACCGTCGGCGCCGTGACATGCGGTGCAGTTTGCCGCGTACACAGCCTTGCCTTCTTTGACCACGGCTGGGTCAGCCAGGCTGGCAATCAGGGCTACGTGGTCGGGCTCAACCGGCCCGCTCGCGCCGGCATCGATTGCCAGCGGGTTCTGGTTCGCGTGATGTGCGCCACCGGCGAACATGTAGGCAAACCACCACGCAACGACGGCAACGAAGATGACCAGGGCCGCAGTCCACAGAACCGGGTTAGTCTTTTCGGCAGGGATATCGCTGTGATCAGACATCAGTGCAGGTGCTCCGCGTTAACGACGGGCAGAACGTCGGGGTCGTTCTTGGCGACCAAGCCATGCTTGGCCCAGAAGGCTTGAACCAGAAGCAGGTAACCACCGGCAAAGCCGGCACCAACCAAGACCAGGTCCAGGGCATAGAAGCCACGGTATTCATTGATGCCCATGGCCGGTTGGATGATCCAGGTCCAATCCATCCAGTTGCCAACCAGAACGGCACTACAGATCACCAGCAGGG
The DNA here is from genome assembly GCA_027859175.1 of Planctomycetota bacterium. Taxonomy (GTDB): domain Bacteria; phylum Planctomycetota; class UBA11346; order UBA11346; family UBA11346; genus GH22. Next base: position 31,046 of record JAQIBG010000005.1, on the reverse strand, counting down.
CCACCGGGTTGGTGCGCACCTTCTGGCTCATCAGGCCGAGGAAAGGCAAGGGCCAGCGAACAACGGCTTCAATCCAGTATTGCAGGCCCCAGCCGTGCTGGGTCCGCAGGATGTACCAGTAGGTTTCTTCATCCAGGTTGGCGTAGTAGATCAGCATGAACTGCGAGAAGCCGATGTAGGCACAGAAGCAGCTCCAGGCCACCATCCAGGTGCCCAGGTCATGCAACAGGTGCTTGGGCAGATGCTCTTTCATCGGCCCGCGGCGCAGCCACAGCACCAGCAACAGCAACACGCACAGGAAGGTCTGCATCGCGCTCGCGAAGCAGTACACACCCCACATGGTGCTAAACCAGTTGACGTGCAAGCTCAGCAGCATGTCCCACACGAAGAAGGTCAGGCTGAGGGCAAAGAACATGACGTAGGCAATCGCCCAGGGTCGGTGAATATTGCGGATGCAACCGCCGTCCACGTCTTGCTTGAGACTGATGCCAACCAGTTTGTAGCGCAGCCACAGCCAGCCGGTGATGAACACGGTGCCGGTCAGCAGCAAACGGTACCAGGTCATGAAGCCGCTCTTGCTGCCATGATAAACATGGAACAAGCTCGTATGCGGATGGCCCTCAACGTCATTCCAGCTGAGGTTGACCCAATCGTAGAGGTAGGACCCACCGAGGAATGGCAAGGCAAGCAGGAAAAAGACCACAGCCGTAATCGGAAGACCACTGCTCATGCTTTCCAGCAAGCGCCGCAGCGGGGCAACCCAACGCGCGCCGCCGATCGAGTGCACGCACACGAAGAACAATGCTGCCAAGGACAGGTAGGTCGGGATCAGCATGCCCTGGAGCAGGATCGACCAAGCGCGTTCAGCGCCATGGTTCGGGCCCACGAAGAACGCGCCGATAAAACCGATCACACCCAGCACCACCATGACCATTGAGGCCATCTTGAGGCGCGGCGCGGTGAACAGACCCGGGTCTTTGAGTTCGGTGACGTGATGATGGTGGCTCACTGGGCAGCCTCCGGACGGATTTTCGCGGGCCATTGACCCTGCTCGTACTCGGGGACCGGCTCGGGCAGTTGGCGGAAGCGCTCCTGCGCCTCGTCTTGGATCTGCTCGAGCTCCTGCAACGCGTCACCCTTGGCCGCAACGGCGGTGTGCAGGGCACGCAGGTAGTGGATGACCGACCACCGATCTTCCGGCAGCAACTGGGCCCGATAGTGCGGCATGCGACCGCGACCATTGGTAATGATGTGATAGATCTGACCGTCAGGCATCGCAGCGACGCTGTCGGTGTTGATACTCACGATGCCCTGAACGCGACCTTCGCCGGCAACATAGCTATTCGCTACGTTGCCATCTTTGCCGTGGCAGACTGCACAATAGATGTTGAAGCGCTCTTGGCCGCGCATCAACACTTCACGCGTGGGTGCAGCCGGGTTGCTCAGCTGCTTGGCCAACTCGAGACCCTCAGGGGTATCGGGCAGGTCGTAGGGGTTGAAGTCTCGCGACACGGTACCGGCCACCGGCGGCACCATGGCCGGGATGTCGGTAGCGGGGGTGACCACGTTGCCCTGGTCGTCGAGTTCGGCCTCCTTCTGGAGTGCCTCCTGCGACTTCAACCCAGGGCTATTGTACATGTCAGGAAAGTAGTTGAGGCCACGCTTGGACTTGCCTTCACCACAGCCGCTCACGGCTAGGGCAGCAAACACCACAGCGATAATCATCACTGCCTTAGGCATGCTCGACCTCCCCCTCGGCCTCATCTTCGAGGGCGTACAATGCGATGTCTTCGGCCCCCTGCTCGCTGAGGAAGTTTTTGATGTCTTCCGGGCTGCCGTTGCCGTTAACGGGAATGCACAGCGCAAACATATCGTCAGTCAGTTCTTCCTTGATGACGTGCACGAAAGGACGTGGCACCAGTTTGCAGGCCAAAAACAGGCACGCGAACATGTTGGTGAGCGCGCCCGACAGAATGCCGGCCTCGAAGGTGATCACCACGTAGGCAGGCCACGAGTTGTAGGGCTTGCCGGCGATGATGATCGGCCAGTCCATCTTCATGAGGTACCATTGGGTGAAGAAGCCAGCAACCGCGCCCGACAGCAACATGAACAAGACCAGACGGCCGAGCCAACTGCGCTTGTAGCCGAAACTGGCGTCGAAACCGTGGATCGGATACGGCATGAAGCCGTCATGGTCGCGATGGCCGCGCGCAGTGCTGGCTTCTACCGCTTTGGTCCAGACTTTGGGATCACTGAAGAACCCAGCCACGTAGGGAGCCTTAACGTCAGACATTCTGTTGGCCCTCCGGCTTCGAATCATCCGAGGCAGCGTCGTCATGGCTGACTGCCGCAGTGTGGCCGCTTCCGCTGCCGTGGCCGGTGCCTTCGGGCTTACCAGCTGGGTAGGCCAGCACGCTCTTCACTTCGGCGATGGCGATCGCCGGACCAAACTTACAGAACAACAAGAACAGAATGAAGAACAGCCCGAAGCTGCCGAATACCACCATCCAGTCCCACGAGGTGCCCACGAACATATCCCACGAAGCTGGTAAGTGGTCTTGCTCCAACGACAACACGAAGATGTTGAAACGCTCAAACCACATGCCGATGTTGACGAAAATACAGACCATCCACATCCCGAGCAAACTGCGACGGATCCGCTTGGACCAGAAGAACAGAGGTGCCACGCAGTTGGACAGGGTCATGGTCCAGAACACCCAGGCGTGATCACCACCAAGACGATACAAGAACTGGTGACGCTCGAACTTCGACTCAGAGAACCAAGCAGCGAAGAATTCCATCGCGTAGGCGTAGCTGACGATCATGCCGGTCGCGAGAATGAACTTATTGCAGATCTCGAGATGGTTGATCGTGATCAGTTTTTCGAGGCGCAGCATTTTGCGCGTCGGTACCAGCAGCAGCACCACCATACCAAAGCCACCGAAAATAGCGCCGGCCACGAAGTAAGGCGGGAAGATCGTGGTATGCCAGCCAGGCACCTTCGAGACCGCGAAGTCAAACGACACGGTTGAGTGCACCGAGAGCACCAGCGGCGTGGCAATCCAGGCAAACTGGGCGTAAGCGCGCTCGTAGTGGTTCCAGTCTTTAGCAGTACCAGTCCAACCCATGCTGAGCATGCCGTAGAAGCCCTTGGCGAGCTTGGTCTTGGCCTTGTCGCGAATCGTCGCGAAGTCGGGGATCAGGCCCAAGTACCAGAACAGCAGCGAGGTGGTGGCATAGGTCGAGATCGCGAACACGTCCCACATCAGCGGCGAGCGGAACTGCGGCCACAGCGGGCCGCGCATGTTCGGATATGGGAACAGCCAGAAGTCCAACCACGGACGGCCGGTATGCAGCAGCGGGAACAGGCCCGCACAGCACACCGCGAAGATGGTCATGGCTTCGGCCGAGCGGTTGATCGAGGTCCGCCACTTCTGGCGGAACAAGAACAAGATCGCCGAGATTAGCGTACCGGCGTGGCCGATACCAATCCAGAACACGAAGTTGGTAATATAGGTGCCCCAGAACACGGGGTTGTTGATGCCGAGGATACCGATGCCCTCGAGCATCTGCACCACAACGGCAATCCCCATGCAGCTGAAGCTGACAACCGCCAGGATCAGACCAACCCACCACATCGGATGGGGCTTGGCAAAGATAGGACGCAGGACCTCGAAGGTGACATCCTTAGCCGTGACCGACTCGTGGATGAGGGTCTTCGGGTTTTCCAGTTCGGCGAGTGTGGGCCGCATCAGGCCTGACCCTCCGTGGTCGGGGTATGGGTGACCTTGCCATGATCGTGGCCGTCACCCTCGTGATGACCCTCGTCGTCGCGCGCGTCGCTCTTGCCGTGGCCCCCTTCGAGGCTGGCAAGATCTTCGGCACTGGCCGGGATGTTGCGAATCTGGCGGAGATAGCTCACCGCCGGGCGCGTGTTGATCACCTTGTCCAGCACCTCGTAATGGTGCGGGAAAGCATGCTTCTTCTCGGTGATGGTCGAGAACGGATCGGCGATGTCGCCGAAGGTGATCGCCCCCATCGGGCAGGTTTGCGCGCAGGCCGTGGTCTTCATCAGATCGGTGTCGTCGTACGCACGGTTGGTCTTCTTTTCGCCCTCGCGAATATCGCGGGTGCGCTGAATGCAGAAGTTGCACTTCTCCATGACACCCTTGGAGCGCACCGTCACGGTGGGGTTAAGCAGCAGCGCTAGCGGTGCTTCCCAACCACCCAACTCCTCTTGCGAGGTGGTGTAGCCTTCGGTGACGACATTGCGCGCAACGCGCCCGAGCGGATCGCTGGTATCCGGGCCCTTACGCATCTTCGAGTATTCGTAGTAGTTGAAGCGACGCACCTTGTACGGGCAGTTGTTGGCGCAGAAACGGGTGCCGATGCAACGATTGTAGATCATCAGGTTGACGGTCTCCTCGTTGTGCATCGTGGCCATGGCCGGGCACACTTCTTCACACGGCGCGTGACCGCAGTGCTGACACATCATCGGTTGATGCACCACGCCGAGGTTCTCGGGGTCGTGCTCTTCAATGACGGCGCTGTCGCTCCACTGGTCGTCCTTGTGATAGCCCTCAATCAAGGGCGTGGTGTAGTAGCGGTCGATGCGCATCCAGTGCATCTCGCGACCACGGCGCACTTCTTCGCGACCAACCACCGGCACGTTGTTTTCCGCACCACAGGCAACGATGCAGGCACCGCAGCCATCACAGGCGCTGAGGTCAACCAGCATGCCCCAGCGACGGCCAGGATAGACGAAGGTTTGACCCCACAAGTTGAGGTTGTTGGTGTCGTTCTGGGTTTCGCCGTCGCCAGTTCTGATGGCGCCGGTACCGCCCGACCACAGGTGGTGATGATGCGAGGCGCGAATTTTGCCGTCGGCATCCTTGCGGTGTAGTTCGATCGAGTCGCCCATGGCGATGTCGCGACCATCCATGTAGTGATGGTATTGCGTAGAAGCCAGCTTGTAGCTGCCATCAGCCTTGGCGACTTGCACCGGGATGCCCCAGCGGGCGCCGTCGGTAAGGGCAAAGGCGTTGATGCGCTGGCCGAGGCCGCCGTCGTTGGCAACCGAGCCGAAGCTTTCGGTCTGACCCCACCCGAGGTACAGCTCATAGCTGCCTTCGAGTTGACCAGGCTGCACCTGCACCGGAACCGTGAAGCTGGTTTCGCCCACGGTGACCTGTGCGATGTCGTCTTTCTTAAAGCCGAGGCGCTGCGCGTCTTTCAGCGAGACCGCAAGGTAGTTATCCCAGGTGACCTTACCGATCGGGTCGGGGGTTTCTTGGAGCCACGCATTGTTGGCCTGGCTGCCGTCACCCAGCGTACGGCTGGCCGACAAGATCAGGCGCGCGTCGCTGGCCTTGGTCTCAGACGGGCGTTTCACGGCCTGCGCCGCAAAGCTACCTGCTGCACCAGGGCCCTTGGCCGGAACAGCCACAAAGCCACGCCCGAGCGCGGTTTTCCAGAATGCATCCGGACCAATCGCGACACCACTCGCGGTGCGCACGGTGCCGGCCCAGGTTTCCTTCAGGAAGGCACTCCAGCCAAGCACACCGGCTGCTGCTGCGTCCCACAGGGCAACATTGCTAATGCGCGACTTGGCCTTGCTGACCGCAGAGGCTTCGCGCTTGAAGCGCTCAACGCCAGCGGCGGCGGCAAAGCTGATCAGGCTGTCTTGCACCTGGCGGTTATCCCAGAAGCGCGGGCTCATCGGCTGCTGGAGAGCCAGCACACCAGGGCGCGGTTCGCCATCACCCCAGCTTTCAAGGCTATGCGTGGTGGGCGCCACGATATCGGCCAAGGCGGCCGTCTCGGTCATGCGCTCAGCGAGCACCACCACGCTGCAGCCCTTATCTTTGGCGGCAGCAATCTGGGCGGCTGCGCCAGGCAGGCTGTAGGCGAGGTTGGCGTCGGCAATGATCAGGGTTTTGAGCTTACCAGCGGCGGCGGCGGCGAGTACGCCCTTGGTGGCGACTTCGCTGGCGATCACGGCACTGTCAGCCTGGCTGGTCTCAAGGGTGTGACCTTCGTTGCCGAGGATCCAGTTGATGAAGGCAGCGGCTTGGTACAGGCCACGGCTGCTGTCTGTGTTGTGAATGGCGCCGCCAACGTAGACCAAGCTCTTACCCTTGTTCGCCACCAAGCTGACTGATGCGAAGTCGATCGCGTTTTGCAGTTCAGGCTTGTCGAGGTTGGGGTAGAGAGCGTCGGCGCGCGTGAGGTTGGGGTGCGGACCGCACACAACGGCAGCGGCTTCCTGGTAGTCGGCGCGGGTCAAGATGCCGTTGAGCAGAGCTTCCTTGTTCAGCAATTCAGCAACGCGGTAGGCCACAGCCCAGGCCACGAAGTCCATGCGTTCCATCGGCACGCGCTGGCGCAGGTCAGCCACCGAACCGGTCTGGGTGACCATCGGTTCGAAGGCGATCAGTTGTCCCATTTCGGCGCCGGCGCCGGCACTCTTGAGGCGACGCTGTTTGCCCATCGCCACGTGGGCGTAATGGCCTTCATGGCCGCCGCTGATCGGGCATGAGCCGAAGGTGACCAGCGATGCAGCGCGATCGAAGTGGTAGACCACGTCAACCCCCTGCGCCTTGCCGAACACGCTGGCGCGTGCAGCGCGTGCTTCGTCTTTGGCGAAGGGGCTGTACGCGGCGTGCTGGAGACGGGCACCGAAAGCCTGCTTCCAGGCGTCGAGCAGACGCTTGTTGGCGGGGCCGTCGATCGGGCCGGTGACCAAGCCGATACCACCGGCCGACAAAGCGGCGCCAACGGTGGCGTCGAGCTCGCCCCAAGCGATGCTCGTACCGGCAGCCAGCGGGCCGTTCTGGAAGCGGTCGGGGTCGTACAGATCAAGCAGGCTGGCCTGACCACGCAGGCTCAAGGTGCCGCCGCCGAGGGTGTCGTCGGGGTTGCCTTCGAGCTTAATCGGGCGCCCGTCGTACTGCTTGGCGATGACCGGCAGGAACTCACCGTCGACGCGCACTGCGGTCGAGTAGTAGCGCGCTTCGCCGATGGTGGAGCCCTCAGGCTGCTCGGCGTAGGGCACCAGGGTTTCCTGGGGCTTGGCCCAGCATCCGGCGAGTCCGAATACCGCGGCGGCGCCGGTCAGCTTCATGAAGCCACGCCGGCTGACCGAGGGCAGCAACTGGCGCAGGTCTTCCTGATGTACGGCGTCGTTGTCGGTATCGATCTTCACCGGACGATGCTCGGCGGCCGCTTCGTCGAGTCCGTACTCGGTGCGCAGTGCGGCCATAGCCGACTCCACATCCGGGCCGAATTCGGCGTTGCGGGCCGAGGCCGTCGCGGTGGAGCTGGTCAGCTCCTCGATGTTCTTCCACTGCTTGCTGGGCATTGCGTCGGGCCTACTGGTGACAGGTGCTGCACTGGGTGGGAGCGTTCTGGAAGGTGCCAAAAGCGGCAGGATCCTTCAACAGCGCGGGATCGTCGACCTTACCATCGCCATCGGCGTCGGCATGATCGAGATAGAACAGAGCATGGGTTTCTGGCAGATCAGCGATCCGCCAGCGGGGCAGACGGCTGGTGCCGTCATCTTGACGATAGTGCTGAAACAGCTCATTGAGCTTCTCGAACTGCGCCTGCGTGAAGTAGGTCCGGTTGACCAGGTCTTCGTCTCGGCTTTCGCGCTCAAGGCCGCGCAGGGTTTGGCCGTGATGTTCCTCGACCGCCTCTTCAGCGGGGCTCACATCAGCCGGGACCTCTTCATGATGCCCGGTCACACTCGCAGTGAGTGGCTCGTGGAAATGCACCACGTTGTCAGGGCGAATCCGCTGGCGCAGTACGTCATAGTTGGCGGTGCCAACGGTGAAGGTTTCTGCGCTGCCGTCATACTCGCGGCCACCAACGTAGTTGTCGTTGCGGTGACAGCTGATGCACCAGCCCATCGACAGGTTCTCGGCCTGCTGAACCACTTCCATGGTCTCGATCGGGCCGTGGCAGGTCTGGCACGAGACGCCAGCCTTCACATGCCACTGATGCGAGAAGAACACGTGGTCTGGCAGCTTGTGGACGCGGTTCCAGTGGATCACGCCACCGTCTTTGCGCACACCTTCGCCGGCCGGATCCAGGTCTTGATCATTGTCGTAGAAGCCGGCCTCATTGTTGGCCAACTCCAGCAACTTGACCACACCCGGAAACGACTGGGCTGCCATGCCCTTCTCAGGCGCGTGGCAGCCCATGCACACCGATACCGGTGGCACGCCGGCATGCTTGCCGCGCTCAGCATTGAAGTGGCAGTACTTGCAATCGATGCCGAGGTCGCCGGCATGCAGCTTGTGACTATATGGCACAGGCTGCAGCGGGGCGTAACCCACGTCATAGAAGGCGTAGAAAGCCCACCAGTACGAGAAGGCGCTCACCGCGATGACGAGCGCCAACAGCAGGTGCCAATAGCGCTTCAGTGGCGCCGTTGGCTGGGGTGGGCGCGGCAGGGTGCGTTTTACGAGGTTGTCGCTCACGTAGTTGTCCTCGGGATACGACGCAAATCACGTGTGAGTAAGCCTCCCACGTGGGAAGGCGGCAAACTAGAGACGGCGCTGGACTTGGCAACAGCCGGACACCATCGCCATGACGGGGGCATGTTGTAAACCGGGCTCAACCAATGCAAGTAGTGCATAGCAGCGCTTTCCTAGTTCGCAGGGCCCGCATAGCGCGCGCGGTAATCGGTGACCAGCTTTTCTTGCAGAGCGGCACCAAATGGCGCCTCCAGGCCCGCCCGACGCGCCAAATCATTAACGGTTTCGGCGATTTTGCCGATCAAGTAGGGTAACTCTTCGGGCAACTCCGGGAGCTGCGCCGAGGGCCACGCACGGCTGGTCTCCAATTCGAGTTCCCAGCCACATTTGACCAGTTCGATACGCTTACCAGCCACTTGCGGGTCGGCATCAGCGGGCACGTCGCAGGCCATCTCCAGCACCATCAGCTTGAAATGACTAGATGTTGATTCGTCTGCGTCATCGAAAATGGCGCTGTAGCGCAAATCAAACAAGACGCGGTCGCCATACAGAGACAGCTCATGCGGGCGCATGCTGATGCCGTACAGGCGATCTGCTGCCATCCGGGGAATCGGGGGCGTCTCTCCACTCATGGCGAGGCGAGATTGGCTCTGGGGGCAACGGCGCCAGCACAATCCTGACTACTCTGCTCGGGATGCTGCGGTCACCCCCTCGCGGTCGAACCTACGAGGCTGATAAAAACAAATCGCCCGCCAGGAAAACCTGACGGGCGAGTCGTTATCCGATCCCTAATCGGGGCGATTTATTTAGCGTGCTTGGCCAAGTAGCTGGCAACGCCGTCGGCGGTGGGCTTCATGCCTTCGTCACCCTTGCTCCAGTTAGCCGGGCACACTTCGCCGTTCTCTTCGGTGAACTGCAGAGCGTCGACCATGCGCAGGGTTTCGGCAACGTTACGGCCCAGGGGCAGGTCGTTGACGGTGGCGTGGCGCACGATGCCGTCCTTGTCGATCAGGAAGCTGCCGCGCAGGGCAACAGCCTCGTTGAACAGCACGCCGTAGTCGCGAGCGATCGACTTGTCGAGGTCGGCTACCAGCGGGTAGGCGATCTCGCCGATGCCGCCGTCTTCAACCTTGGTCTGGCGCCAGGCGTAGTGCGAGAACTGGCTGTCAACCGACACACCGATCAGCTCAACGTTACGCGACTTGAACTCTTCAACGGCCTTCGAGAAGGCGATGATCTCAGACGGGCACACGAAGGTGAAGTCGAGGGGGTAGAAGAACAGCACCACATACTTGCCTTTGAAGCTGCTGAGGGAGAAATCCTCAACGATGCTGTTGTCGGGCAGAACCGCAGTGGCGGTGAAGTCGGGGGCGGGCTTGGTAACGAGGAAGCTCATGCTGGTGTGCTCCATAGGAAGGGTGTGGTGGACGCGCTGGTCCTTGTGGGGTGTGGTAGATTGAACAAGGTTCGGAAACTGTCAACGTCTAACAGGTTTCCGTTAAGGGTGCTCAGGCTTTTCTGCAGCTGATTCGGCCGCCCGCATGCGCCCAAGCGCGCGGCGCAATAACCTCTCACCAATAGCTGGGCACAGCCGAGCCAAGGCAATGACAGCGTACGCGCTGCCGGGCAGCACAATACGGCGCCGGTGGCCCCCTCGGGCTACGCGCTCCATTGCTCGGGCCACGCGCTCGGCGCGTAGGGCTTGGCCGGGGCGCCAGGTCCACTGGCGGCCTGGCGTGGGCGCGACATCAAAGAACTCGGTATCAATGGTGCCGGGGTTAATGGTGCACACGTGATGCCCGCTGGCGGCGAGCTCAACGCGCAGCGCAGCGGCATAGGCATCGACGGCGTGCTTGGTGGCGCAGTAGGCTCCCATGCGCGGGATCGACAAATAGGCCACAATCGACGACACGATGATGATGCGCGCCTTGTCCGCCCAGTGCGGTCGCGTGGCCTGGAGGCAGCGGTGGACGCCCAGCACATTGACGTCGAACACCGCACTGATGTCGTTAACGCTGAGATCGAGAATCTCACCGTCGACCCCCCTACCGGCATTAGCAACGATCGCATTGAAAGCGCCATGCGTGGCCACCGCGCTGGCTACCCCGGCGGCGATGCTCTCAGCGTCGGTAACATCGACGGTGGCGATGTGGCAGGCTGCGCCGAGTTCGCTCTGAAGGTCCGTTAGGCGTTCACTGCGGCGCGCCCAGGCGGTCACGCGCCAGCCCCGGGCCACGGCACGGCGACATAACGCGGCGCCGATGCCAGCGCTGGCTCCAGTCACCAGCATATGACCACTCATGTCAGCGCGGGCACTGCGGTGAGCACCTGCACGGCGGCGTCAGTGCGCGCATCAGGCAGCAGCAGACACGCGCCGGCCAGGCGATGGCGGTACGCACCCAAGAAGCGCAGCACCCCGGCCACGTCTTCATCGGGGTCGCTGCATAAACGCTGCCGCAAACGCTCAGGGACCGATAGCGCTGGCACTTCGTTGTCCAACTCTTCAGCGGTATCGGCATCGGGCAGCACCAGCACCTCGGCCAGCAGTGGGATGTCGGCGTCATAGGCCGCCACCGCCGCCTTGAATCGGCTCGGTTCGTACACCGGTTGCACGGTGCAGAAGGCCGCACCAGCCGCCGCAAAGGTGCTGGCGCGGCTCATGGCTTCTTCGGGCAGGCGCACACCAACCGTGAAATCGGTGTACCCATCAATACGCGAGCCACGGGCGTCACGGCCGGCATTGAGACGCCCGATCAGCGAGAGCAGTTGCTCGGTTTCGCTGCCGCCACCTTCGCGCCCGCCGGCAAAAATACCGGCGTCGATCAAGACCAGGCGAATGTCGAGCAGATGCGCGGCGCGCAGCAGCGATTCGGCTTCAATCAGGCTGAGGCTGCCCGCCTCCAGCGCTAGAATGCCGGGAACGCCGGCGCGGTCTTGCACGTGGTGCAATTGCGCCGGCAATTCACCCAGGCGGGCGCTACCTGGCCAACCGGGATCGAGGCCAATCGCGGCGGCTCCAGCGTGGCCCAATTCTCCGGCAGCCTGCGCCGCGCTGCCAATCTCGCAGCGCCCGGCAATGAGGGTGAGAATCGGGAAGGCATCGTTTGCCATGGCATCGAGCAAGGGGTGTGCGGCCGCAGCGCGTGCCGCCCGAATTTCAGCAGACCCCATTTCACGCGGGGTGCCTGGCACGGCGCCCGAAACGGTATCGGCGAGCGCAGCGATGTGCTCGGGGGCCACGCCGCAGCAGCCGCCGATGACGCGCACGCCAGCGGCTACGTACGCTTCGCCCATGCGGGCCAACCAAGCAGGCCGCAGGCTATAACTGAGACGCCCGTCGGCATCACGGCGTGGGTAGCCAGCATTGGGCTGCGCTACAACCGGAAGGTCGGTCAGGCCGGCCAGGAGCGATACCGCTGGGAGTAAAGCGCGCGGACCGCCCACGCAGTTGAGGCCAATGGCAGTGGCGCCGTCACGCTCCATGGCGAGCGCGAACTCGGCCATCTCGTCGTGGTCCACGCCCTGGTATCGGCGGCACGCAATCACTGGCAGACTGGTACTGCGGCGCACTGCACGCACCGCGGCAGCGAGATCGGCGGTTGACGGGAAGGTCTCCAGGATCACGCCATCAACACCGGCGTCAGCCATTTCCATCGCCAGTTCGGCGTAGGCTTCTTCGGCTTCTTCGATTGCGAGTTCAACGCCCACCACCTTGCCCAAGGGCCCAATCGACCCGAGCACCATTACGCGGCCACGGCCGGCATGACGCGCCAAGCGCACCGCAGCGCGCACCAAACGGGCGCATTCTTCGCGGTCGTGATCGTAGCGATTGAGGTGGAAGGTATTGGTGGTGATGGCCTCGGCACCGGCCGCGATGAAGTCTTCATGCACGGCTTGAACAACATCTGGGGCATCAAGATTGGCCCGTGGTGGGCAGGTGGCGTCAACGCCGCGCGCTACCAGCGCACTGGTGATACCGCCGTCCAACACCAGACAGCCGCGGTCTAGGCGCCGCTCGAGGGCCGAGCGATGCGGCATCGCCGATACACCGGTTACCAAGTGCCGCGATAGCAGACCGGCTAGGCGATCGGCTACATCGGGCGGCAGGTCGATGCCCGCGCCGCCAAGAATTCGCGTGAGCGCGCCGCCCTCAAAGGCCGGCACTTGGTCGCGCAGGGCCTCGGCCGCGCGTACCGTGTGTTCGAGCAGAATGGTGGTGGTTAGCGCGCCCACGCCGCCGGGTACTGGCGTGATATGGCCGGCGACATCCCAGGCGTCGGGGTCAACATCGCCCACGATGCGCGTGCCGTCGGCATCACTAATGCTGTTGATGCCAACGTCCACCACCACCGCGCCCGGCTTGAGCATAGCGCCGGTCACCAGACCGGCCTTGCCAACCGCCACCACCACGAGGTCGGCCTTGCTGGTATGGCTTGCCACGTCAACGGTGTCGATGTGGCAGATGTGAACCGTGGCGCCAGCCGCGAGCAGCAATTGTGCAACCGGTTTCCCAACGATAACCGAAGCGCCCACAACCACGGCTTCAACGCCGCGCAGGTCGCCCATGGCGTGCTCGGCCAGGGCAAAGGCGCTGCGTGCGGTGCACGGCGCGATGCCAGCCCGGCCAGCCAGCACGAGGCCGAGGTTGGCGGGGTTGACCCCCTCCACGTCTTTGGCTGGTGAGATCAGGCTTTGCGCCGCAAACAGATCAAAGGGCTCCTGCAAGGGCGCCTGAATAATGATGCCATGCACCGAGGCGTCGGCGTTGAGCATCTCAATGCGTTCGGTCAGGTCTTCCTGGGTGCTGCCGGCCGGCAGTTGCTCGCGCCGATACACAATGCTGAGCAGTTCACAGCTGCGCGCCTGGCGTTTCGAGTACACGCCCCAGGCGGGATCACCGTCAACGGTGATTGCCGCTAGGCAGGGGTGGATACCACCCGCTTGCAGGTCTGCGATGGTGCCCCGCAAGGCATCTCGCCTGTGCTTCGCCACCGCCTTGCCGTCGATCACCTGTGCTGTCATCTGTGTGCGGACGCTACTCCAAGCTGGAGGCGAACCAAGCGGTGACCCGGCGCTGGGCCTGTGCGCTGGTTGCGGGCTTGGCACCGCTACCCATGCTGCTGCGATGCTGGTCCCCTACTTCGCTTTGCGCTACCTGCGCCGCCGCCGTATGGCGTGGCTGGCGCTGGCCGCTGTGGCGCTCACGGTGTGGGTATCGGTGCTGGTGCTGGGCGTGATGGAAGGCTGGGTCAGTTTTACGCGAGTCCAGGTGCGTGCTTCCGAGAGCGACATCAGCCTGCGCAGCAGCGAGGGCATCTTGGCCTCGCGCGCGGTCGACACGATCTTGACCAAACACCCGTCAGTGGTGGCCGCTGCCCCCTTCATCGCCACGCCAGCCCCGATGGTGTCTGAAGACCGCAGCGGCTCCAAGCGCATGATCCCGATTCACGCCCAGGGCGTTGACTGGCAGGCTGACCGAGCGATCAATCGCCTGAACGACGCGTGGCTGCATCCGCGACCCGGGCTGGAGTTGTCGGCCCCGCCGCTCGAAGCCGATGAACGCGGGACCGGGTTCATCACTCAAGACTGTCGCGCCTGGCTGCCCCTGGCCGGGCTTGAGACCCTGGGCGGCCTTGCCGGCTTGCCGGTTCCACTGCCGCCACGTGCGAGCCGGTTTCGCGCTGGCTTGATTGTCGGCCGCGAGTTGATGTACGAACAAGGCGGCCGCTTGCGCATGGGGAGCCCGGTTGCGATCACCCTCCCTGATCAGAAGGGCGGGCGCCTCGGCAGCGTGCGCCTGGAAATCAGCGATACCGTGGGCACCGGCGTGCTCGAGATCGATCGCTACGCCGCAATCATGCCACTGGCCTCCGCCCAGCGCCTGACCGATCAAGACGACAGGCGTCACCGCAACGGTGGGCCCAAGGTTGACGGCTATCGTATGCGCGTCAGCCCCGATGCTGATTTGGAGCAGGTTCGCTCAGAATTATTGTCTGATTCCGACTTGGTGAGTGCTGTCCAGGGCAGCCGCGCCCGCATCGATCTATGGCACGAGATTCGGGGCAATGCGGTGCGCTTGCTGGAGATCAATCTGCGGACCTTGCGAATCGTGATGATCGTGCTGCAAGCCTTGTGTATTTTCACGGTGGCTGCGGTGTTCAGTACTTTGGTTGCGGAAAAACGTCATGATATTGGGGTGCTGATCGGCATTGGTGTGCATCCCTGGCGCGTGATCGCGATCTTCCTGCTCGCAAGCACCCTGGCCTGTGTTGGTGGTGGTTTGTTGGGCTGGGGCGCTGGTTGGGGTGCGTTAGCGTTGATCAATCCGCTCAGCGAGTGGACGGGGTGGACGCTGTTCCCGCAGCAGGTGTTCTATACCTCAGAGGCCCCCATTCATTTTGACTGGCGGACCCCCGCCTCCTTCATTGCCTTGCAGGCCGGGATCGGTTTGGTGTCGGCGCTGATTCCTGCGATTCGCGCCGGATTGATCAACCCGGTCGACACCATTCGTGAGGCAGGCTGATGAGCGCTCGACTCAGCCTTCTGGGTATCACGCGCAGCTTTCCCGGCACCACGGTGTTGGATGGGTGTGACCTGGAATTGCAGATTGGCGAAGTGGTGTCGGTTCGCGGCGCCAGCGGCACCGGCAAGTCAACGCTGCTGAATATTGCCGGTCTGCTCGACACGCCCAATGCAGGCAGCATTGCGATTGATGGCACGGTGGTGCCAAGCAAGGCCTCGGCTGGTTTGCGCGCCGGACTTCGCGCCAAGCATATTGGTTTTGTATTCCAAGGCTTTCATCTGCTGCCCGAATTCAACGTGCTCGAGAACGTTTTGTTGCCAGTGCGGGCCAACGGTGGCAACGAGGCCGATAGACAGCGCGCCGATGCACTGCTTGATCGTGTTGGCTTGAATCAGCGTCGCAAAGCTGCGGTTCAGACCTTGTCAGGCGGCGAAGCGCAGCGGGTGGCCTTGTGCCGCGCTTTGGTGCGCAAGCCGCCGCTGATTTTGGCCGACGAACCCACCGGCAATCTAGACCCACACACTGCCGACGAAGTGCTGCAACTCTTGCTCGAGCTCGCGCGTGAAGACGGCTCAAGCGTGTTGCTGGTCACGCATGACCCGCGCATCGCCGCCTCGGCCGATCGGCGCAGTGAACTGCGTGACGGCCGCCTGCACGATTTGGATTAGATAGTAAAGTAATTCATCAAGGTCGGCACCCATATCGGTGACAATGCTACGGCCAAAGCTGTTGTCGCAGCATACCCTGCGGCGTCTAGCCCGACGGTTACTGGTGTTACCGCTACTTTGCCAACGAAGAGGGCGGCGGAATCTTCCTCGCGTATCTCGATCCGCGTGCCGTCGCGCGACAATCGCACCGGCGTGCTTGCTTGATCTGAATCGATGTCAGCAATGCCGCGCACGTGGTAAACGGCATCGCGGCTGCTGATGCTGATCAGCAGGTCGTAACTGAGTAGCTTGCCCTGTTGCACGCCGTGGCCGTGCTCGATGCGAATGGTTTGCGGGTCATGGGCCAGAATTTCGGCCCACATCGGGTCACTTGGCGTGTGGTAATCATCACCGAGACCATCCAAGACCACGCTGCTCTTGTCGTCGCTATAGGCCACGCTTGCAAGCCAATCGTGGTGTGCTTTATCTCGCCACATTTCGCGCGTAATGCCGCAACCGCTGGTGCACAGCGTGGCGATGCCGAGTGAGAGCATAATGACAGCGCGCATGGCGAGTCCCCTTGTGTTGGACCTACGGTAGCGCTTAATTGCCAACTGTCAACGATCGTTAACTTAATGTGTACAGCGGAACAACGCCACGAGAGCCGGCATGTTCAAATCATGCTGATTTTGCGATACAAGTCGGCGTATTCGGCCGCCACGTGGTTCCAGCTGTTGTCGCCCTTCATGGCGCGCTTAACCGCCTTGGTCCACTCTGCTGGGAACTCGGCATATAGGCCCAGAGCCCGATCGAGGACGCTGGAAAAATGCCCCAGATCCATCGGGCCAAAAGTAAAGCCGTTGCCTGCGCCAGAAACCACATCGCTAACCGTATCGGCCAAGCCACCGGTGTGGCGCACGATCGGCAAGGTGCCGTAACGCAGCGAGTACATCTGATTGAGACCGCACGGCTCAAAGCGGCTGGGCATCGCAAAAATATCGCTACCGGCTTCAATGCGGTGGGCCAGGCCTTCATTGTAGCCATGCCAGAAGCATACGTAGCCAGGATGCTTGCCCTGCAACTGCCGCAGGCGGTGCTCCAAGTCTGGGTCACCTGTACCGAGCACGGCTAACTGCATGCGGCCGGCAAGAATGTACGGACTGACGGCTTCAATCAGCAGATCGATGCCCTTCTGCCATACCAAACGCGACACCACGCCTACCAGGGCCGGGTTGCCCTCGGTGGTGAGATTCAGTTCTTTGCGCAGGGCCTGCTTGCAGGTCTGCTTACCAGCAAGCTTGGCGGCGGTGTAATTTGCCGGCAGATGTGGATCTTTGCCCGGGTCCCACTCGTCGACATCGATGCCGTTGGTGATGCCGGTTAGCTTATACTGATGCTCGCGAATTGCCCCGTCGAGCCCATAGCCGAACTCGGCCGTTTGAATTTCTTCAGCGTAGCGCTTGGACACGGTGGTGACGCGATCGGCGAACACGATGCCGGCCTTGAGGCAGTTAAGACGCTCGTGCTGCTCAAGCTGCAGCGGGTTGTACAGAGACCAGTCGAGCCCGGTCAGGCGCAGGTCCCAATGCCAGAACGCGCCTTGGTAGGCGATATTATGGATGGTGAACACGCTGCGCGTGGCCGGCAGGTCGTGTTGGAACCCACGTTGCAGTAACACCGGAATCAAGCCGGCCTGCCAATCGTGGGCGTGCACTACGTGCGGAATCCAACCGACGTAGTGTGGTAGGGCCAGCGCGGCCTTCGAGAACACGGCAAAGCGCCGCGCGTTATCGTCATAGTCAACCGAGGCCGCCGGGCCGTACAGGCCCTCGCGCGCAAACAGTTCGTTGCAGGCCAGCAGGTAGTAGGTGACCCCCTCTACTGTGATCGCGCCAACCCCAATGCGGTGGTCCACCCCGCCGGCCTCAATCGTCAGATCACCAGGCAGCCACTCCAGGCCGCCGAGTTCTTCGGCTTTGCGTAGCGCGGCGCTGTAGCCAGGGATAACGATCCGGGCCTCGACCTTGTGCTTGGGCAGCGCCTTGGGCAAGGCAGCCACCACATCGGCCAAACCGCCGGTTTTGACAAAGGGCACGGCCTCTGAGGCAACATGCAGCACACGTAACTGTTGGGGCATCGAATCTGGCTCCGACTGGCACCTTGGCCCCGCCACGCTGCGCTGCAAGCGGGCACAATGTCAACGATGCGCCTCGCAGGCGATTCGGCGGCTTGCGGTTTGAACCCAGCGGTATGGCGTTACAACCCGCGCCGGACGAGGAGCGCCATGAGCACGGAACAAGGCAAGACGGTCTATATCGAGACCTTCGGTTGCCAGATGAACGCGTCGGATACCGAAGTGGTACTGGCTCGTCTGGCCGACGATGGGTATAGCCAGGTCGACAGCGTCGATGCGGCTTCGCTGGTGCTCTACAACACCTGCTCGGTTCGCGATGGCGCCGAAGCTAAGGTGCGTGGTCGTCTCGACAGCCTCAAGCCGATCAAGCGTGAGCGCAAAGATCTGCGCATTGGCGTGATGGGCTGCATGGCGCAACGCGCCAAAGAAGAGCTGATTCAGGCTCACCCGCACGTAGATCTGGTGGTTGGTACCGACCAGTTCGTACACATGCCGGCCCTGCTCAAGCGTCTGGAGCAAGAGCAGCAAGTGGTGGCCACCGACTTTGGTTTCTTCGAGAGCGAAAACTGGTCGGCGCGGCGTCGCGAAGGCGTGAACGCCTGGATTCCAGTGATGCGTGGCTGCAACTACAACTGCACCTATTGCATTGTGCCTAAAACGCGCGGCCGCGAAAAGAGTCGTGACCCCAATCTGATTGAATCCGAAGTGCGCGATGCGGTCGCCAATGGCCACGTTCAAGTCACCCTGCTGGGGCAAACCGTCGATGCTTACGGCAAAACCTTGGGCGACGGCACCAGCCTGGCCAAGCTGCTGTATCGACTCAATGAGATCGACGGCCTTGAACGCTTGCGCTTTGTGACCTCGCATCCGAAAGACATCACCGATGAACTGCTCATCGCGATTCGCGATTGCGATCGCGTGGCCAAGCACCTGCACGTGCCGGCTCAATGCGGTTCGTCACGCGTGCTGCGCCTGATGGGGCGGCGCTACACCCGCGAAGGCTATCTCGATTTCGTGGAACGCGCACGGCGGCTGTGCCCCGGTGTGGAAATCCTGACCGACATCATCGTCGGCTTCCCCACCGAAACCGATGAAGACTTTGCTGAAACCATGAGCCTCATGCGCGATGTCCAATTCGACGGCTCGTATGTGTTCATGTACAGCCCGCGCCCCGGCACCGGTGCCTGGAACCTGCCAGATGACGTCCCGGAAGACATCAAGCGCGTGCGCTGCAATGAGGCCCTTGGCCTGCAGTTGAGCCAGCAAGAAGAGCGCTATGGGCGCCTCCACGGCCAGGTGTTGTCGGTGCTGATTGAAGGTGTGAGCAAGTCGAACGATCAGCGCCTGCAGGGCCGCAGCCAAGGCAACCTCAACGTGGTGATGGACCGCGCAGGGCACGATGATTGCATCGGGCGCTGTGTGCCAGTGCGCATCAACGGGTCTACCAATTTGACCCTCTACGGCGAGCACGCCGATCAGGAGCCGACCCTGGTTGGCACCGGTGGGCTCGACTTTCTGCGCCTGGACATCTGAGGCCCAAGCCGACGATTACGGCCATGCCCGACATGGCTCTCGTTAACGGACAGCTCACCACCCTCGCTGAGGCCACCGTGAGCGTGTGCGATCTTGGTTTTCTGCGTGGCATCGGCGCGTTTGAAACCCTGCGCAGCTACGCTGGTCACCCGCATGCCCTGAGCGAGCACTTGCGCCGTTTGGGCGCAGCCGCTGAAGCCTTGGGGATTCCGCCAGTGCTGACCGAGGTTGAGTTCCGCCCGCAATTGGCAGCAGCGGTTCAAGCCACTGGGTATAGCGATGTGCGGGTTAACCTGATTGTGACCCCTGGCCTGCATACCGACGGCGTGTTTGGTGCTGACCAGCCCACGGTGGTGGTTTTGCTGCGCGAATTGCACGAACCCCCTGCTGCTTGGTATACCGACGGCGTTGGCGCCGTGACCTTCCGTGGCGCGCGGGTGTGCCCACAGTTCAAGACCACCGCCTATATCACCGGCCGTGAAGGGCTACTGGCCGCCGAACGCGCTGGTGCGCATGAGGCAATCTACTGCGATGAGCAGGGTCTGATTGCCGAAGGCGTGACCTCGAACGTGCTGATTCTCAAAGATGGTGCGGTGCTGAGCCCACGGATCAGCAATCTGCCCGGCATTACGCGCGCTGGCCTTCAGCCCTTGGCGCGTGCGGCCGGCCTCGAATGGCAACAGGCCGATCTCACCCGCGACACCTGCTTTGAAGCCGATGAAATGTGGATCTCGAGTGCGGTGCGCGAATTAGTCCCCATTGTCACTCTCGACGGCCACTCCATTGGGTCCGGACATCCCGGCCCCTGGGCCAGTCGCTTACGGGCCGCGTATCGTGCCGCCGCCGAAGCAGATGCAGCGCGCGATGCGGAGTCTTCATGAGTAGCCCCAACGGCAGTTTGATTGCCGGCCCTGATCATTTCATCGTTGAAGAATTGCCGGCCTACGAGCCCTGTGGTGAAGGCGAGCACGTCTACGTGTGGATTGAGAAACGCAATCTCACGACTGATGATGCGGTACGGATTTTGGCACGGACTGGCGGGGTGAAATCGCGCGATGTTGGCATTGCCGGCCGCAAAGATCGGCGCGCCGTTACTCGGCAGTGGGTCTCGCTGCAATTTGGTGACAGTGAGAAGCTGGCGGGTTTTGAGTACGCCGAAGGCGATGGCAGCCTGCGCGTGCTGCGCTGTGAGCGCCATCGCAATAAACTCAAGACGGGCCATCTGCGCGGCAATCGCTTTCAGCTTGGCCTGCAGGTAGACGACACCGCCGTGCTGCAACAGGCTTGCGAGCGCGTTGCGCGCGAAGGGCTCGGCAATCGTTTCGGCACCCAGCGCTTTGGTTTGCACGGTGCCAGCCTGTCAATCGCTCAAGCCTGGGGCCGTGGCGACCTCGAGCGCGCGGTTGAGCTCCTGGTTGATCCCAGTGGCGCGTGGCATTTTGGCGACGAGCTGCCCGGTGGTTTCCGCAAGGATCTGGCCGGCAAACTAGTGGGTGCGGTGCGTAAGGGCGCCAATGCCACCAAGGCCCTCAAGATCGGCGGCCATCCGATTCGTAAATTAATCGCCAGCGCTGGGCAGTCTGCGGTGTTCAATGCCGTTTATGATGCGCGCAAGGAGCAGGGGCTACTGCATCGTTTGCGCCCAGGCGACCTCGCTATCGCCCCCAGCGGCGCCCCCTTTGTGGTCAGCGACGAGGATTGCGACGAAGTCAACGAACGCGCGTCCCGTCTCGAAGTGCGCGCCTCCGCGCCGCTGCCTGGCACGTGGAAGATCAGCCCGAGCGAGGCCATCGCCGCCGAAGAGCGCGCGTGGTCGGCCGATACCGGTATCGACTGGGCTTGGTTTGAGCGCGATGGCGTGTTCAATTCACCCGGTGATCGCCGCCCCGTGGTGGTGCCACTGCTGGAAACGCCGACCCTGCATAGCGAAGACGAACGCGTGCGTCTCGATCTGGCTTTGCCGTCTGGTACCTACGCGACCGAATTTTTGGGCGCGGTTGACATCGCGGTGCCGGATAAACGCAAGGGCTGAGCCTGCGCCGGCACGCCCTGCGAGGCCCTGGGTCCTGGTACGCGCCTTGCGGCGCTTAGGTCGTGGGGACAAGCCAGTTGGCCCTGCCAGTCGGCTGCTCCTAGGATCGAGGACCCACAGCGCCAAAGGCGCGCACCCAGGGCCCTACTGCAAGGTCCTACCCGGCATCGGATTCCCGTTTCATGCCGAGACGGATCAAGCCCTGCTCGGCGAGTTTGCAGTAGCCGGAGCCAAGTTGGTTCAGCATCCGATACGCCATCGCCGCTTCTTCGGTAGCGCCAAGGCTCTCGGCGAGCCAGCCAGCCAGTGCCTGTAATTCTTGGCCGCGCCGGATTGAAGCGATTGGCTCCCAGATCACGTCCCAGGGCAGATAGCCAAGGCCAAAGAAGGCCAAACGCGCCGTAGCGGTGACTTCCTGCGAGGTCCGCTCCACTTCGATGATGTCCATCAAGCGGAAACATACGTGCAGATCTTCTTCGGCGGCATCCTTGCGATTGGACCGCAAAAACAGGATTGCGCGCAAGATGCGTTCAACCGGCGTTGGGTCGCGTGCTTCAAGCGCGCCGAGCAAGAATTCACTGCCACCGAGGGCGGCCAAGAACAGATAGTCGCGAACCGATTTAAACCCAGTCAGGGCGTGGCCGAGTTGTTCACCGTGGTCGTCACCCTTAGGAATTGCCGCCAGCTTGCGTGACAACGCAAGGTAGTCTTGCTGGGCGTGCAGGCCGGTGACGCGGAATGCATAGCCGAGTTCGCTACATGTCTCGATTTCTGCGGAGAGATTCTCGAGTTCGGTCGCGGCGTCCATGTCGAGCAGGCGATTGGCAAAGTCTTGCAGTGCTTCGTTGATGCCGAGCGCGATGGTGTCGAGAATCAATTGCTCGTCAGCAAAGCCGCGAATCAAGTGGCGCAACTGGGTCAGATCGTGGATCACCGCGGGCGACAGGCCGTCTTCGCCAACCCGCTCGCTGAGCATATGGGTGACCCACAGACAGAACCGCGACCGCACCAAGTCACCAGATTCTTGATAGCTCAGCACGGTGCGCACAGCGCGTTCGATGCCGGAGCTCCGGTCAACCGCGAGGCGCGACAGTTCGAAAATCGCATCCTGTGCGAGCTCGTGCTCCATGTTCTCAGACAGGAAGTTGCGCAGTTCGCGCTCAGCTTGAGCGCGGTGGCCGGCTTGGAGGAAGGCCAAGCATAACATGAAGTTGGCTTCAACGCATTGACCACTGCCGGTGTGTTCGAGCAGGAAGCGGCGATAATAATCGATGGCTTGCGGATACAGCTTCTGCCGCAGCAATTCATTGGCGATGCTGTAGGCCGGCATCATCAAGGGCGAACGCCGCCGTTCGATTACCATCGAGTGCACCACAATTTGGCTGTCGGTGGTGGCCAGTGCCATCTGGCGGTGCAAAGGGCCTACCAACGGGCACGGGTCCTGCACGATCAACGGTTCACTGTTATCAAGCGTCATGCTCAGGCGCGAGCCAACGATCTCGATCACGACGGTGCGGCGCTTGCCGCGTCGGGTGGCATCAAAGCTGGTCGAGCTGGTGCCGAGGGCGCGCATCGTGAGCAGGTCGGGATGGAATAAATCGTCGGAGCTTTCGCTACGCGACACCGTCACCCACTTGCCGTCGTAGGCACCGATCTGGAAGCAATAACTGGGGCCAGGCGGAACGCCGCGCGCAAAAATAGTGACCTGACGGCCCCGGTTGATCGAGATTTCCGCCGTGATGCGGAGGTCATCAGATACTGGCAGCCCTAAGGGGTACACTTGCAGGCCAGTTCCGCCCAGCAGCAAGCCACCCAATTCGGGATGCATCACTTGGCCGATGGCTTCGCCCTCGTAGGCCACCACCGGTTCGGTGAACGGTTCGAGGCCGGGCTTGGCGCCATAGTTCCAAGTGCCGTGATGCAGCCAGGCGCCCTCGCGTTCTTGCTCAAGACGCTGGCGTTCGAGTTCCGAATACGAGGCCGACAACTTGTCGAGCAGGTCTTGCAGGTCGTTGCGGAAGGTTTCGCAATCGGGGTAGCGGTCTTCAGCGCGAAGCGCCAGTGCCCATTCGGAAATGCGCTCGAGTGGCTTCGGCGCGTCGGCCCACAGCTCGCCCAGCTTCTGGCGCTCACCCTTGCGAACGCGCTCGATGAACTCAACCAGGGGCTCGTTCTTGGCGCGCTCGGCGGGCGTGTGCAATGAGAGCAACTCAACTAGGATCACACCAAGGCTGTAAATATCGGCGCGCTCATCGGCGGTGTTGGCAGCGCCGCTGGCCTGCTCGGGGCTCATATAGGCCGGTGATCCCAGCACCGCGCCGTGCTGGGTGCTGCGCTCATCGCGTTGCGAGGAACCGGTGACAAAAGCCGAGGTGCGATGGCGCCGCTTAGACGACGGCCGACCAGCGACGCTACTGCTCGAGCTCACACTGGCGTTGCTTGTATTGCTATCGGGATTGGCGCCGGTTGAACTGCTCAAACCATCATCGATGCGGGTTGCGTCATCTTCAGCCGGGCGGCGTGGCGTTTGGAAAGATTGAGTCGGCGTGTGGTCATGCTCGTCGAGCTGATGCCGGCTGGCCATGCGCGTCGGCGTCAGGTCGCTCGCCTTTTCGTCATCTTTGGACAGGTCGGTGGGCGTATAGAGTGTGTCTACTTCGGTGCTGTGGCGCGCGCGGCCTGATGAGCTGTCGCGCCGTGTGGCGTTATCACGCAGCGATTGACTCTCGGCGGTGCGGCCAAACAGCTCATCGTAGGCGAGCTCCGACACCCCTTCTGGGCCGTCAGGCTCACGCAGGATGCGGGCCAAGCCCCAGTCGAGGACGTGCACCTCACCATGGCGGCCGAGCACAATGTTGGCCGGCTTGATGTCACGATGGACCACGCCCTGCGAATGCGCATAGGCGATGATGTCGAGGACCTTGAGGAACAAGGTCAACCGGTCGACGAGGCTCGAATCTTTCCACGGCTCATCCGAGCGCACCAGTTCATTGAGGTAGTCGTCGAGCGTTTTGCCCATCGCCAGGCTCATGACATAGCCGTGCTCATGGGTTGCCGTCTCGCAGCGCTCAAACACGGCCACCACACCAGGGTGTTGCAGGCGGGCGGTAATCCGAATTTCAGATTCGAAGCGGCTGTTGATCTCGCGGTGCGATTGCAACTCGGGATGGATCATCTTGATCGCCACTTCGCGATCGAGGTGGTGATCCCAGGCGGCATGCACCAAGCCAGTCGTACCGCGGCCAATCTCACGCAGGAGCTGGAAGCGTTCGTTGATCAGATCAGAAACGGCAAGGTCGTCGCTCACGCGGCAGGCTTCTTTGGCGGGGTCACAGCCAATGGCGCGCAGAGCACCGGGCGACAATGGCTTACAGACCGTGGTGGCAGGCGAGCAGACTAAGCAATGGCTATGCGGTCGACAAGGCCGCAGGGCAGGAAGACCACTAGTTGTCACCCACGGCCGCACGGTCACCCTGAGCGCAAGCAATGCCAGTACCCCCCTTTACGACCCGATCTCGCGTGCCTCTTGAGCGACTAGAGGCCACATTACTGCGAAGATCGCATGCGAGCGGCATAGTTCACCACCATCTCCACACCGAGACGGGTGACTGCGCGGCCGCCCTGGTGCTGCGGACTCCAGCGCGCGACGATACCGGTCGTAGCCACGCTCTCGAGCATTTGGTGCTGTGTGGCAGCGCACGCTTCCCGGTGCGCGATCCGCTGCAGGGCATGCTAGGGCGCAGCCTGCAGAGCGAATGCAATGCGTGGACCGGCCCCGACGCCACCACCTATCTGTGCGCCTCGCCCTTGGCCGACGACCTGTGCAACATGGTGCGCGTGTTGGCCGACGCCGTGTGGAACCCCCTACTTGAGCAAACTGCCTTCGACCGCGAGGTGTGGCACCTCAGCGCCGAGGGCCAACTCGGCGGCGTGGTGTTCAATGAGATGGCCGGGGCGATGGCCGAGCCAGACGAGGTGATCAGCGCGGCCGTAGGTGCGGCTCTGTATCCCCGCAGCCCCTTTGCCTGGAACGAAGGCGGCGACCCCCTGGCGATTCCCAAACTCTCCTTGGCTGCCGTCCGACGTGACCATCAGGCTTGGTATCGCCCGGCCAATCTGTGCTTGGTCAGCGTGGGTCCGATTGACCCGGCTACGATGGAGGCCGAGGTTTTGTCGACACTGCCACGCCGTAACGGCGCTGGTCCGCAGGCCGCCGAGCCCGGTACCATCAATGGTCAGCGGCGCATTGCCCTTACCACCCCGCCCCGTGGCGCTGATCCGCGTGAAGCCAGCGCCTGGCTATTGGCGTGGCCCTGGGGCGACATGCGCCGCGCCGAAGACCTGTGCGCCGGGCGCCTGCTCAATCACCTGCTGTGTGGCCATGACGCTACTCCTCTGCGCCTCGCCTGCGATGAATCTGGCATTGGGCTGGGTGACGGCAGCGGCTTCGGCAGCCACGCCCCCCGCGGTGAATTGCAGATCCGGCGCAATGGCTGTCAGGCGCATGAAGCCGACACGATGCGCACGATCGTTCACCAGGTGCTGGCACAAATGGCGGCCACCGCGCCCCGCGCCGCCACGCTCGATGCAGCGTTCCTGCAATTGGAAATGGATGTGCGGCGTTTGAGCGGCGATCCAACCCAGGCAGCCAGTTGGTGTCACTGCATCGCTGAAGCCTGGACCGACGGCACCGATCCGGTGCCCTTCCTCGATCCAGACCCTGTTCTCACTGCCTTGCGCGAGCGCTGCACTCCAGCCTGGGCCCAGGCGGCCTGCGCTGAGTTGATCGCGCCCAATCGGGCGATGATCGATGTGCAGGCCAGTCCTGATTCGGCCTGGCCTGCAGCCCAACAGCAACGCCTCAAGCGCATTGCCGCCACCAGCGCCACCAAGGTCGATTGGACCCAGCGAGAACAACAGCGCCGCAGCAGCGAACAGCGGGAAGACGACCCCAGTTGTCTGCCGAGCATCGGTCGTGGTGACATCCCACCTGCTTTTGTGCCCACCCCAGCGCCAAGCCAACATGAGGGCATCAGTGGCTACGCGGTGCCAAGTGGCGGCCTGATTCAGCAGGTGGCGATGATTCCGCTGCCTGCGCCCGGCACCGGCAAGCCGGCCGCACTCACGGCTTTCACCGCGGTGTTCGGCGCGCTGGGCCGCGGCGCCCTCGGCTATCAGGCCCACACGCGCCAACTCGACGCGCGCTGCAGCGGCATTGCCGCCTGGAGCGAAGCACGCTGCGACCCAGGCTCGGCAAACAGACTGCGGGGCGCCCTGGTGCTTAGCTGCGAAGGCCCGGCCCACAGTTGGCGCCGTCACCTGGGCCTGCTGCCCCAGTGCTGGTATCAGCAGGTTTGGCATGAACGCGAACGCATCGCCGAACTCCTCCTCGATGAACTCGACGCCTGTTGCGCCGACATCCTTGAGAGCGGCGACGACTTCGCCCACCACTGCGCGGCAGCAGCCTGTGGCGGCACACCGGCCGCCGCGCTCGCCGGTGGTGGTCTTGAGTACCTGCATTGGCTGCGCTGGGCCGACACCCATCTCGATGAGGCGATTGCCGAAATGGCTGCTTGGCACCGCCGGCTGCTGCGGCAAAAGCCGCGCGTGGCCCTCATTGGTAGCCCGCAGACGGCGGCCATGGCGCGGTATTGCCGCAAGGCCTGGGGCACCAGCAGTTGCCGTCCAATTGCTGGGCATCACATTGCTGGCTATCGGCGCCGCCCGCTGCGTCCGCAGGCGCTAATCACCGACACCGGGCTCGGCTACGCTGCCGCGGTCTATCCCGGCCCGGCGCTTGGGGCTGACGATTGCCCAGCTTTGGCGATCGGCTGCCAAGCGCTCAGCGACGGTGCCCTGCACAGCGCGGTGCGTGAACGCGGCGGGGCCTATGGCGTCAGCTTTGCCGTTCATCCGCGCAGCGCCCAGGTGGTGTTCACCAGCTATCGTGACCCCAAGCCCGAGCGCAGTCTCGCCGCCTGTCAGCGCCTAGCCCAGGGCCTAGCGCAGCGTGCTCTGAGTGCGGCTCAGCACGAAGCCGCCGTGTTGGCGCTTATTGCCGGACTCGACACCCGGCAAACCCCGCCGCAGGAGGCCCTCGACAGCTTCATTGGCACCACACTGGGCCGCGGTGATCAGCATCTGCAACGGTATCGTGCTGCGATTCTGGCCACCACCCCGCAGCAGGTCCGCGCTGCAGCGCAGCGCTATCTGGCGCGCACGCCGAGTTGCGCGATTCTCGCTGCGCAGGCGCCCAAACAGGGCAACTGGCGGCATCGCAGCTGGTAAATCTGCCCTCTTGCCGTCTTCCGCCACGTGCCTACGGTCTCGGCCCCTGGCCGCGGGTATCGTCTAATGGCTAGGACATCAGCCTTCCAAGCTGATGATGCCGGTTCGAGTCCGGCTACCCGCACCACAAGCCCCCGGCCCGTTTGGGTCGGGGGCTTTCCGTACCACCGAGTTGGCCCGCTGTCCCATGCTCCTTGATGATATCGCTGGCCGCGTTCATGCTCCCCACGAAGCGGATGACTTCGTGCCGCCGCCCCGTTTTGCCGACAAAACCTTCGACGGTTATCGCATCGATGCGAGCGTCAGTGGGCAAGAAAGTGCGGTTGATCAGGTCCGTGATTTTGCCGGCGCTGGCCGCAAGCGCCTGTGGGAGATGTGGCGCCGTGGCGAGAAACCGGGGCTGTATCTCGATGGCGATTTTGGTGTTGGCAAAACCCACCTCTTGGCGGCTGCGTTCCACGCCGCCCAGGGCACCCGGCGCTACCTGAGTTTCTCCGAGATGATCTCGCTGGCGGTGCTCGAAGGGC
The DNA here is from genome assembly GCA_027859175.1 of Planctomycetota bacterium. Lineage (GTDB taxonomy): Bacteria > Planctomycetota > UBA11346 > UBA11346 > UBA11346 > GH22. Next base: position 2,882 of record JAQIBG010000005.1, on the reverse strand, counting down.
CGAAGCGCTGCGTAGAGATCCTGCGCGCCGACTTGGTATGCGTTGATGAGTTTGAGCTCGATGACCCGTCCAACACGCGCCTGGCGGATCTGGTGCTCGATGGCCTGTTCGGCAAAGGGGTGCGGGTCATCCTCACCTCAAACACGGTGCCGGGTGAACTCGGCGCCGAGCATGTGTTCGTGCAATTGCTACGCCGCCAACTGGCGCGTGTGCAGGCGCATTTCGATGACGTGCACGTTCCCGGTGAAGACTACCGCCAGCGTCATCGGCGTGACGGCGAAGACCCCAGCGGCTGGGGTGCCGCGGTGGTCCCCTTCGCCATTATCGACGGCGCGCTGGCGCTTGACGCCCATGAACTCGATCGGTTTTTAACGCGTATCCCGGTGGTGAGCCTGCGGCGCGTGGCGGGGTTGATGCCGGCCCTAACGATTACCGAGATGCGGCCGTGGGATGATCAGCTCTCGGCAATCCGCTTTGTGCATCTGATTGACCGCTTGTACGACTGGAAAGTTCCGCTGCGGGTCCAGGCGGCTTGTCCGATTGCCGATGTGTTCAAGCCCGAATACCGTGAACTGGGCTATCGGAAAAAGTACCGCCGCTGCCTGAGCCGTTTAACCGAACTCTGCGCTGAAGGTGGCACCCTTGCCGACTGATCCCTACTGCCAACTCACCATCACCGGCCGCATCGCCGAAGCCCCGAGCTTCGATGCCGAGCGTTTGCAGCGCGTGTGCGACGACGCCCTGCGCGAAGCTGGGCATGAGGCGGCCGCGCTCACGGTGGAGTTGGTTGACGACAGCCGCAGCGCCGAACTGCACGTGGATCACTTCAACGACCCCGAGCCCACCGATGTCATGACCTTTCCCGATGGCGGCGTGGATCCTGAGATCGGCTGTGTCCACCTTGGCGACCTCGCGGTGGGCATCGACGTGGCGCGTCGCATGGCTGTGGAGCGCCACGGGAGCGAGCAGCGCGCCGGCGAAGAACTCGAGCTCTACATCCTGCACGGCCTGCTGCACCTGCTCGGCTACGACGACATCGAACCCGATCTGCGCGCCACGATGTGGCAGCGTCAGCACGAATTGATGGCCCGCGTGGGCATTGATATCGGCGACGCGTGAACCCTCCTGCTGACCACGAGCCGGGCGCGAAGGGATTGCACCCCCCAGGCTCGCCCCAGCATGGCGGTATGAGCGAGCCTGCGCCCAGCGAGACCAGCGAAACCAGCGAGCCATCGTGCCCTCCCGCAGGCTGCAGCAGCACCACGCCGTGTATCGCACGCACCGCCCTGTGTGGCATGGCGATGGGCCTGGCCGACGCCGTCCCTGGCGTTTCGGGTGGCACCGTGGCCCTGATCTTGGGCATCTACACCACCCTGATCGACTCCCTCAGTGCGATGCTGCATGGCCTGCGTGGTATCGCCTCGCGTGCAGGTCGGGCGCAGCTGTTTGCTGCCCTGCGGTTTTTGCTCCCGCTTGGGATTGGTGCTGCGGTGTCACTGGTCACCGCCCTGCGCCTGCTGGTTGGCAGCAAGCCCGAGATTGCCAACCTTAATGATGCACAATTGCTCCAGGCGTTGGCCAACGCCAAAGGCCTGCTGATTAATCCCAGCTCGGCACCGATCGTGTTTGCCTTCTTCTTTGGTCTTGTGGCTGCCAGCGTCAACGAGCCGTGGCGGCATAAGGCTGGCACCAAAGGGATCGACTGGGCCCTGGCCGCGGCCGGTGCCGCCGTGTCGGCCGGCCTCGTGCTCTCGCCCGCTGCTGCGCTCGGCCCGCATCCGGTCCTGGTTATGATGGCCGGTGCGATTGCGATTTCGGTGATGCTGCTGCCAGGGATTTCCGGGTCGCTGGCTCTCTTGGTGCTCGGCATGTATCAGGTGATCGCTGCGGCCGTGCATGATCGTGACCTAGTGATCGTCGGTTGCTTCCTGCTCGGCATGGGCCTCGGCCTGATGGCCTTTGTGCCGATCTTGCGCCGGGTGCTGGCGCGGGCCCATGATCGCACCATGAGTGTCCTCAGTGGTTTGATGGCCGGCAGCCTGGTGGCGCTTTGGCCATGGAAAGCCCACTACCTGCCTGATGCCATTGCGCGGCTTGGCCCGATGCAGCCGATTACCCCAAGCGGTTTGTGGTGGTGGTGCATCGTGTCGGCGATCATTGGCGCAGCGCTGATCGTGGTTAGCTCTCGTTTTGCCCGAGCGCGTCAGCAATGATGTTCACCGCGTTCTTGTTGGTGCCGGTGCTGATTGGGGCCACCGCCTCGGCTGTGTTGGTGCGTTTGCTGATGGGCTTGTTCCGTCGCAGTCGGATGATTGATCTGCCGGGTACCGAAGCCCACAAACAACAAGCACGCGCGGTGCCCTACGGTGGCGGCGCCGGTATGGCGATGGCGTTGATCGTGGTTTTGGTACTGGTGGCAAGCATTGCAGGCGGCGCGTTCCGCCTCACCGGCTTGCGGCTCGAGCCATTGTGGCCGATTGCGGCCGGTGCCTTTTTGCTGTTCGGGCTCGGTTTGGTTGACGACAGTCGCCCTTTGCGGCCCGCCATCAAATTGCTGGTGCAGGCGATTGCGGTTGGAATCGCGGTGTATTTCTCGGGTTTGCGCATCGATATTATACAAGACCAGCCGGTGCTGTCCTACGGTTTGGCCGCAATCTGGTGCATGGTTGTTACCAACGCGTTCAACCTGCTTGACCACGCCGATGGCCTATCGGCCACCACCGCAATCATAAGCCTAACCGTGCTGGTGAGCGCTAGCCTGATGAGCGGCGATGTACAACTGGGCTTGGTGTTCCTGTCCTTGATCGGCGTGCTCGGCGGCTTCTTGGTGTGGAATCGTCCGCCGGCTCGGGTTTACATGTTCGATGCCGGTTCACTGCCGT